>DKJA01000024.1 GCA_002454505.1 Oxalobacteraceae bacterium UBA6704
CTGCCTGCGCACCACAAATTTTACAACAACCCCGGGGACAGGCCCCTGCGGGGACCGTCCACCTTGGTTAGCGGCCCGGGTCCGAATTGCCCGCCGCGGGCGCGGCCGGCGTTGCCGCGCCTTCCGGCGGTGGCGTGGTGGTGTCGGCCGGCGGTGGCGTCAGGCTGCCGGCCGGCGGCGTGGTGCTGCCGTCCGAGGTGCCGCCGGCCGTGCCCATGTCGCTGGTGCCGCTGGCTTGCGGGGTGGCGGGTGCCACCGGCGTGGTGGCCGCATCCGGCGTGACGGCCGGTGCCGTGGTGTCCGCCGGCGGCACGGTGTCGGCGTTGCGGTCCTTGCAGCCGGCCAGCGCTGCGGTGCCCAGAACTGCGGCGAAAATCAGGGCGGAGGATTTGCTCAGCTTGATCATGTCGATTCCTTTCAAGTGGATGATGGCGGGACCATCAGGTGCCATGGACCGCCAGGATGGTTGCCGGTTCGCGATTGCCTGATGGTTGTTGCAGCTTGCCCCCTCAGGCTGGGGCAAGCGTACGCAGCAAGGCCGGTACTTCGGCCGAAATCTCGCGTGCCAGGTAACCCAGCACGCCATAACGGATGGACAGCTGTTCGCCGGCGGACGCATGCAGCGCAACGCCCCATGCGGCAGCCTGTTCCAGTGTGGCGCCGCGCGCCGCGAGGCCGGCGACGATGCCCGCCAGCGCGTCGCCGGAGCCGGAAATCGCCAGTCCCACATTGCCGCCCTGGTGCTGCCACAGGCGGCCGTCCGGCGCGGCGATGACGGTGGTGGCGCCTTTCAGCGCGACCACCGCGTTCCAGCGGTGCGCGGCCGCCTGCGCCGCTTCGGCGGGGCGGTCGCATATCTCGGTCTTGCCGCGGCCGGTCAGCTTGGCCAGCTCCCCTGCGTGCGGCGTCAGCAGCACCGGTTCGGCGAACCGGAAATGCGCCATGTCCTTGGCTTCCTCCAGCAGGTGAGGTTCGCCCTGCGCCTGCACGGCGCCCATCGCCGCCGCATCGAGGATGACGCGCACGCCGGCGTAGCGGGGCAGCAGCGCATGCACCAGTTCGGCGGTGGCCGCATCGTCCTGCATGCCCGGACCGATCAGCAGCGCGCTGACCTTGCCGGCCAGCTCGCCCAGCTTGCGCGCCGCTTCCATCGTGAAGCCGCCATGGGGCGTTTCCGGCAGGCCGATGGCGCGCGCCTCGGGAATCGCCGCGCCCACCAGCGGCGCCACCGACGCGGCCGTGGCGACGGTCAGCTTGCCCGCGCCGGCGCGCAGCGCGGCCGTGGCGGCCAGCATCACGGCGCCCGGCATCTCGCGCGAGCCGCCGACGATCAGCACGTGGCCGCGGCCTTCCTTGTCGTCGTCGAACGACGGCTCGGGCAGGGCCCAGTCGCGCAGCGTGCGGGCGGTGATGTCGGTGAGGTTCATGGCGCTCATCAGGATTTCGGCGCGGCCGGCTGGTCCTTGCTGGTGGTGACCGGCGTGCCCGATTCCGTCAGCGGCGCCACGAAGTTTTCCAGGTCCAGCACCAGCTTGCCCCGCTTGCCGGCGGCCGGATCGAAGCGGTACGACGTGACGCTGCAGTTGGGCACGTCGCCGGCGCGGTCGATGGCGAGGATGCCCGACTCGTCCATCCGTTCCAGCAGGTAGCGCAGGCAGTTGACGATCACCTGGTGGCCGACGATCAGCACGCGCTCGCCGCGGTATTCGCGGGTCAGCATGTCGAGCACGCTGCGCAGGCGCAGGATCACGTCGCACCAGCTTTCGCCGCCCGGCGGACGGAAATAGAACTTGCCGACGTGGCGGCGCTGCTCGTGCAGTTCGGGGTATTTGTCGGCGATGCCCAGCGGCGTCAGGCGGTCGACGATGCCGAACTCCTTTTCGCGCAGCCGCTCGTCGGATACCGCACTCAGCAGGTCGTCGCGGCCGATGCGGTCGATGACGGCGCGTGCCGTTTCGCGCGCGCGGATGTACGGCGAGAACAGCACCACGTTGGGCCGCTCGTCTTCCGGCAGCTCGCAGAACCAGTCCGCCAGCGCATCGGCCTGGCGTGCGCCCAGGTCGGACAGGGGCACGTCCATGTCGCGGTCGGCGATATCGATGAGGAATTGCGATGCGGCCTCGGCCGCTTCACGCGCGACATTGCCGGCACTCTGGCCATGCCGCACTACCCAGATCTGTTGGGGCCATTTCTGTTCCATCGCGTTCCGTCGTCGTATTCGGTCGTTGCATACTAGACCAATCGGACGATGGGTGGCGCTACGGTGGGCGGGGGACTGTCGCCTCTTCTGCTTTTCTGAGACTAAAGCAAAGTCAACAGCAACCCCGGGGACAGTCCCCTGCAGGGACAGTCCCCTACACAGTCTGCGCGTCGGGATCGACCTCGGCATCGCTGTTGAAGATCGCCACATCAGTCTCGCCCATCACGCGCGACGTCAGCGTGCCGGCCGTGATCGAGCCGGACACGTTGAGCGCAGTGCGGCCCATGTCGATCAGCGGTTCGATGGAAATGAGCAGGCCGGCCAGCGCGACGGGCAGGTTCATCGTCGACAGCACGATCAGCGCGGCAAACGTGGCGCCGCCGCCCACGCCGGCCACGCCGACGGAACCGATGGTGACCACCGCCAGCAGTGGCAGCAGGAAGGCAAACGTGAACGGATCGATGCCGACGGTGGGCGCGATCATCACGGCCAGCATGGCCGGATAGATGCCGGCGCAGCCGTTCTGGCCGATGGTGGCGCCGAACGAGGCGCTGAAGTTGGCGATGCCTTCCGGCGTACCCAGGCGCTGCACCTGCGTCTGCACGTTCATCGGGATCGCACCGGCGCTGCTGCGCGACGTGAACGCGAACGTCAGCACGGGCAGGATCTTCTTCGCGAAGCGCAGCGGGTTCAGGCCGGTGCCGGCAACGATGGCCAGGTGCACGCCGAACATCAGCAGCAGCGCGGCATACGAGGCGACGACGAAGCCCAGCAGGTTCAGGATGTCCGCATAGCTGGACGTGGCGACCACTTCCGTCATCAGCGCAAACACGCCGTACGGTGTCAGGCGCAGCACGATCCGCACCATGCGCATGACGATCGCGTGCGCCACCTTGACGAAGTGGTCGAACGACACGAACAGCTCCGGCTTCTTGTCGGCAATGCCGTGCGCGGCGACGCCGATGAACACGGCAAAGATCACCACGCCGATGGTGGACGTCTTGCGGGCACCCGTCAGGTCGAGGAAGGGATTGGCGGGAATGAACGACAGCAGCATGCTCGGCAGCGAGATGGCTTTCGCATCGGCCACGCGGCCTTCCAGGTAGGCGCCGCGCGCCACTTCGGCCGCGCTGGACGTCAGGCCCACGGCCGTCAGCCCGAACAGCTTGGCCATCAGGATGCCGATGCCGGCCGCGACCAGCGTGGTCAGCATCAGCGTGCCGATCGTCAGCACGCTGATCTTGCCCAGCGAACTGGCGTTGCGCAGCTTGAGGATGGCCGACACGATCGACACGAGGATCAGCGGCATGACGATCATCTGCAGCAGCTTCACGTAGCCGGTGCCGACGATGTCGAGATACTGGCCGGTGGTCTTGACGACATCGCTGTCGGCACCGTACAGCGCCTGCAGCACCGCGCCCAGCACGACGCCCACGCCGAGGGCCGTGAACACGCGCACGGTAAACGTGGCATGCACGCGCTGCTGGCGGTACAGGAATGCCAGCAGCAGCACGAAGACGGCAAGGTTCAGCAGGACGGAGAGGGTCATGGCGGTCATGGTATGTTGAATCAAAGGCGATTTTACCCGCCCGCAACGACAGCCGTGCGACGGATGCGTTGCCGAAGTGCGAATATTCCGTCATATCCTTATGCATTAAAGCAATGAAAGTTCTTTGTTAAAGTATGAAAAACGCATGAAAATCCTCCTCAAAATGTTCGGGGCCGGCTATATCGCCGTGTCGATCTTCTTCTGGATCTGCGGCGCCTGCCTGGTGGGCATGGCTGCGATGGAAATCTGGCACGCGCTGGGCACCGAGGCCGGCGAAGCCGTGCAACCCCGCTTCGTGCTGATCCTCGAATGCATCGGCCTGCTGACGATCGCCGTGGCCGCCTTCGAGCTGGGCCAGACGGTGGCGGAAGAGGAAGTGCTGCGCGACGAAAGCATCAGCACGCCGACGCGCGTGCGCCGTTTCCTGTCGCGCTTCCTGATCGTCGTCATCGTGTCGCTGTCGATCGAGTGCCTGGTGGCCGCGTTCCAGTCGCTGCACGGCGAGCCCGACCTGCTGAACCACGCCGGCATCATCGGCGCCAGCGCCGCCGCGCTGCTGCTCGCATGGGGCGCGTTCATCAAGCTGAACGTCGCTGCCGAGCAGCTGGAGCCGGAAGCGATGGAAGACGTCAAGGCCGAGGACGAGAAGGTCGAGGGCTAGCCATAGCCGCAACACTCCTTTCGGCCCGTCAAGCTTGCCCGTTTCGCCAGTGTTTACCAGGGTGTCTAGGCTTTTCGACACTCTGTAGCCGGCCCGCAACAGCGGGCTTTTTCACATAGCCCCTGCGCGCCGCGCACGATACATTTTCCTGCCGGCGCGCCGTTTTTTGCATGTTAGATTGCCGTACGGAAAATCTAACGGAGCGGAAAATGACGGTCAGGCTGATGGGTCCCATGGTGTTCGGCGGCATGTACGACGACGTGCAATACGGCACGGACCTGGGCGACATCGTCGTCGGCGGCTACGGCTGGCTGGGCGATGCCGGCAACGACCTCGTGCTGGCCGGGGCCGGCGACGACCTGATCTACGGCTCCGACGGCGCCGACACCCTCGATGGCGGCGCCGGCAACGACCGCGTCGATTATGGCGGTGCTTACGGCGCCGTGACCGTCGACCTGGTACTCGGCCGCGTGCAGGACGGCAGCGGCACCGGCGACGACACGCTGATCTCCATCGAACAGGTGGCGCTGACGATGTTCGACGACAGCGTGCGCGGCGACGGCGCCGACAACCTGTTCATCGGCCGCGGCGGCAACGATACGCTGGACGGCGGCGCCGGCTTCGACATCGCCAGTTATGCCGGGGCGGCCGGCGCCGTCACCGTCAGCCTGGCGGCCGGCTCGGCCACGGGCGCCGATGGCACCGACACGCTGCGCAATATCGAGGGCGTGACCGGCGGTGCTCATGCCGACAAACTGACCGGCGACAGCGGCGCCAACCTGCTCGATGGCGGTGCCGGCAACGACACGCTGGCCGGCGGCGCCGGCAACGATACGCTGGTGGGCGGCGGCGGCGACGACACGGCCGTGTACAGCGGCAGCTTCGCCGATTACCGCGTGACGACGCTGGCCGACGGCCGGCTGTCCGTTGCCGACCTGCGTGCCGCCGGCGACGGCACCGACACGCTGACCGGCATCCGCCACCTGCAGTTCGCCGACCAGACGGTGGACCTGGCCGCGGCCGGCCGCATCGTCGCGGCCGATGCCGGCGGGCAGGCGATCGCCGGCCTGGCGGACGGTTCGTATGTGCTCGCGTGGCAGGCCGGCGGCACCGTGCAGATGCGTCATTACGACGCGGCCGGCACGCCGCTGGGCAGCGCCGCTACGGTGGGCGGCGCCAATGCCGCGGCCCCCGCGGTCGCCGCGCTGTACGACGGCGGCTGGGTGGTGGCGTGGCAGGCCGGTACGGACCTCGCCGTGCAGCGCTTCAACACCGACGGCACGCCGAACGGCGCCCAGCAATCGCTGGGCAGCGGCAAGTCGGCACCTGCCGTGACGGCCACCATCGACGGCGGCTTCGTCGTCGCGTGGCAGGGCCAGGGCGCCGATGCGGCGGACGTGCGCGCCATGCGCTTCGACTGGCAGGGCCAGGCGCAGGGCGAAGCGGCAGTGGCGACGGCGACAGCCGGCAGGCAGGCGGCGCCCGCCGTCGCCGAACAGGACAACGGCTACATGGTGGCCTGGCAATCCGACAACGGCAGCAGCCACAACGTGGTGGTGCGCCAGTTCCGCTGGGACGGCGAGGCGACGACCGGCGAGATCAGGCTGGCCACCGCCGGCGTCGTCAGCAGCGTCGGCATCGCCACGCTGTACGGGGCCGGCGGCACGGCCGTGGCCGGCACCGTCGTCAGCTGGATCCAGGACGACGGCCAGGCGGCCACGCCGGACGATGCCGTGCTGGTGCAGCGCTTCGACGCGGCCGGCAGCGCCATCGGCACGCCCGTGCAGGTGGCCAACGCCGGCTTCCAGCACGCCGCGGCCGTGACGGGCCTGCGCGACGGCGGCTTCATCGTCGTGTGGGACAGCGTGGCGGCCGACGGCACGTCGGCCATCCTGGGCCGCCACTACCTTGCCGATGGCACGGCGGCCGGTGCCGCCTGGCAGGTCAGCCAGGGCCAGTCGTCCAGCCAGAGCGCCGGCGTGGCCGGCACGCCGACAGTGACGGAAGCAGCCGACGGCGCGGTGTTCGTCAGCTGGACCACGGTGGCCGCGGACGGCACGTCGCGCGTGTGGCAACAGCTGGTCGACCCTGACGGCGCGGCCGAGTTCGTGGCGGCCGGCAACGGCGGCGAGCCGCCGGCGGCACCGGCATTCACGGTGCAGGCCGTCCAGGCGGCTGTCGCGGCGGCCGCGCTGGCCCACGGCGCACCCGGCGCCGGCACGATCGACAGCGGCACGTTCGCCAAAGGCCATGTGCTCGTCACCGGTACCGCCGATGCGGGCGCGCAAGTCACGCTGTACGACGGCGGCCTCGTGGTGGCGCGAGTGACGGCTGGGGGCGATGGCGCCTGGCAGGTGGAATTTGCCAGACTGGCATCGGGCCGGCACGAGTTCAGCGCCACGGCCACCGATGCGCTGGGCCAGGTCAGCCCGGCCAGCCAGGCGGTCGCGCTGACGGTGCTCGGCACGATCGACGGCACCGCCGGCCACGATGGCGAAGCGTACTTCCTCGCCCAGGGCGCGGACGCCTCGGCGCAACTGATCGCCGCCGGCGCCGGCAACGACACGATCAATGGCGGCGGCGGCGCCGACACGCTGGACGGCGGCGCCGGCAACGACACCTATGTGATCGACAACGACGGCGTCACGGTCGTCGAGGCCGTCAACGGCGGCACGGACACGGTGCGCGCCTCGGTCGACGTGGTGCTGGCCGACAATGTCGAGCATCTCGTCATCACGGGCACCGCGGGCCGCGCCGGCACCGGCAACGCCCTGAACAATTCGCTGACGGGCGGCAACGGCAACGACACGCTCGATGGCGGCGCCGGCAACGACACGCTGAGCGGCGGCAACGGCGACGATGTGTATGTCGTCGATGCCGCGGGCGACAGCGTCAGGGAAAACGCCAACGCCGGCAACGACACGGTGCGCACCACGCTGGCGGCTTACACGCTGGGCGCCAACCTGGAAAACCTGGAGCGCATCGGCGACGCTGCCTTCGTCGGCACCGGCAACGCGCTGGCCAATGTCATCGCCGGCGGTGCCGGCAACGACCGGCTCGACGGCGGCGCCGGCAACGACACGCTGCGCGGCAACGGCGGCAACGACACCTTGACGGGCGGCGCCGGCAGCGACGTGATCCACGTGGGCGCCGGTTCGGCCACCGTGGACGGCGGCGCGGACAGCGACACCGTCTGGCTGGCCCGTTCGGTCGACGTCTACACGCGCCTGCGCACCGGTGACGCGCAGCTGACGCTGACGGGGCCGGACGGCGAGAAGGTCGTCGTCAGCAACGTCGAGCGTTTCGTGTTCGACGGCGGCACCACGCTGGACTGGGCCGCCGTGACGGGCGATATCGCCGGCCCCGGCAGCCAGACGCTGACCGGCGCCGAGGGTGCCGACACGCTCGACGGCGGCGCCGGCGCCGACCTGCTGGTCGGCGGCCTGGGCGACGATACCTATGTGGTGGACAATGCCGCCGACCGCATCGTCGAACTGGCGGGCGAGGGCACCGACACCGTGCGCGTGGCGATGGCCGGGGGCACGTACGTGCTGGCGGCGAACGTGGAACATGCCGCGATCACCGGCGCGGCGGCCGTGAACGTGACGGGCAACGAACTGGCCAACCGGCTGACGGGCAATGCGGCCGCCAACACGCTGGCCGGCGGCGCCGGCAACGACACGCTGGACGGTGGCGCCGGCATCGACCGCCTCGACGGCGGCGCGGGCGACGACCTGTATTACGTCGACAACGCGCGCGATACGGTGATCGAAGCGGGCGGCAACGGCATCGACACGGTCGTCACGACAGTGGCCGCGTGGACGCTGGCGGCCAATGTGGAAAACCTCGCCTACGAAGGCGCGGCCAGGGCTACGCTGACGGGCAATGGCGAAGCCAACCTGATCGCCGGCGGCCAGGGCGGCGGCGTGCTGAGCGGCATGGCCGGCAACGACACGCTGGCCGGCGGCCGCGGCGCGGACAGCCTGCTGGGCGGCGACGGCGACGACCTGCTGCAGGGCGGTGCCGGCAACGACACGGTGGACGGCGGCAACGGCCTGGACACCGCCGTCATCGATGGCCTGCGCGCCGCGTGGACCGTCACGCGCACGGCGGACCGCGAACTGCGGCTGCAGAACGGCGCCACGGTGGTACTGGCGCGCAATGTGGAAGACTTCGCGTTCGCCGACGGCACGGTGGCGTTCATCGAGCTGGTGAAGAACAACACCGCCAGCGCGTGGGCGGACAGCCTGACCGGCACGGCCGGTGCCGACCTGATGGACGGCAAGGGCGGTGCGGACACGCTGGCCGGCCTGGACGGCGACGACATCTACGTGGTGGACCGCAGCGACGACGTGGTGGTCGAGGCGGCCGCTGGCGGCACCGACACCGTGCGCGTGGCGATCGCCACGGCCGGCGCCACCTATGTGCTGGCCGAGAACGTGGAGAACGCGGACGTGACGTCCGCGGCTGCCGCCAACGTGACAGGCAATGGCGCCGCCAACCGGCTGGCGGGCAATGCGGCGGCCAACACGCTGGCCGGCCTGGATGGCGACGACACGCTCGATGGCGGCGCCGGCAACGACGTGCTGGACGGCGGCAACGGCCACGACAGCCTGCTGGGCGGCCTCGGCAACGACAGGCTGGCGGGCGGCACCGGCAACGATACGCTCGACGGCGGTGCCGGCAACGACACGCTGACGGGCGGCGAGGGCGACGACGTGTACGTCGTCGATGCGGCCGGCGACATCGTCGTCGAACTGGCCAACGGCGGCGTCGACACGGTGCGCACGGCGCTGGCGAAATATGTGCTGGCCGCCAATGTGGAAAACCTCGTCTACACGGGCAGCGCGTCCTTCGGCGGCACGGGCAATGCGCTGGCCAACGGCATCGACGGCGGCAGCGGCAGCGACGTGCTGGCCGGCGGCGCCGGCAACGACACGCTGCGCGGCCACGGCGGCAACGACACGCTCGACGGCGGCGCCGATGTCGACACGGCCGTGTTCGATCTGGCGCGCGGCAGCTACCAGGTCAGCGCGCTGGTGGCCGGCGAAACGGTGGTGGCGGGCAGCGACGGCAGCAGGACCGTGCTGAAGAACATCGAGAACGTGCTGTTTGCCGACGGCACGCTGGTGCTGGCGGAACTGCTGCAGGGCGCCATTACGACGGGCAACGATGTGCTGACGGGCACCGCCGGTGCGGACGTGATGGACGGCAAGGCCGGCGCCGACACGATGACGGGCCTCGACGGCGACGACATCTATGTGCTCGACAATGCGGGCGACCGCATCGTCGAACTGGCCGGCGGCGGGACCGACCTGGCCCGCGTGGCCTATACCGTGGCCGGCAAGACTTACGCGCTGGAAGGGGAAGTGGAACACGCCACCGTCACCGGCACCGTGGCCACGCACCTGGCCGGCAACGGGCTGGACAACCAGCTGACGGGCAATGCGGCCTTCAACATGCTCGACGGCGGCGCCGGCAACGACAGCCTGTTCGGGCTGGCCGGCAACGATTCGCTGGCGGGCGGTGCCGGCGACGACCTGCTCGATGGCGGCGCGGGCAACGACACGATGGCCGGCGGCGACGGCAGCGACACGTATGTCGTCGATGCGGCCGGCGACCTGGTGCGCGAGCTGTCCGGCGACGGCGGCATCGACACGGTGCTGACGGCGCTGGCATCGTACACGCTGGCCGCCAATGTGGAGCGGCTGGAATACACCGGCAAGCTGGCCTTCGCCGGCACCGGCAACGAGCTGGACAACACGATCGTCGGCGGCGCCGGCGCGGACCGGCTTAATGGCGGGGCCGGCAACGACGTGCTGGTCGGCGGCGCCGGCGCCGACACGCTGACGGGCGGCAGCGGCGCCGACACGTTCGTGCTGCACAAGGGCGCCATCGACACGGTGACCGACTTCCTGTCCGGTACCGACACGATCGTGTTCGACGGCAGCTTCGCCGCCGGCACGGAGCTGGTGCTCGTCGGCACGAACGCCAGGGTGCTGACCGCAGCGGGTGCGGCGGCTGTCATCGGGACGGCGGACGCGGCCTATGCGAAAGGCGATACGGCATTGTTTGTGGTTGGCAATGGCAGCGCCAGCGCCGTGTTCCACTTCACGTCCAGCGGCAACGATGCCGTGGTATCGGCTGCCGAGCTGACGCAGGTGGCCGTGCTGACGGGCGTGAAGACGGTGGCCGCGGGCGACTTCCAGTTCTCCATGGATTTCGCCTGAAAGGCTGTCGCGTGACGGCAGGAAGGCGGGCCGCCCCGTAGCGGCGCGTATTGACAGGCCCGGTGGGGGCGGCAATACTCGGCCACCGCCACTCGCCGAGCGAACATGACTTCACCGCGCCGCCACCCGCCTCAGTCATCACCACGTGGCATCACCCAATGAGCGCACATCCCGTCCTGGCCAATGCAACGGCCATCCTGGACAGCATTCCCGACGCGTTTCTCGCCGTCGACGAACACTGGCAGATCGTCTATGTGAACCGGGCTGCCGAGCAGCTGCTGGTCGGCGTCGGCGGACCGCTGCTGGGCGCCAATATGTGGGACGCCTATCCCGGCCTGGCCGGCACCGATTTCGAACGCCTGTACCTGGAGACGGCGGCCGAGCGCACGCATGGCAAGTCCACCGGCTACTATGCGGACCATGGCCGCTGGTACGAGGCCAGCGCTTTCCCGTCCGGCAATGGCATCGCGATCTATGTACGCGACGTCAGCGCCAGCTTCACGTCCGAGCGGGCCATGCGCCGCAGCGAGGCGCGCTACCGCTCGCTGTTCGACTCCATCGACGAAGGGTTCTGCCTGATCGAGATGCTGTTCGACCGCGACGGCATGCCGTGCGACTACCGCTTCATCGAGACCAACCGCGTGTTCAAGGCCAATACCGGCCTGACCGACACCATCGGCAAGCGCATCCGCGAGCTGGTGCCCACGCACGAGCAGCACTGGTTCGACATCTATGGCGACGTGCACCAGACCGGCAAGCCGGTGCGCTTCGAGCAGGAGGCGAAAGGCCTCGACCGGTGGTACGACGTGTATGCGTTCGCGGTGGACGACGAGGAGGGCCGCCAGGTGGCGGTGCTGTTCAAGGACATCACCGAACGCCGCCGCCGCGAGCACGAGCTGGAAAATACCTCGCGCGCCAAGGACGAATTCCTGGCGATGCTGGCGCACGAACTGCGCAATCCGCTGGCGCCGATCAGCGCGGCGGCCGACGTGCTCGGCATGCCGGGCGCCGACACGGCGCGCATCGGCCAGATCCTCGGGCGGCAGGTGCGCCACATGAAGATGCTGGTGGACGACCTGCTGGACGTGTCGCGCGTGACGCGCGGCCTGACGGTGCTGGAAAACATGACGGTGGACCTGGTGCCGCTGGTACGGCTGGCCGTCGAGCAGACCCAGCCGCTGATCGACGAGCGGGGCCACCGGCTCGCCGTCGACCTGCCGGCCGGCCCGGTCGCCGTGTTCGGCGATCCGAAGCGGCTGGTGCAGGTGACGGCCAACCTGCTCAACAACGCCGCCAAGTACACGCCCCGCGGCGGCCGCATCGCGCTGCGGCTGGCCGTGCCGGCCGCTCAGCCCGATCAGGTGCAGCTGACGATCCAGGACAACGGCATCGGCATGCCCGCCGCGCTGATCGACCGCGCCTTCGACCTGTTCACGCAGGGCCAGCGCGAAGCGGACCGTGCGCAGGGCGGGCTGGGCGTGGGGCTGGCGCTGGTGCGCACGCTCGTCGAGCTGCACGGCGGCTGCGTCGTCGCCGCCAGCGCCGGCCCCGGCGAGGGCTGCACCTTTACCGTCACGCTGCCGCGCGTGGAAGCCTCAACGGGGACTGTCCCTGCAAGGGACTGTCCCCGGGGTTGACGTTGTCCTCTGGCTCGATTACGCCGTAGCGGTAAGCAGGGCGGCAAGCACACCTGGGTCAGGCATTAATTCGATCTCCGATCGAATTAATGCCTGACCCAGGTTTTGATCAAGCGGTAACGATACGCGGGGCTGGCAAGGCGCGCAGCGCGCGGCCGGCGAACAGGCCGTTGAAGATGCCGAACAGCGCGCTGGCCGTCATCGCGAAGCCGGCCTGCTGGGCGAGTGCGGGCTGCACTGCGCAGCTGACGGCCACCGTGTACTTGGTGAAGAACACCGCCAACATCAGTACCAGCGGCAGCCAGCTGCCCCGCTGCAGCACGCCATTGCCGGCCTGCGCCAGCGGCGCGGCGGTACGCCAGCCCACCGCCGCACCCAGCGTGGCGCCGGCCAGCCACGGTGCCAGCGCCATGGCGTCCAGGCCGAAGCGGTGGGCGATCTCCTGCAGTGCCAGCACCGCCATCACGGCCGGGATGACGAACACCTGCCGCCGCGGCACCACGCGGTCGCGGCTGGCGGCGATGCCGCGCCAGACCAGGACGCCGAGGATGATCCAGACGTAGAACGGGGTACGGGTAACGATCTGTTGCAGCATGATGGGCTCCTGGTTTGGGTTGACTTGCGATCGACCGGTGGTTGACCGGGTATCGAACGGGTATCGACCGGTGGTCGGTTGCGATGGAGTCATCATGCCGGGCCGCCCGGCGCGGTGCCAGGCGGTTGCGACGAAACGGGGGCAGGGTGGAGCCAAACCGGGCGCGCAGGTCGTGAAAAGCCGGCCCCGGCTTGCGCGCCGGGTGCCAAGAACCTCAGAACCCCGGCGGCCGCTCGCCGGCCACGCCGGCCAGTTTTTCCAGCGCCATGCCGGCGCGGGCCAGCGTGCCTTCGTCGAACAGCCGGCCGATCAGCGTTACGCCATGGGGCACGCGCCGCGGCGGCGTGAACTTCGGCAGCGGCCGTGAAGGGTGGGGTGCCCAGTCGCTGCGCGCCTCGGCCACGTGGACGAAGCCGGTGCGCAGCGTCAGCGACGGGTGGCCCGTGTTGTTCGACACGACCAGCATCTCGTCGCGCAGCGACGGCACCAGCAGCACGTCGACCTGCTCGAAGATGGCGGCCATGCGCTGCGCCACCATGCGGCGCAGCCGGTCGGCCTGCACGAAATCGACGGCGGACAGGAAGCGCGCCTCGCGCAGCAGGTTCGGCCACGCGTCCGGAGTCTGCTCGGACAGCTTGTCCATGCGGCCATCGAGCGTCCATTCCTCGAACGCGGCGGCCGCCTCGGCAAACAGGATCGTGTTCAGCGTGTGGTAAGGCCAGTCCGGCAGCGCCACCGGCACCGGTTTCATGCCGGCCTTCTTCGCCAGTTCCAGCGCGGCGCGGTCGACGTCGTTGGCCGGTGCCTCGCGCAGCCATTCGGGCAGGTAGCCGATGCGCAGGCCGCGCGCGGAGCCCACCGCATCGAAGTCCAGCCGGGCGTGGACGCTGGCCTCGTCGCCCGCATCCGGGCCGGCGATCGCGCGCAGCACCAGCATCGCGTCTTCCACCGAGCGGGTCATCGGACCCAGCTTGTCGAGCGACCAGCACAGCGTCATCGCGCCCGTGCGCGGCACGCGGCCGAAGGTGGGACGCAGGCCCGTCACGCCGCAGCGCATGCTGGGGCTGACGATCGAGCCGCCCGTCTCGCTGCCGATCGTGAACGCCACCAGCGCGGCGGCCATCGCGGCACCGGGGCCGGCGCTGGAGCCGGACGCGCCTTCTTCCGGCAGCCACGGATTCATCGTCTGCCCGCCGAACCAGATGTCGTTCATCGCCAGTGCACCCAGTGACAGCTTGGCCAGCAGCACGGCGCCGGCATCGTGCAGCCGTGCGACGACGGCGGCATCGGTAACGGGAATGCGGTCCTTCAGCGGTTCGGCGCCCCAGGTGGTGGCGATGCCCGCCGTGTCCAGCAGGTCCTTCACGCCATACGGGATGCCGTGCAGCGCGCCCCGGTAACGGCCCGCGGCGATCTCGCGGTCGGCCGCGCGGGCCTGTTCCAGCGCCTGTTCCGGCAGCAGCGTGATCACCGCGCGCAGCTGCGGGTCGAGGCGGCGGATGCGTTCCAGGTAGATCGTCGTCAGCCGCTCGGACGTCAGCTTGCCGCTTTCGATCCAGCGCGACAGGTGGGCCACGCTGGCGTAGGCGATGTCGGCATCGGCGGCCGGCAGCGGGCCCGGATCGGCCATGCTGCGCACGAAGCGCGCGCGCGGCGGGCCGGCCTTGGTGCCCGGCAGCACCGGGTCGAAACGCGTGGCGGGAGCGCCCTCGATCTTCAGCTGCTTCGCGCCGCTGCGGCGCTTCATCAGGCCCGCCAGCGATGTGGGCCACGTCTGCGCGGCCATCTGGCGCTGCGCCGGCGTCATCGTCACCTGCATCAGCTTTTCCGCTTCGGCAAACGTCGCCGGCGTCACCTGCGGGCCGGTCGGGGGCAGGGTGGCGAACGTCGGTGGCGATGTGGCAGCCGTCGGTGGCGGCGTCTGGGCGGCGGCGGAAGCGGCGGCCAGCAGGCCGGGCGTGGTGAGCAGGAAACGGCGGCGGTCTGTCATGAAGGGATTTGGTCGGCGGGAGGACCGGCAAAGTCTAACAGTTCCGTCGCGCTGTTGCATAAGCGTCACGATAGCGCGTGCCGTCAGGTGGGGGGGATGGCTTTATTTGATGGCTTTGGTTGATGGCCTTCATTGATGGATGCGGTTGATGGAATGCGTGCGCTGTTGGGCTGGCAAGAAGCGGCGGGCAGGGGAAGGGCGGTTTGCTGCTGGCGGTGGGGGCTGCATGCGTCGATCGTGGCGCGAGCGGCGTGCTCGCCGTTGACGATTACGGTCCAGCTCGTGTCCACTTTCGCGAGGCTGGTGTCAGACACCGACGTGGACACGAACTCAGCCGCAATTGCCGTCCTCGTGGCAGGTGCCGGTGGTGGGCGGCGGTGGGGAGCCTGTACGGTGTAAGTGGGCGGCGGGCGGCGGCGGCTTGTAGGCAAGCAGGCAAGCAGGCAAGCAGGCAGGCAAGCAGGCTCGCAAGCAGGCAGGCAGGCAAGCAAGCAAGCAAGCAGGCAAGCAGGCAA
>DKJA01000026.1 GCA_002454505.1 Oxalobacteraceae bacterium UBA6704
CGGCGATGCTGCCGTTCTCCAGCACATAGCCGTAATCGGCCACGTTCAGCGCCGCGGCGGCGAACTGCTCCACCAGCAGCATCGTCACGCCGGACGCCTTCAGCCGCGCGATGATGCGGAAGACTTCTTCCACGAGGATCGGCGCGAGGCCCATCGAAGGCTCGTCCAGCAAAACCACTTCCGGATTCAGCATCACGGCGCGCGCCATCGCCAGCATCTGCTGCTCGCCGCCGGACAAGGTGCCGGCCAGCTGCTTGCGCCGCTCCTGCAGCCGGGGAAACAGCTCCAGCGCCCGTTCCAGGTCGTGCTGCACATCGCCTTTCGGCCGCGCGCCGGTCAGCCGCGGGAAGGCGCCCAGCAGCAGGTTGTCCATCACCGTCATGCTGGCGAACACGCGCCGGCCTTCCGGCGAATGGGCCAGCCCGGCGCGGGCGATGCGGTGCGAATCGAGGCCGCCGATCTCGCGCTCGTCCAGCATCACGCTGCCGGAGCGGGGCCGGATCATGCCCGTGATGGCGCGCATCGTCGTGGTCTTGCCGGCGCCGTTCGAGCCGATCAGCGTGACCAGCTGGCCCTTCGGCACCGACAGCGAAATCCCGTGCAGCACTTCCACCTTGCCGTAGCCGGCATGCAGGTTTGCGATCGTCAGCATGGGTATCCTCTCAATGCACCGCGGCAGCGGGTTCGCCAGCGCTGCCGCCCAGGTAGGCTTCGATGACCTTCGGATCGCTCTGCACGGCGTTCGGCACGCCCTCGGCGATCTTCTGGCCGAAGTCCAGCACCGTCACCACGTCGGACAAGGCCATCACCACATCCATATGGTGCTCGATCAGCACGATGGTGATGCCGTGGTCGCGGATCTTGCGGATGATCGCCATCAGCTCGCGGATGTCCGGTGCCGTCAGGCCGGCGGCCGGTTCGTCCAGCAGCAGCAGGCGCGGTTTCAGGCCCAGCGCGCGGCCGATCTCCAGCAGCCGCTGCTTGCCGTACGGGAGATTGCGCGCCTCCTCGTGCGCCAGCGCGGACAGCCCGACGAATTCGAGGATGCCGGCCGCCTGCTCGCGCGCCGCCTGCTCCTCGCGGCGGTAGCGCGGCGTGCGCAGCATCACGTCCAGCACCGTCGAACGGAAGGTGTGATGCAGGCCCACCAGCACGTTCTCGGTGGCGGTCATCTCGCCGAACAGCTGCACGTTCTGGAACGTGCGCGCCACGCCGCCCAGCGCGATCTGCGCCGGCGTGCGGCCGGAAATGACCGCGCCACCGAATTCCACGCCGCCCGCCGTCGGTTTATAAATCCCCGTCAGCACGTTCATCATCGTGCTCTTGCCGGAACCGTTCGGCCCGATCAGGCCATGCACGGCACCCTGCCGCACCTCCAGTTCTACATTGTTCAGCGCCTTAAGGCCGCCGAACTGCATCAGCACCTGGCGGGCGTGCAGCAGCGTGCCGCCTTTGCTTTCCGTCGAAAGGCCGGCAAACGGATCGGCCGCGCGCTCCGCTTCGGCCGTGTGCCGCGCGCGGCGGCCCAGCAGGTTCATGACCCAGCCGACGATGCCATCCTGCAGGTAGTAGACGACGAACAGCGTCATCAGGCCGAACACGGTCAGCCGCCAGTCGACGATATTCTCCAGCCGGTACGAGAACACGGCCATGCCGATCGTGGCGACCAGCGGCACGAGCACGTCGCGCAGCGTGGTGCGTTTTCGCGCCAAAGCAACGCCGGCACCAATCACCGCGAGTACAGCCGCCACCGTGGCGATGCGGCGGAACAGTTCGATGTCGGCCAGCAGGCTGGGGAGCATGACGACGATCAGCGCGCCGATCAGCGGCCCGGAGCGGGTCTTGCGGCCGCCCATGATCAGCGCCAGCAGGAACATGATCGTCAGCTCGAAGTTGTACGTGTTCGGCGAGATGTACTCTTCCGAGTACGCATACAGGCTGCCGGCCAAGCCCGCCAGACCGGCGCTGATGACGAAGGCATACACCTTGTAGCGGTACACCGACACGCCCATGCAGTCCGACGCGATCGGGCTGTCGCGCAGCGCCTCGAAGGCGCGGCCGAGATAAGACTTCAGGATGCGGTGCACGACGATCAGCGCCAGCACCATCAGCGCCGCCACCATGTAGTAGTAGCCGATCTCGCCCAGCGGCGTGCCGCCCACCACCGGCTTGGTGATCTTGATGCCCATCGGCCCTTCGGTCAGGAACGTCATCTCGTTGATGAGGATCTGGATGATCGTGCCGAAGGCCAGCGTCACCATCGCCAGGTAAGGACCGGTGACGCGCAACGCCGGCAGCGCCAGCAAGGCGCCGAACAGCGCGGCACCCAGCACGCTGGCCGGAATCGCCACCCAGAACGGCGCGCCCAGTTTCAGCACCAGCACGCCGGTAACATAGGAACCAATGCCGAACAGGCCGGCGTGACCGAGCGACACCTGGCCCGTGTAGCCGACGACGATGTCCAGTCCGAACAGCAGGATCGCGTAGATCAAGATCGTTTCGAACAGGTGGATGTAATAAGGATTGGAGAACGCCAGCGGGTAGAAGGCCAGCACGGCCAGGCCGGCGATGGCGACGATGAGATTGGTTTTCGTCATCGGTCACACCTTCTTGATCGCGGCCTTGCCGAACAGGCCGGACGGTTTGACGGCCAGCACCAGCAACAGCAGCAACAGGCCAGGGACTTCCTTGTAGCCCGTCGAAACATAGAAGCCCGTCAGCGTTTCGGCCACGCCGAGGATCACGCCGCCGACAATGGCGCCGACGCCGGACGTCAGGCCGCCAATGATCGCCACCGCGAATGCTTTGAGGCCCAGCGCGGCGCCCATCGTGGCGCCGGTCAGCGTCAACGGTGCGACCAGCACACCGGCAAAGGCGGCCGTGGCGGACGACAGCGCGTACGAAAACGTGATCACGGCGCTTGTGTTAATGCCCATCAGCCCGGCCGCATCGCGGTCGTTGGCCGTGGCCACCACCGCCTTGCCGTAGATGGACTTGCGGTTGAAGACCTCGACCGCCAGCATCATCGCAAGCGCGCCGACCACGACCGCCACCTGCATCGGTTGCACGTTGGCGCCGAAGATGGTGAACGGCGCGGCCGACAGCGGCGACGGGAACGTCAGGTCGTCCTTGCCCCAGATGTTCTCGGCCACGTTGCGGAAGATGATCGCCAGCGCGATCGTCGACATGATCCAGCCGAACTCGGATTTGAGCCGGATCGCCGGCCGCACGCCGATCCATTCGACGAACGTGCCCTGCAAGGCACCGAACACCAGCACGATGGGAATCATCAGCAGGTAGTGCATGTGGGGGCCGCCGTGGATCGAGCCGACCAGCGACAGGCCGACGAGCGCGCCCAGCATCAGCGCCTCGCCCTGGCCGAAGTTCAGCGTGCCGGAGGTGGCAAAGGTGAGTTGGTAGCCGAACGCGATGACGGCGTAGATCAGGCCCAGCGCGATGCCGGAGAAGACGAGCTGCAGCAGGATGTCCATGGCGACTCCAGGGGCGAGCGAAACGAAAATGTGCCGGAGCTGGGCCCAGGCCGCGATGCCAGGCGGTCAGGCGCTTACTTCGCCGCCACCACCCGCCCATCCTTCACTTCGCCGAAGGCCACCAGCCCGGCATTGATCGCCTCGTGGTTGTCCTTGCTGAACGGCTTGTCGTACGTGGTGACGACGCCTTCGATCTTCTCGTTCAGGTTCTCCAGCGCGGCGCGGATCTTCGGCCCGTCGGTGCCGCCGGCCTGCTTGATCGCGGCAGCCAGCAGGTAGATGGAGTCGTAGCCCTGGGCGGCCGATACCGGCGACGGAATCCGGTTACCGGCCGGCTTGTAGGCCTTCAGGTAGCCGTCAATAAAAGCTTTGCGGCGTGGCGTCGTCGGTTCCTGGATGAAGGTCTGCGGCATGCGCGTGCCGTTGCCGTTCTTGCCGGCGTTGTCGATGAAGTTCGCCATCGACAGCGTCCAGCTGCCGATCATCGGTACCTTCCAGCCCAGTTTTTCCATGCCATTGGCGATCTGCGCCAGCTCGGGGCCGATGCCGTAGGTGAGCACCGCCTGCGCGCCGGCCTGCTTGGCCTTCAGCAGCTGCGGCGTCATGTCCACGTCCTTCAAATTGTATTTTTCCGTGGCGACGGCCTTCAGGCCCTTTTTTTCGAGCGCCTTTTCCAGGTCCTCGCGGCCCAGCTGGCCGTAGTTGGTGGAGTCGGCCAGGATCGCCACTTTCTTGAAGCCGCGGCGGGTGACGGCTTCTTCGATGATCATGCCCGACTGGATCGTGTCGTTGGCGGCATTGCGGAACACATAGTTCTCGGGCTTGTCGGCAAACTGCTTGGTGACGATCGAGCCGGTCGCCACATTGTTCATCACGGGGATTTTCGCGTCCTGGTAGAAGCGCTGCGAGGCCAGCGCCACGCCGGTGTTGATGTAGCCGACGGTGGCCACGACCTTTTCCTTGTTGATCAGCTCCTGGGCGATCTGCACGCCGCGCTCGTTCTTGGCTTCGTCGTCGCGCTCGACCATCTGCAGCTGCCGGCCCAGCACCCCGCCCTTGGCGTTGATCTCCTGGACGGCGAGCTTGACGCCGTCGCGCATCGACACGCCCATCGGCGCCGAACCGCCAGTGAACGGCCCGGCCACGCCGATCTTGATGGGCTCCGCCGCAATGGCATTGACTGAAAAACCAAGTACCGCACTTGCAACGACTGTCTTCATGAAGTTCATCGTTCGTCTCCGTTGTGCACCATGGATTCATCGTGCGGCCGGGATGCCGTCGTGCGCGGCCTTCTCCGTCCGCATGCTGGTAATGTGAGCTGGTCAAGTTGAGCTGGTCAGACTTCCCCATCGCAACTGATTCTAGGCGGTTGAAAAAAAGGCAGCAATCATTGGCTGTGATGCAACGCACCACGTAGCAATCATGCAACTGTAAGGGTGGAGTAAGGTACGCCGGGGTCAGCGCGTATGCCGCAACGCGTGCGCCGACTCTTTCATCAGCACATCGGCCCGTTCCGGATCGGGTGTAAAGCCCATCGACCCGTCGCGCAGCCCCATCGCGACCTGCTGCATGGCAGCCGGATAGTCGAGTTCAGCGGCACGTTCCAGCCAGCGGCGCGCGGCGGCGGGATCGGCGGGTGCGCCCTCGCCGTCCAGCAGCATGTTCGCGTAGACGAACATCGCCGCCGGCACGCCACCTTGCGCGGCAGTGTTCAACCAGCGGGCGGCAGCGGCACTGTCGCGCTGCGTGCCGATGCCGTTGCGGAGCATGAGGCCGAGCCGCCAGGCGGCATCGGCGTTGCCTGCATGGGCGGCCTGCGTGACGGATGCCAGGTCATCGGATGCAACGGCCGGCAGCGCCAGCGCAAGCAGCAACGCCCCCGCCAGCAGCTTCATTTCGACAGATCGATCGCGTACACCGCATAACCCTTGCCGCTGCCGTCGTCGGCACGCAGCTCAGACACATTGGTCAATCCGGCCGCGCGGGCCAGCTCGATCTTGCCCGGTGCCGAGCGGAACACGACCGGGCCTTTTGTCGCCACCTTGGCGAACCGCCAGCTGCGCGCCGAACCATTGGCCGCGCGGCGCAGGTCTTTCGCCTTCTGGATGTAGGCGATCAGCACGTCGCGGTTGTTGTCCGGCGCGGCGACGACGGTCTTGCTGCCGTCGAGGCCCGGGAACGCCCCGCCGCCGCTGGCACGGTAGTTATTCGTCGCGACGAGGAACTGCTGGTCCGCCTGCAATGGCGCGCCCTTGAACTGCAGGTTCTTCACGCGCTGGCCGACCGGTTGCGTGACGTCGATCTCGTAGCGCACATCGTCGCTGGTAACGATGTCGAAGTTGTAGCCCGGGTAGGTGGTGCTGACCAGTTCCTGCGCGTCCGTGCGCTTCGGATCGATCTGGTTGAAGCGCCCGGCCGTCTTTTCCAGCCACGCCTTCAGTTCGGCGCCGGACACCTTCACGCCATACAGCGCATTCGGGTACAGGTACAGGTCGGCCGCGTTGTTCAGCGCGATGCTGCCCGCCTGCACGTCGGTGTAATCCGTCACGCCGGCCGATCCCGTCTTGAACGGAGACGACACGGAAAGAACCGGCAAATCGGCATACTGCGGCAGGTTGGCCTTCACGTAATCGCGCAGGTACGCGGCCTGCGCCTGGTTGACCACCTGGATCGCGCTGACGTCGCCCACGTCGGCAAAGTACGACGCCATGCGGAAGTCGGTCTTGCCGATCGGCGTCTTCACATACTGGATCGTCGCGGCATGTTCGGCGGCGATCAGCGGCGCGATGGCCGGATCGGCCGCCACGGTGTCCTTGCCGGTCTGCGTGGCGCGCGCCTCGACCGTCGTGCGGGACTTGTCGATCACCCACGCCTTGCCGTCGAACGTCATGTGCAGCCCGATCACGCCCAGGTGCTTGCCCCACAGGTTCGCCATCACCGTCGGCACGCCGTTGACGAGACCCTTCACTTTATCGACGCCGGGCAGGTCGAACTGCGCGACAGTGCTGTGCGCGTTCGGGAAGATCTGGTGCGAGTGCCCGATCAGCATCGCATCGACGCCAGGCACCTGCGACAGGTACCAGCTGCCGTTTTCCATCGTCGGCGAATACGGGCTGTCATCCAGCCCGCCGTGCGAAATCGCCACGACGATGTCGGCGCCCTTGGCCTTCATCTCCGGGATATAGCGGCTGGCCGTCTCCTTCAGGCCTTCCGTATAGACCTTCCCTTCCAGCCAGCGCTTGTCCCACGTGAGGATCGTCGGCGGCGCGAAGCCGATGATGCCAACTTTTAAAGTGGTGGCGACAGGCTTGCCATCCGGGCCGGTGGCCGTGATCTGCTTGTCGATGATCGCGTAGGGCTTGAACAGCGGCTGGCGCGTCTTCACGCTGTACACGTTGGCCAGCACCTGCGGGATGCCCGGGCCGGCACATGGTTCCTTCGCCGTCACACCGTCGACGTCGAAGCGGCTGCCCGTCACCTGATTCAGGTAAGCGAGACCGTAATTGAAATCGTGGTTGCCGATGCCGGTGCCGTCGTACTTCAGCGCCTTCAGCGCCTTGTAGATGCCCAGCGTTTCGCTGCAGTCCAGCGGCTTGACGATGGCCTGGTAGTCGGCCAGCGCGGTGCCCTGGATCGTGTCGCCGTTATCGAGCAGTACATTGTTCGGGAATTCGGCGCGGGCCTGGCGGATCAGCGTGGCCGTGCGTTCCAGGCCCAGCGACGGTTCCGGCGCCAGCTTGTAATAGTCGTAACTGACGACATTGCCGTGCAGGTCGGTGGTTTCCAGCAGCGCGACGGTGGCGCTGGTTCCTGCGGCGGGTACGCCCGACTGGATGGTCGCGCATCCGGCGAGGATGAGGGGCAGGACGGGCAGGCAGTAACGAATTTGCATCGGATTTTCCATGGCTGACAAGACGACGGCATGCATGATACGGGACCGGCGCCGCCAGCGGCAACCTGGTCCGGGTGCTTCGCCGGCCGCAGCGCACCGTAGGGTATAATCGGAGGTTTGATCGCACTCATAGAGACAGAAGAAATCATGGAAGCAGAACGCATCAATTCCCTCGCCGCCCAGCTCGCAGACCTGACGTCCCGCGAAGCCGAACTTCGGAGGTATCTTTGACTTCGATGTCAAGTCAGAGAAACTGGAACAACTGAACGCCGAACTGGAAGACGCGGCGGTCTGGAACGACCCGAAGAAGGCCCAGGACATGGGCCGTGAAAAGAAAGCCCTGGAAGCCATCGTCGACACGCTGACGAAAGCCAAGAGCGACCTAGCCGACATGGCCGAGCTGTTCGAGATGGGCAAGGAAGAAGCGGACGACGAGACGCTGGAATCGGTCATCGCCGATACCGCCGACATCGCCAAGGTCATCGAAGGCCTGGAATTCCGCCGCATGTTCAACAACCCGATGGACCCGAACAACTGCTTCATCGACATCCAGGCCGGCGCCGGCGGCACCGAGGCCCAGGACTGGGCGTCGATGCTGCTGCGCCAGTACCTGCGCTATTGCGAACGCAAGGGCTTCAAGGTCGAGGTGATGGAACAGTCCGACGGCGAGGTCGCCGGCATCAAGACGGCCACCATCAAGGTCGAGGGCGACTACGCCTACGGCCACCTGCGCACCGAAACGGGCGTGCACCGCCTGGTCCGCAAATCGCCGTTCGACAGCGCCAATGGCCGCCACACGTCGTTCACGTCGCTGTTCGTGTACCCGGAAGTGGACGACTCGATCGAGATCGAACTGAACCCGGCCGACATCCGCATCGACACGTATCGCGCGTCCGGCGCCGGCGGCCAGCACATCAACAAGACCGACTCCGCGGTGCGCCTGACGCACGGCCCGTCCGGGATTGTCGTGCAGTGCCAGAACGACCGTTCGCAGCACCGCAACAAGGCCGAAGCGATGGAAATGCTGAAGGCGAAGCTGTACGAACAGGAACTGCGCAAGCGCATGAGCGAGCAGCAGAAGCTGGAAGATTCGAAGACGGACGTGGGCTGGGGTCACCAGATCCGTTCCTATGTGCTGGACCAGTCCCGCATCAAGGACCTGCGCACCGGCTTCGAGACGGGAGCCACGAAGAACGTGCTGGACGGCGACCTGGACGACTTCATCGCCGCCTCGCTGAAACAGGGCGTCTGAGAGAATGACGAACCTGCCACAGCGTGCCTTCATCTTCGACATGGACGGCACGATCGTCGACAATATGGCCTTCCACACGAAGTCGTGGCTGGCGTTCTTCCAGCGCCGCGGCCGGGAGCTCGATGCGGACGAATTCTTCCGCGCGACGGCCGGCCGCCAGGGCCATGAAATCATGCGCACCTATATGGGCGCGGAGTTGACGAACGAAGAAGCCGCCCTGCTCGACGCCGAGAAGGAAGACCTGTACCGCGACCTGTATGCGCCGCATCTGGAAGCCGTCGCCGGCTTCGAGCAGTTCATCGCCGACGCGCAGCAGGAGGACGTGCGGCTGGCTGTCGCCACCGCGGCGCCGCCGGCCAACATCGTCTTCACGCTGGACGGGCTGGACCTGCGCCGCCATTTCGATGCCGTCGTCGGCGCCGCCGATGTAGCACGCGGCAAGCCGAATCCGGACGTGTTCCTGCTCGCCGCCGAACGCTGCGGCGTCGCACCCGAGCACTGCATCGTTTTCGAGGATGCGCCGCTGGGCGTTGAAGCGGCGCGCCGCGCCGGCATGCGCGCCGTCGTGCTGACGACCACGCTGCCGGCCGAAGCGTTTGCCGAATTCGACAACGTGATCCTCGTCGCCCGCGACTTCTCCGAACTGAATATCGCCGAACTGTTTGCCGGGCTGACTACCAGCGCGGCCACCATTACAACACCACAAGCACAGTAACCATGACTACGGAAAACCAAGACCAGGCGCCAGGCCTCGACGACAACAAGATCATCGCCGAACGCCGCGCGAAACTGGCCGCGATCCGCGCCCAGGGCGGCGTCGCCTTCCCGAACGACTTCCGCCCGGAGCACAAGGCTGCCGACCTGCACGCGCAATACGCCGGGAAGACCCGCGAGGAACTGGAAGAAAATCCGGTCTCCGTAGTGCTGGCCGGCCGCATGATGCTCAAGCGCGAAGCGGGTAAAAAGGCCGCGTTCGCGACGCTGCAGGATTCGTCCGGCGCGCAATGCGACGGCCGCATCCAGATCTACGCCCAGCTGGACACCACCGGCGAAGCGGCGATGGATGCGCTGCGCACCTATGACCTGGGCGACATCCTGGGCGTCAAGGGCACGCTGTTCAAGACCAAGACGGACGAGCTGACGATCAAGGTCACCGAACTGCGCCTGATCACCAAGTCGCTGCGCCCGCTGCCGGACAAGTTCCACGGCCTCGCCGACCAGGAAACCAAGTACCGCCAGCGCTACGTGGACCTGATCATGAACGAAGAGACGCGCCGCACGTTCAAGGCGCGTACCGCCGCGATCGCGTCGATCCGCCGCTTCATGCAGGACAACGAGTTCATGGAAGTCGAAACGCCGATGCTGCACACGATTCCCGGCGGCGCGGCAGCGAAACCTTTCATCACGCACCACAACGCGCTGGACATGCAGATGTTCCTGCGTATCGCTCCCGAGCTGTACCTGAAGCGCCTCGTGGTGGGCGGCTTCGACCGCGTGTTCGAGATCAACCGCAACTTCCGCAACGAAGGCGTGTCGGTCCGTCACAACCCGGAATTCACGATGATGGAGTTCTACGCGGCGTACACGGACTACCAGTGGATCATGAACTTCACCGAAGCGGTGATCCGCAAGGCTGCTGTCGATGCGCACGGTTCCGCGGTGCTGACGTATGGCGGCCGTGAGCTGGACCTGTCGAAACCGTTCCACCGCCTGACGATCGTCGGCGCGATCAACAAGTTCGCGCCGCACTACACGAACGAGCAACTGGACGACGCTGAATTCATCAAGGCCGAACTGAAGAAATTCGGCGTCAAGCCGCACGCGCACTCGGGCCTGGGCGCGCTGCAACTGGCGCTGTTCGAAGAGACCGCCGAAGCGCAGCTGTGGGAGCCGACGTTCATCATCGACTACCCGGAAGAAGTGTCGCCGCTGGCGCGCGCCTCGGATACCCGCAAGGGCATCACCGAGCGCTTCGAGCTGTTCATGGTGGGCCGCGAGATCGCCAACGGCTTCTCGGAGCTGAACGATGCGGAAGACCAGTCGGCGCGCTTCCTGGCCCAGGTGGCCGCCAAGGAAGCCGGCGACGATGAAGCGATGTTCTACGACGCCGACTACATCCGCGCGCTGGAATACGGCATGCCGCCGGCCGGCGGCTGCGGCATCGGCATCGACCGCCTGATCATGCTGCTGACGGATTCGCCGAACATCCGCGACGTGCTGCTGTTCCCGCACTTACGCAAGGAAGACTGATAGCAAAGGGGACTGTCCCTGCAGGGGACTGTCCCCGGGGTTGCAGTTCGCCTGCACTCCGCCAAAGTCAAAAACAACCCCGGGGACAGGCCCCATTCGGGGACAGTCCCCAGCCCGCGAGCACCGCGCGCACGCCATCCCGTTTGAGATCGGCACCGACCTTCCGCAGCGCCGCCACGAACGCCTCATCCACGCAGGCGGCAATCCCCGCAAACGCCGTCACGTCCAGCAGCTTCGCCGGATCGTCATCCACCAATAGCAGCAGATCCCGCTCCGTCAACGACGGCTCGCGTACCGTATAAGCCACGCCCTGCTCGTCCACACCGCGCAAGTACAGGTGGAAGCACGCCAGCAAAAACGCCAGCCCCCGCGCATCCCTGCCCTGCGCCACCAGCGCGGCGATGGTATCGGTGCAGAACACGGGAATCTTCGACGCGCCGTCATGCGCCAACCGCACCACCTGGTCGGCCAGCGCCGGATTGGCGAAGCGCTGCAGCAGGCTGTTTTTATACTCAGGCAGCGAAACGCCGGCTGGGCCTTCGAGTACGGGAATCACATCCTCGGCCATGAAGCGCTCCAGCAGGCCGGCCAGCAGCGGCTCGGCCATCGCTGCCGGCGTTGTCGTCACGCCCATCAGCAGCGCCGGATAGGCCAGCAGCGAGTGCGATGCGTTCAGCAGCCGGCCCTTCATCGCTTCGAATGCATGCACGTCGTCGCGCAGCTCGACGCCGGCGGCGGCAAGATCGGGACGGCCGGCGATGAATTTATCTTCCACCACCCACTGGCTGTACGACTCGCACACGGCGGGCAGCGCATCGGCGATGCCGCTGATGCGCGAAAGTCGTGGCAATTCGCCGGCATCCACCGATGGCGCGATGCGGTCCACCATACTGTTCGGGAAGGTGCACGACGCGGCGATCCACTCGGCCAGTTCCGGCGCCACGGCACGCGCCAGGCCAAGCACGGCGGCCCGCGCGGTGTCGCCATTACTGCGCAGGTTATCGCACGACAGTACCGTAAAACCGCCGGCGCCGGAGATGCGGCGGCGGCTCAGCGCCGCCACGATGTAGCCGAACGCCGAGCATGGCGCGGCGAAATCCGCGGCCGCGCTGGCTGGGTCGGTAGTAAAACGGCCATCGGCATCGATGGGATAGCCGCCCTCGGTGATCGTCAGCGACACGATGCGGGTGGCCGGATCGGCCAGCTGCTGCACGACGGCCAGCGGATCGGCCGGCGCATGCAGGTAATGCGTCATCGCGCCGATGACGCGGGCGCTTGCGCTGCCGTCGCCGGCGAATTCGGTCACGGTGTACAGGCCATCCTGCGCCGCGTAAGCCGCGGCCTTGGCGCGCGAAGCCGGACTGTCGCCCAGGCCGATGCCGCAGATGCCCCACGCCTCGTGGTCGGGCAGATGCAGGCAACGGTCGATGGCCACCGCCTGGTGCACGCGGTGGAGGTTGCCGACGCCGATGTGGGCGATGCCGGCCGCCAGGCGGCTGCGGTCGTAGGCGGGCAAGGCGGCACCGAGACCGGCGTCGCGCAGGTTGGCAAGCGTGGCGTCCGACAGTTCGGCGCCGGGCAGATGGGAATGATGCATGGGAGTCTCCTTATACGTTGGCGGGCATGGGGCGCTCGAAGCGCCACTTCATCACGAGCACGGACGATGCCAGCAGCAGCGTGATCCCGTTGTTGATGGCCAGCGGCCAGGCGTGGATGATCAGGCCATAGATCAGCCACAGCAGCACGCCGAAGCAGAAGATGCAGTACATGCCGAGCGAAACGCCGGCGGCGCTGCGTTCGCGCCAGACCTTGATCACCTGGGGAATGAAGGCGGCTGTGGTGCAGAACGCAGCCACGAAACCGAGAAGGTCGATATCGAAATGCATAGGGCTCCTTTCGGTCGGGCGAGGAATCGGCCAGCCGTGGCGCATACATTCGGCGCGCCGGCACGGCAGGATCCGTCAGCCCGGATTCTTAAATAAATCAGATTGATTTACTTAGTGAGGCCGAATTATACTACACTTATGAAATAATGATTTTGACGAGAAATGACGCCACGATGAACGATGAACTCCGCCCTTCCCCGCTTGCCGGCTCGCGCTCGCTGGGTTCCAACCAGGTGGGCATGCGGGAATACAACGAGCGCGTCGTACTGCAGACCATCCGCCAGCACGGCAGCGTGCCGAAAGCAGAGCTGGCGCGGCTGACGCGGCTCAGCACGCAAACGGTCTCGGTGATCATCAACCGCCTGCTGGACGAAGGTCTCGTCGAGAAGCGCGACTCCGTGCGCGGGCGCATCGGCCAGCCTTCGCAGCCGATCGCGCTGGCGGCCGACGGCGCGTTCTCGATCGGCATCCGCATCGGCCGCCGCCAGCTGGACCTGATGCTGATGGACTTTGCCGGGCAGGCCCGCCGCACGGTCAGCACGCTGTACGACGTGCCGGACGTGGATGCCATCTTCGACACGGTGGCTGTGCAGCTGCGCGACATGATCGCCAGCCTCGATCCCGTGCAGGTACAGCGGCTGTGCGGCATCGGCATCGCCGCACCGCTGATGCCGGGCGGCTGGCAGCAGCTGGTGGGCCTGTCGCCGAAAGCCGCCAACCAGTGGACCCGCACCAATGTGCGCGAGCGCGTGCAGGCCATGACGACGCTGCCGGTGGAATTCGCCAAGGACACCGCGGCAGCCTGCGTGGCCGAACTGGTGGCGGGCCGGGGCCGCACGATGACGAGCTACCTGCACATCTTCGTCGATACGCTGGTCGGCGGCGGATTGGTGATCGACGGCCAGCCCCACCCCGGGCTATATGGCAATGCCGGCGCCGTCGGTTCGCTGCCGCTGGCCGTGGCGCGTGCCGGCTCGGCGCCGCCCGCGCAATTGCTGGACGTGGCATCGCTCGTTGCGCTGGAGCGTGCCTATCGTGATGCGGGTCTCGACGAAGCCGCGGCCGGCGACGACCGTGCGCTGACGGCGCCGTGGCTGCCGCATACGCTGGACTGGCTGGAGCGCTGCGCCGGCGCGCTGGCACTGGCCGCGATCAATGCGGCGAGCCTGCTGGACCTGGATGGCGTGATCGTCGATGGCGCCATCGCACCGGCATTGCTGGATCATCTGCTGATCCAGTTGCGGCGTACGCTGGATCTCTACGACTGGCAGGGCGTGATGCGGCCCGAGGTGCATGCGGGGATGGTGGGCGCGAATGCGAAGGTGTGCGGCGCGGCGCATCTGCCGCTGCATGCGCATTTCGCGCCTGCGCACGATCTGTTTTTGAAAGCGGGACGGCCGTAGGTTGGGGACTGTCCCCAGAGGGGACTGTCCCCGGGGCTGTATTTGACGTTAGTGAATACTCCAATAAAGCCAAAAACAACCCCCGGGACAGCCGGATCGCCGTACCGCCCGTTCCGGGACAGTCCCCAGCGTTACTTCACCACCCGATAACAAGGCACATAAGCCTTGCCCGGCAACTTCATCCGGCTGTGCGCCACGAAGGAAGCCAGCAGCTCGTCCATCGGTTCCATGATCGAGCTGTCGCCGTGGATCTCGAAGTGGCCATACTTTTCGATGGCGCGGATGCCGTCGGCCTTGACGTTGCCGGAGACGACGCCGGAAAACGCGCGCCGCAGGTTCGCCGCCAGCACGTGCACCGGCTGGTTCTTGTGGAGCTTCAGGTTGCGCATGTTTTCATGCGTGGGGAAGAACGGGTGCTGGAATTCCTCGTCGATGCGCAGCGCCCAGTTGAAGTAGTAGGCATCGCTGCGCGCCTTGCGGAATTCACGCACCTGCTTGATCCCTTCCTGCATTTCGCGGGCCACCGCCTCCGGATCGTCGACAATGATCTTGTAGCGCTGCTGCGCCGCCTCGCCCAGCGTCTGGCCGATGAAGTCGTTGATCTGCTCGAAGTACTCGCGCGCCGTGTCCGGGCCCGTAAACACGAGCGGGAACGGGATCTCCGCATTGTCCGGGTGGAGCAGGATGCCGAGGATGTACAGGATCTCTTCGGCCGTGCCGGCGCCGCCCGGGAACACGACGATGCCGTGGCCCGTGCGAACGAACGCTTCCAGCCGCTTCTCGATGTCCGGCATGATCACCAGGTCGTTGACGATCGGGTTCGGCGATTCCGCCGCGATGATGCCCGGCTCGGTGATGCCGAGATAGCGGCCGTTCATGAAGCGCTGCTTGGCGTGGCCGATCGTGGCGCCCTTCATCGGCCCCTTCATCGCGCCAGGGCCGCAACCGGTGCAGATGTCCAGGCCGCGCAGGCCCATCTGGTAGCCCACTTCCTTCGAGTAGTTGTACTCGGCGCGGTTGATCGAATGGCCGCCCCAGCACACGACGAGGTTCGGGTTGGTTTGCGGGCGCAGCACGTTGGCGTTACGCAGGATGTGGAAGACGGCGTCGGTGATGCCTTCCGTGGTCGACAGGTCGAATTTCGGGTTGTCCGTGACCTCGTTGCTGACAAAGACGATATCGCGCAGCACCGCGAACAGGTGCTCGTGGATCCCCTTGATCATCTTGCCGTCGACGAAAGCGATGGCCGGCGCACCCTTGATCTCCAGCTTGATGCCCCGCTCGCGCTGCAGGATGTTGATGTCGAAGGATTTATAGCGGTCGAGCAGCTCCTTGCCATCGTCGATGGTGCTGCCGCAATTGAGCACGGCCAGCGCGCACTGGCGGAAAACCGTGTACAAACCGCCCTTGCCCGTGTCGAGCAGCTTGTTTACTTCCGCCTTCGACAGTACTTCGAGCTTGCCCTCGGGTGAAATCAGTGTATCGACGAAGCCTTGTTCCATGGTGCGTGCATCCTTTATCCGGTTGTTCGCGCGGCGGCGTGCCTGAAAGCAGACCGCGCATGTACGCAATATACGACATCTGCCGCCATCCGCGTCACGCGCACTGCTGAGCTGGCGCTTGCGGTGCGCTGCGATGTTGCGCCGCAACACGCGTAATTGGTGACAATTCGATTCGGTACATTACAATGGCCCCTTTTTTTCAGGAGATGCCGCATGAGCGGTTCGACCAAACCAGCGACGGATTCGGTTATCCCCGAATTCAAGCAGATCATGGGCCACCCTGCCCCGCTCTGGATGCTGTTCATGACGGAATTCTGGGAGCGCTTCGCGTTCTACGGCATCCGTTGGGCACTGGTGCTGTATATCGTGGCCCAGTTCCATGGCGGCGCCGCATCCGGCGAAGCCGACGCGAATCTCACTTACGGTTCCTACCTGGCGCTCGTGTATGCGGCGGCGCTGTTCGGCGGCTACGTGGCCGACCGCGTGCTGGGTTACCAGCGTTCGATCCTCGTCGGGGCGGCCTTCATGGCGGCCGGCCTGTTCATGGTGGCCTTCCCCGATCCGACGGTCTTCAAGATCGGCCTGGCCACGATCATCACGGGTAACGGCCTGTTCAAGCCGAACATCTCCACCATGGTGGGCAAGCTGTATACGTCGGGCGATTCGCGCCGCGACAGCGGCTTCACCATCTTCTACATGGGCATCAACAGCGGCGCCTTCATCGCCCCGATCCTGACCCAGTACCTGGCGCAGTACGTGTTCAACACGGGCGACACTCCGGCTTACAAAGTCGTGTTCATCGTCTCCGGCATCGGCATGCTGATCAGCCTCGTGTGGTTCTACATCGGTCGCGCCGGCCTGAAGGGCATCGGCCATCCGGAACCGCAGGCGCAGAATCCCGCCCGCATCCTGTACGTGGTGCTGGGCTGCCTGGTGACGATCCCCGTCGTGTACGCACTGCTCGCCGTCGGCGCCCAGCAGCTGCAAGGCGTGCTGACCGTGCTGTTCATCCTGCTGGGCGTGATGCTGCTGGTCGAAGGCTTCCGCAACGGCCCGGTCGCGCGCGACAAGGTCATCGCGATGATGATCATCTTCTTCTTCAATATCCTGTTCTGGATGTTCTTCGAACAGGCCGGCAGCTCGTTCACCTTCCTGGCCGAGAACATCGTCAACCGCACCTTCGGCAGCTGGGAATTCCCGACCGCCTGGTTCCAGTCGGTGAACTCGATCGCCATCATCACGTGCGCGCCGATCATCGCCGCCACGTGGATCTGGCTGGCGCGCCGCAACACGGAACCGTCGATCCCCCGCAAGTTCGGCCTGGGCCTGATCTTCAACGGCCTGGCCTTCCTGCTGCTGGTGTTCGCACTGCAGACGATGGTCACCGACGGCAAGATCCCGTTCTGGACGCTGTTCATGGTCTACGTGATCCAGTCGATCGGCGAGCTGTGCCTGTCGCCGATCGGCCTGTCGATGGTCACCAAGCTGGCTCCGACCCGCCTCGTCGGCCTGGGCATGGGCGGCTGGTTCCTGTCGACCGGTATCGGCAACAATCTGTCCGGCATCTTCGCCTCGCACGTGTCCGGCGAATCGGGCATGTCGGTGGAGTCCGCGCTGTCCGGCTACAACTTCGGTTTCTGGTCGCTGGTGATCGGCGGCGCGATCCTGTTCCTGGTGGCGCCGTTGATCCAGAAGCTGATGCATGGCGTGAAGTAAGCCATCTGCGCTCAGTAAAAACGGCACCCCGCGGGGTGCCGTTTTTGTTGGGGACTGTCCCCGGCTTCATGGGGCCTGTCCCCGGGGTTGCAGTTGAATTTATCGAGGTGCAGCTGACTTCAAAAAC
>DKJA01000028.1:0-4986 GCA_002454505.1 Oxalobacteraceae bacterium UBA6704
TGCGGCGGCCGTTGCCGTCCGGTTCGTCCATGCTGCCGGAGCGGTCGATCACCAGCATCACGTCGCGCGTGATCGGCGGCGGCGGGGCGGGTGCGATCTGCGTGAGGATCGTCGCGGTGGGGAAGTACGACAGCTGCGAACCGGAACACGGCGCACCGTTCGACAGCACGCCGACGATGCGGCCGGCCGCGTCGAACAGGCCGGAGCCGGAGCTGCCGCCCGACACGTGGAAGTTGTTCGGCACGCGGATGCTCATCGCGCCGCTGGCCGTCACGGTGGCGAACGACGCGTGCGGCAGCGAGACCTTCTTCACCGCGCCATTCGGATGGTGGATGCCGAACACCTGCTCGCCGACCACCGGCAGGTCGTGCCGCAGCTGCAGCGGCGCGATGCCGGCCGGTGCCGTCTTCAGCTGCAGCAGGCTGTAGTCGAAGTCGGAATCGAAGCGGAACTGCAGCGCGTTACTCACCTTGTGGAAGCGGGGGTTGTAGCCGGCCGGGCGGCTGCCGTCGCATTCCGTTTCGTATTCGAAGATCACGGAACTGGTCAGCGCTTCGGCCGGCGAGTGGCAGTGGCCGGCCGAGACGACCTTGTCCGCATCGACCAGCGTGACGGTGCAGGTGGAGACGGTGTCGCCGTGGATCGACACGATCATGCCGACGCTGCGCGCCACCTGCCGCCGCAGGTCGCCGCCCGGTATGCAGCGCACGTTCTCCCAGTTCGGCGGCGGGGCGCAGAACCAGAAAGGATCGTAGGTGGGTTCCGTGTACGTTGGATCGGGCAGGAAAGGATCGCTGTTCGAGATCGACGGGTGGCCCGGTTCGCCCACATGGCGTTCGCCGCGGCCGTAGCGGTCCAGCTGCACGCCGCCGGCCGGGGCGCCGCTGGCGATGTAGCGGATCGGCACGGTGCCGCCGGCCAGCACGTGGATGTTGACGGGCCGCGTCCAGAACGCGCCGCCATCTGCCGACGTGAACACGTCCGTGTCGTAGCCGAGATCCACTTCGAGCCGGTTGGCGCCCGGCAGGTCGGCGTTCTGGAAGTGCAGCATGACGAACTTGGTGCCGTCCGGTGCAGGCGTGTGGGCGAAAGCCAGTGCCCACGTGTCCGGCCCGGTGGGCGGCGTGCCCGACGCAGGGCCGATGACGACGGGGGCGCCCAGCACCTGCACGGTGCCTGTGATGTGCGACATGGCTTTCTCCTGTCAGACCTGGTGGCCGGCGGCGACGACGATGTCGATCGCCTGGTCCGTTGTGTAGATGGCGGTGACGGCCACGTCGCGCGGTGCGACGATCTCCAGCACGCCGACCGTCAGCGCATCGGAAGCGCCGCCGTACAGCAGCTCGGCGATGCGGCAGCAATCGTCCATCGTGGCGGTGTGCGGCGGCAGGTCGATGCTGTCCTCGGCGCGGCTGGTGCCAAAGCGGGGTTCGCGGCCCAGCGGCGCGCCGGCCAGCACAACGGGGATGAAGCGCTTGCGGAGGGTGACCGGCTCCTGCGAGTAGTTGTGGATGCTGATCAGCGTGCCGTAGCGGCCAGGCTGCACAGGCGCGCAGCCGCATGATTCCGGCTGTGTACCGCAGACGAATTTGACCGAGTAGCGCACCGTCTTCGGCTTGCAGGCGGGGATGGTGATCTGCACGCGCTTCTGCGCGACGACCACGCCATCGGCCACCACGTCCAGCGTGCCATTAAACACCTGATCTTCCGCCTTGCAGTCGGTGCCGCGGAACTGCACGGCGAATTTCAGCACGTGTTCCACGTCGCCGGGCAGCGGGCCGTAGCCGCCGGCCGGCGTGATCGATGCCACCAGCGGTGCGATCGATGCGGAGGGCACCAGCTTCAGGTTGGCGATGCCGGCCACGGCGCCGGTGACCAGGTCGATGATCGTGTTGACGATGGTGGCGGGATCGATGCCGGCAACAAAAGTGCCGCCGGTGCTCGATGCGATGCGCGACGCCTGGCCCGCGGTGCCGCCAACCGTGCCACATGTGCCCGAGTAGCCGCTGGAGAAGGGCACCGGGTCGTCGTCCAGGCCGGGCGTAGCGGTGGAGATCGCGAGCACCGTGATGCCTTCGGCCACCAGCGCGGCGGTGGCCGAAGCTTCGGTGATGTCCGCGGCCAGGCCGGAGATGGCGGTGCAGATCGGATCGTGGCCGGGCGCGTCGCCGATCCACACGATGATGCGCTTCGCGCCGGCGCGCCAGCCGATGCTGCCGCCGGGCGGCTGCGCCAGCCCCTGCAGCGCGAGGAACTGGCCTTCGGCCGTGTCGCCGCCGCCGGCCGCGGCCCAGGTGGCGATGGCCGCGGTGATCGACGCGCTGGCGCCGGTGGGATTCAGCTGGTGCGCGAACGGGGAGGGCGAAGCGGGCGGGAAGTCGCGGTAATTGCCGACGCCGAACACCATGTCCAGCCCCAGCCCGTTCAGTGCCGTCAGCACGTTGCCGACGCCCGCCTGCACCGCGACCAGCACGGAGCCCATCGAACCGGTGGTATCGGCGAGGAAGTAGACGTCCGCCTTCGCCGTGCCGGCATCCTTGGGCACCGTGACGACGATGGTTTCGTCGAACGTCTGGCCGGGATCGAGGGTCAGCACATTGCTGTCCGGCTGGATCGTGATCGGCGCCAGGGCGGCGACTTTCACGGGCGCCGATGCAATGGCCAGCGGATCGAGGGCCGGCGGCCGCTCGCGCGGCGAGCCATCGTCGCCCAGCACGACCTGCCACGACGGGCCGTTCGGATCCGCTTTCGAAACGGCAGTGAATTCATGCAGCGTGGTCCGGCCGGACGGATCCTGCAAGCTGGCGGCATGCACGATCAGCAGATCGTCGGCGCCGTGGGCTTCCTGCAGCAGCGCGATGGCGCGCCGCGTGAGTGCTGTTGCTTCCATGGCCAATCACCTCCAGGAACCAAGCGTTGAACACAGGCGGACAGTGCGGTGTGCTATCAGCGTAGGCCGCTTTACTCCTTTTTCAACCTGTTTCGCGCCCCTTGCTGGCGGTTTCGTCGCGGGGCCGTTGCCTGCCGGCGTTTCCCGGGCGAGAATGCTGCATCGCATTCACGGGAACGATCATGTCCGACACCGCCCATCCAGCCTTGCCCGCCGCCCGCCGCCGCTTTCCCTGGCGCCGCTTCGGCAGGGATGCACGCTACATGCTGGTGCTGATCGCGCTGACTGCGGCGATTATCAACTGGGCCTTCGGCAACGGCGGCCATTACTGGCAGAACCTGCTGATTTCCGCCTGCATCGGCGGCATCGCGTTTACCATTATCGAAGGCGTTCGCCTGGCGATCTGGGGCGACAAGGTGCGTCCGCCGTGGCCGAGTTTCATGGTGCTGCTGGCAGTCGGGGTGGTCGCGGGGCAGCTGGGCGGTGCGCGGCTGGCCGGCATGCTGCTGAAAGGCGACCTGTCCAAGCTTTATACGCTCGGTTCGGGCACAACATCCGGCATGCTGCTGTTTACCCTGCTTGCCACCGGCGGCATCTCCCTGTTCTTCGCCAGCCGCGACCGCGTGATGCGCGCCGAAGCCGCGGCGGCGGTTGAAAAAGCCCGCGCCGAAGCAGTCGAACGCCAGGCCTTGCAGGCGCAGCTGCAGCTGCTGCAGGCGCAGATCGAACCGCACATGCTGTTCAATACGCTGGCCAATCTGCAAGGCCTGATCGCGCTCGACCCGGACCGCGCGCAACGCATGCTGGACCAGCTGATCCAGTACCTGCGCGCCACGCTGTCGTCGTCGCGCGCCGAGCGGACCACGCTGGGCCAGGAATTCGCGCTGCTGGATGCCTATCTCGGCCTGATGACGGTGCGCATGGGCGAACGTCTCACCTATTCGTTCGACCTGCCGGACGAGCTGCGCTCCGCGCAGCTGCCGCCGATGCTGCTGCAGCCTCTGGTGGAAAACGCCATCGCGCACGGCCTGGAGCCGACGATCGCCGGCGGCCACGTGAGCATCACGGCGCGCCGGCAGGACGACCTGCTGGAACTGTGCGTTACCGACAACGGCCGCGGCCCCGACGCGGGGCCCGGCAAGGCCGGCACGAACGTCGGCCTGGCCAATACGCGCGAGCGCCTGAAGGCACTGTTCGGCGCGCGTGCCAACGTTACCCTGAGCGCTGCCGATGGCGGCGGCGCGATTTCCTGCATCCTCATCCCGCTGGGAGCACCATGACGACTGCCCTGATTGCCGAAGACGAACCGATCCTCGCCGCCACGCTGGCGGCCGCCCTGCAACGCCTGTGGCCCGAGCTGCGGATCGTTGCCACCTGTCCGCACGGCGTGGCCGCGGTGGAGCAGGCGCTGGCGCTGCAGCCCGACGTGCTGTTCTTCGATATCAAGATGCCCGGCAAGACGGGGCTCGAGGCGGCCGAGGAACTGTCCGAGCTGTGGCCCGCCGCGAAGCCGTTTCCGCAGATCGTGTTCGTCACCGCCTACGACGATTACGCCTTGCAGGCGTTCGAGAATTCGGCGGCCGATTATGTTTTAAAGCCCGTCAGCGACGAGCGGCTGGCGCGCACCGTGAACCGGCTCAAGCAGCGCCTCGCCGCGCAGCAGCCGGCCGGCGGCATGGACAGCCTGCTGGCGCAGCTGCGCGCGCTGGCCCAGCCGGCACCGCCGGCCGAGCGGCTGACGTTGATCCGCGCGGCCGTCGGCAACCAGGTGAAGATGATCCCGGTGGCAGACGTGATCTATTTCGAGGCGCTCGACAAATACGTCAACGTGGTGACGGCCGACGGCGAGGCGCTGATCCGCACCAGCCTGAAGGAGCTGCTGCCGCAGCTGGACGACAAGCTGTTCTGGCAGGTACACCGGGGCACGATCGTCAATTCGTTGTGCGTGCTGGCCGCCGTGCGCGACGAGGCGGGGAAGTTGACGCTGAGCGTGAAGCATCGGGCGGAGAAGGTGAAGGTCAGCCCGCTGTATGCGCCGTTGTTCAGGCAGATGTAGGGGGACTGTCCCTGCAAGGGCGGTACGGCGATCCGGCTGT
>DKJA01000028.1:5192-10748 GCA_002454505.1 Oxalobacteraceae bacterium UBA6704
GGCGATCCGGCTGTCCCCTCGGTTGTTTTTTCTGTCCTCTCGACCAACGTCAAGAACAACCCCGGGGACAGTCCCTTGCAGGGACAGTCCCCACCCATCACCGCACCACGAACACCATCCCGGCGCCGCCGACATTGATGCCCTGGCTGTTCTGCTGCGCCACGCCGCACAGGAACTGCTGGCCTGCTTCGGCGGATGGCGGGATCGTCGTGCGCAATGCCAGCGGATACAGGATGCCCGGCGCCTTCTCCAGCGTCACGCGCACCAGCGGCTGGCGGATCTCGACGTAGCGCTGGCCGTTGCGCAGCACCACGTCGCCGCCCTGCACGGTCACGTTGCCGATCTTGTGCAGCTTGTTGCACTCGAACGTGGAGCCTTTGCTTAATGTGAGGATGCCCTTGCAGCAGCCGAAGCGGGTTTTCACTTTCGTCTCGTGCAGGAACACGAGGTTGTCGCAGCTGGCATCGTCCGGATCGCCGCCCGGGCTCACCTGGTTCTCGAAATCGATGGCGGGGAAGGCGGTGCCCGGTTCGTCGAGCGACAGCGTCAGCGGCATCGCGGCGGGCAGGCGGCTGCGGTCGATCTGCAGCGTCATCCGCGTTTCCAGGTTGTAGCGGTTGCCGGCGACAATGTGGAAGGCGGCCGATGCGTTGGCGAATACGTCGATGACGGACAGGTTGCGCTGCGCGAGGTTGTTGCGCCGTGCCGTGATCGGATCGCCCGTCAGCGGCGCCGTGGCGAAGGCGTAGTCGTTGTCGGCATTGACCACCGCCAGCAGGCAGCCGTGCCAGCCGTTGTTGGCCACCCAGCCGTACAGCGTTTCCGTCTGCGCCGCTTCGATGCGGAACTTGGCGATCACCGTGGCGCCGGCGGCAACGGAGCCGAAGCTGGCGGTCAGCGCGGTGGGTGCCACGTGGGTGGCGTCCGACAGCGTCCAGTCCTGTGGATAGACGAACTGCAGGCCCACGTACGGCGTGATGCGGGTGCCGATGGTGACGTTGCGGGCATCCCGCGCGCCGGTATTCGTCACGCGCACGTAGATGTAGTTGGCCTGGCCCCGTTCCACGTTCTTCGATTGCAGCGGGTCGCTGGGCACGAACACGTCGTCGTCCGTGATGCGCACGACGACATCCGAGAAGTCCCAGAAATTCCCGCCCGTGAACGGCTCGGCGCCCGAATCGGACGGCGCATCCTTGATCATCACGTCCGCCTCGTCCAGCGCGCGGTAGACGTTGATGCGGCCATAGCCCATCTCCTGGTTCCAGCTGCCGTTCGGCCGGCCGGCCGTGTCGGCGTAGGCCACCGCGCCCACTTTCTGCGCCGTGCGCTCGATGTGCGCGCGCACCTGCACATTGGTCAGCGTGGGATAGGTGCTGCGGATCAGCGCGGCCAGGCCGGCCACGTGCGGCGTGGCGGACGACGTGCCGTTGAACAGCAGCTCGTAGTCGCCGGCCGTGCCGGCACCGGTGTTGTAGCCGCCCGTGCCCTGGATGTCCGTGGTGGGAATGTGCACGCCCGGCGACACGACGGAGATCTCGGGACCGAAGTTGGAGCCCCACGGTTCACCATCGGGCGACAGCGGCGTCTTGCGGTTGTCGATTTCGTCCGATGCGCCGACGGCGATCACCAGCGGATTGGTGGCGGGGTAGGTGATCGGGCCGTTGTAGTTGTGCGTGGCCACGCACATCACCACGTCGTTGTTGAAGGCGTTCTGGATGGCCGGATCGATGATCGCCGTGCTCCACGCATTCCAGCCGAAGCTCATGCTGATCACGTCCGCGCCGTTGGCGCTGGCGTAGTTGATGCCGTTGGCGACCTCCACGTCGCTCCACGTGTCGAAGGCCACCGGCAGGATACGCGCATTGCCGGCCACGCCCGTGACGCCGGTGCCGTTATCGTAGGTGGCCGCCACGATGCCGGCGCAGGCGGTGCCGTGGTTGCCGGTGGGCGAGCCGTCCGGCAGCATCGTGCCCAGGTTGATGCCGGGCGACGCGAAGCGCAGGTCGGGGTGGGTCAGGTCGCAGCCTTCGTCCAGCACGCAGATGACGACGGTCGACACGCCCGTCGAGATGTCCCAGCCGGTGGTGCCCGGGCCGCCCGCCTCGATGCGGGTCATGTCCCACTGCTGCGGATACAGCGTGTCGCTCGGCGCAATCGACGTGGGCGTCAGCAGCGGCATCGTCTCGAACTGGAAGTCAGCCACGGCCGCGTTGGGTGTTTGCCGGACACAGTCGCGCAACTGGTAGGCATTGACTTCCCGCGCGTTGGCGATCTGGAAGTAACGGTAGCCGTTCAGGTAGCGCGATTTTTCCGGCAGCTCCTTCAGCACCGGGTCGGGGCAGGCGGCGGCCTTGCCGATGCCCGTCGGCAGGATGCCGGGAATGTTCGGGTCGCGCGGTTCGCGCAGCTTGATGACGCCCACGTTCGGCAGCGGTGCCATCAGGCCGCGGCGGCCTTCCTGGCCGGCCATCCGGTAGACGGGGCCGATGAAGTCCAGGCCGATGGCGGCGCCTGCCTCCTCGATCTTCTGCAGCTGCTCGTCGTTCAGCGGCCGGCGCGCCTGCGCCCAGTAACGGGATTTCGTGTGATTCACGCGCTCGCCGGGGATGGGGGCGCGGTCGGGCTCGTCCTCGAGGAACAAGTCCACGCTGTGCAGGAACTGGCGGACATCGGCGCGATCGCGCGGCGCCCGCAGCGCCAGCAGGATGCGGCTGGCATCGAGCGCCAGCGGCGTGCCGGAGCTGTGCGACATCTGTTGGGGGAAATTTCTCATGATAGCGATCCTTTGGTTCGCAGATCTTCGATCGTCCGGACGGATGAACCACCTCGGCCGGGAGAGGACGCCCCTGGCAAGAAGAGGCGATCTAACGAGTTTATGACGTTTTTTCACAACGTCTTTGCGGCATGTCATGCCGTATTCGGGGAAAATGGTGTTGTTGACTTGGTTTCACACGGCTATAATTCGGCCTCCTTTCCCTGATAGCTCAGTCGGTAGAGCGACGGACTGTTAATCCGCAGGTCCCTGGTTCGAGTCCAGGTCGGGGAGCCAGAATGCCAAAAGCCGCGTTACATACGCGGCTTTTGCTTATCCGGGCCAATGACAAATGCAGTACACAATATTGCAGGACGTTGGCAGCAGATACATAAAAGAGGGCGGCAGGCCGGCCCTCCACAAAGACGGGGACAGCGTTGAACACCTTCGCAAGATTTCTTAAAACCCAGGAAAGCAAATGATGAAACTGTCCAAGATGCACAAGCGTCTCCTCGCTCTCTCCGCCGTGCTGCCGATGGCCGCCATGGCCCAGGACGCTACCCAGGCAAACCAGTCCAGCGTGCAGCAAGCCGTTGCGCAACCGGCCGCCAACGGCCAGCTGGAAACGGTTACCGTGACGGCCCAGCGCCGCACCGAGAACATCAAGGAAGTGCCTGTCTCCGTCTCGTCGCTGCAGAACGAAAAGCTGGACGTGATCCTGTCCAGCGGCCAGGACGTGCGCGTGCTCGCCAACAAGGTGCCGAGCCTGAACGTGGAATCGTCGACGGGCCGTGTGTTCCCGCGCTTCTACATCCGCGGCTACGGCAACACCGGCTTCTCGATCTTCGATTCGCAGCCCGTCTCGCTGATCTATGACGACGTCGTCCAGGAAAACCCGATCCTGAAGGGCTTCCCGATGTTCGACCTGGCCAACGTCGAGGTGCTGCGCGGCCCGCAGGGCACGCTGTTCGGCCGTAACACGCCGGCCGGTGTGGTCAAGCTGGAATCGGCCAAGCCGAACCTGAAGGAAGTCGAAGGCTATTACAGCTACTCGCAAGCCACGCACGGCACCGTCAACATCGAAGGCGCCGCCAACATCCCGCTGTCGAACGAATGGGCGATGCGCGTTTCCACCCTGCGCCAGCACCGCGACGACTACGTGAAGAACACGTTCGACAACAGCGAACTGGAAGGCTACAACGAGCACGCCGAACGCGTGCAGGTGCTGTACCAGCCGAACGGCACGTTCAACGCGCTGTTCAACGTGCACCAGCGCACGACGTCGGGCAGCGCCCGCGTGTTCCGCGCCAACATCATCAAGAAGGGCACGAACGACCTGGTGGACGGCTACGACCAGAACTCCGTGTTCACCAACGGCCTGAACTACCAGGACCTGACGACGCGCGGCGCCAACGTGCGCCTGTCGTGGGACCTGGGCGCCGTGCGCCTGTACTCGATCACCGGCTACGAAACCATCGCCAACTACAACAGCCGCGGCGACATCGACGGCGGCACGCCGACCGGCCCGGGCTTCATCCCGTTCCAGGTCGAGACGGCATCCGTGCTGCCGGACCTGAAGCAGTACACGCAGGAGTTCCGCGTCGAATCGAAACAGGCGGGCCCGCTGAGCTGGCAGGCCGGCGTGTACTACTTCGACGAAGACGTCACCGGCGGCAGCGACAACTTCAACAGCACCACGTACGTGCGCACCAGCCGCGTGCTGAGCAACCAGAAGAACAAGGCCTGGGCGGCATTCGGTTCCGTGAACTACGCCGTGACCGACGCGCTGACCGTCCGTGGCGGCCTGCGCTACACGAACGACAAGAAGGACTTCCACACGATCGAAGCGACCGGCACCACGCTGCAGGGCCCGCAGACGATCAACAAGGAAAGCCACAAGACGAACTGGGACCTGTCCGCGACGTATGCGATCAACCCGGACGTGTCGGCCTACGCCCGCGTGGCGACGGGCTTCCGCGCACCGTCGATCGCCGCGCCTAGCGCATCCGGCCCGGCCACCGTGGCGGACGCCGAAACGATCACGTCGTACGAGGCCGGCATCAAGGCCGACCTGCTGAACCGCCGTGCCCGCGCTTCGCTGTCGATCTTCAACTACAACGTCAAGGACCAGCAGCTGACGGTGGTGGGCGGTAACTCCAACGTCACCGCGCTGATCAACGCCGACAAGACCAAGGGCCGCGGTATCGAAGCCGAGATCGAAGGCTTCGTGACGCCGGACTTCAAGGTCTCGGCAAGCACCAGCTACAACTACACGCGCATCGACGATCCGTCGCTGTCCGTGGCGAAGTGCGCCGCCTGCACGATCACCGACCCGCTGAACGCAGCCGGCCGCGCCGTCATCGACGGCAACGCGCTGCCGCAGGCACCGAAGTGGATCATGAACCTGTCGGCCCGCTACAACTGGCCGCTGGCGGAAGGCAACCTGTTCGTGCTGACCGACTGGTCGTACCGCACCAAGGTCAACTTCTTCCTGTACGAAGCTGCCGAGTTCACCGGCAAGCCGCTGACGGAAGGCGGCCTGCGCGTGGGTTACAACTGGGACGGCGGCAAGTACGAAGTGGCCGCCTTCGGCCGCAACATCACCGACCAGGTGCGTGTGACCGGCGCGATCGACTTCAACAACCTGACCGGCTTCACCAACGAGCCACGCCAGTGGGGTGTGCAGTTCCGCGGCGCATTCTAATCAGCGCCTGATGGCTGGTGGGGGATGATGTTCTGTCCCCTTGCCAGCTGTCAAAACGGCCGCTATAATACGGCCTCTTTTCCCTGATAGCTCAGTCGGT
>DKJA01000210.1 GCA_002454505.1 Oxalobacteraceae bacterium UBA6704
CGCCGGAGCAGTTCCTGCTGTGGTTCCACCACCTGCCGTGGAGTTATGCGATGCCGTCCGGGCAGACGCTGTGGAATGAACTGGTGACGCGCTACGACCGCGGCGTGACCGAAGCGAAGGACCTGCGCGCGCGTTGGGAAAAGCTGAAGCCGTTCATCGACGAACGCCGCCATGACGAAGAGATGCAGCGGCTGAACACGCAGGTCAAGGAAGCGCAGTGGTGGCGCGATGCCAGCGTGGCGTATTTCCAGTCCGTGTCCGGCCTGCCGCTGCCGGCGGGGTCGCCGGCGCCGGCAAAGACGCTGCAGGAATACAAGGCCATCAAGTTCCCGTACGCCGTGGGGCACTGAATCGGGCCAATGTGTGCGCTAACATCGGCGGGGCGCCGATGTTAGAATGGCAGATCAATCAGCGGAACAGCGGGTGCAGCGGGGGCTGCGCCGCAGTATCATTTCCGCAGCAGCCAACTACTAAAGCAGCCACATGACAACTATAAAGGCGAACAGCTCGCCAGGGGAAGCACCGCCGCCGGTCCGCAAGGCCGGCGCGGAGAAACCGGGCGTTCCAACGATGTCCGACGTCGCCAAGCTGGCCGGCGTGTCGCCGATGACGGTATCGCGCGTGATGAACGGCGACCCGAACGTGCGGCCCGCCACGCGGCGCAAGGTCGACGAGGCCGTGGCCGCGCTGAACTACGTGCCGAACCAGGCGGCGCGCCGCCTGGCCGGTGCCCGCGCGGTGCGCATCGGCTTCCTGTACAGTAACCCGTCGGCCGGCTACCTGAGCGAATTCCTCGTCGGCCTGCTGAACCAGGCCAGCATCCATAACGTGCAGCTGGTCGTCGAGAATTGCGAAGGCGGCAGCGAGTGGGAACTGCAGACGCGCCGGCTGATCGACAATGGCGTCGACGGCATCATCCTGCCGCCGCCGCTGTGCGACACACCCGGCCTGATCGAACTGATCGCGCAGGCCGACATGCCGGCGGTGGCCGTCGCCTGCGGCCAGCCGGACGAACGGGTCGGCGCCGTCAGCATCGACGACTACCAGGCCGCGTACGATATGACGAGCCACCTGATCTCGCTGGGCCACCACCGCATCGGCTTCATCATCGGCCACCCGAACCAGACGGCCAGCGGCCGCCGCCTCGAAGGCTACCGGGCCGCCATCGCGGAGAAGGGGGCCGATGCATCGCCGAACCTGACGCTGCAGGGCATGTTCACGTACCGCTCGGGCCTCGACGCGGCGGACACGCTGCTGAGCCTCGAACCGCGGCCGACGGCGATCTTCGCCAGCAACGACGATATGGCCGCGGCCACCGTCGCCATCGCCCACCGCCTGGGCCTCGACGTGCCGGGCGACCTGACGGTGGCCGGCTTCGATGACACCGCGCTGGCCACGACGATCTGGCCGGAGCTGACGACGGTGCGCCAGCCCATCACGCAGATGGCGGAAACGGCGGTGCAGTTCCTCGTCCGCCAGATCCGCGCCCAGCGCGACGGCAGCACCGAGGAGCCGGAACACATCGTGATGGACTTCTCGCTGATCCGCCGTCAGTCCGATGCCGCACCGCGCCGCCGGCCCAAGATGGCCGGCAAGACGCAGGGGTAGGGGACTGTCCCTGCAAGGGCCTGTCCCCGGGGTAGGGTTTGACTTAAAACCGGTGACAGGCTCCATTTTCTGAGTAATGTTTCCAGAAAAATGGTCGGTCCGCCGCAGCGGCCTGTCACCGGTTTTTTTTAACTCATCCGCCGCGCTCGGGCCACCGGCGGCGCAATGCTCACCGTGCAAGTCGTCCCCGCCACCAGCGGCACATCGCGCGGCACCGTATCGAGCCGGATCCGCACGGGAATGCGCTGCGCCAGCCGCACCCAGTTGAACGTGGGGTTCACGTCGGCCAGCAGTTCGCGGCCGGTGGTGGCGTCGCGGTCGGTGATGCCGCGGGCGATGCTCTCGATGTGGCCGTGCAGCGCGATGCCGTCCAGCAGCCGCACGTCCACCAGCGCGCCCGATTTCAGCAGCGGCAGCTTGGTCTCCTCGAAATACCCCATCACATAGAACGACGTGCTGTCGATCAGCGCCAGCTTCGCCGCGCCGACGGCGGCGAAGTCGCCCGCGTACACGTGCAGGTTCGTCACGTAGCCGGTCACCGGTGCGCGCACGACGGTGCGCCGCAGGTTCAGCTGCGCCAGCTTGCGCGCGGCCAGCGCGGCCCGCCATTGCGCGCCCGCGCTGCCGGCGGCAAAGGCGGCCGTTTCGCGGTTTTCCAGCGACACCAGGTCGTCGTCGAGTGCCGCGCGGCGTTTCGCTTCGCTGCCGCGGCGCGACTTTTCCACCTGCTGCACGGCGAGCGCCGCGTCGGCCGAGGCCAGCGCGCTCGCATACCGGGCATCGTCCACCACGAACAGCACATCGCCTTTCTGCACCAGCTGGTTGTCGCGCACGCGCACTTCGGTGACCACGCCGGCCACGTCGGCGCTGATGGTCACCACATCCGCTTTCACGCGGGCGTCGCGGGTCCACGGCGATTCCATGTAATGGTCCCAGCCCGCCTTGCCGGCATACAGCGCGGCGAGGACGAGCAGCAGGGTGAAGCAAAGGCGAAACAGCTTGGTGGCGACGGTCACGGTTCGAGGGTTCCGGTAAGGTTTGAATAAAAAGAAATCAGGCGTACAGGCAGGCGGTCAGCCCGCCGAAGATGCAGACCAGCAGCGCGAGCCGCACCAGCGCGGGATGCCACGCGCGGCGGTAGACGCCGGCGGCACCGAGCACGCGGTCCAGCACGCCCTGCAGCAGCAGGCTGGCCAGGAACACGGGCAGCAGCGTGGGAATCAGGATGCCGAAGACGGCCAGTTCACGGGGCATGGACAACTCCGGTGGGCTGCGGCAGCTGGTCCAGCAGCGAGGTGTGGATCGAATGAAGGTCGGCGACGACGGCCTTCAGGTGCAGGTCGTTCGGCGCCAGCGCCAGCGCGGCGCGCACGGCCGGGCCGGTGGCCAGCACGGCATCGACGGCGGCGCGGCACGTGTCCGGTCCGGGCGCGCGCAGGTAGGCGGCAAGGCCGGCCAGTGCGGCGTTCAGGGCGGTGTTCAGCACGCCGGCGCCGTAAGTGGCGGCGAGGGCGCGCAGCTCGATGATCGAGTGGCCCAGTTCCAGCAGCGTCAGGCCCTGGCGCACCACGGCGCGCGTTTCCGGCGACGGCGTGGGCCCGGCCGCCGCGTTCAGCTGCGCCAGCAGGTCGCGCACGCGGTTGTCGAAGCGGTGGCGCAGCCGTTCGCCGCGGCCGCGCAGCCGCGCCGTGCATGTGGCCAGCGCTTCGCGCCACAGCGCGGCGGCCACGTGGGCGCGGTTGCCCATCGTATGCTCGGGCAGCACCACCATGAAGATCACCCAGGCCAGCGCCACGCCGACGATCTGGCCCAGCATGCCGTTGCTCAGCGCCTGCACGTCGTAATGCATCTGGTTCAGCGGTGCCAGGAACTGGCTGCTGAACATGCCCATGCCGATGCCCACGCCGGCCCGTTTCGGGTCCGTCATCAGCCAGGCGGCCAGCGCCAGCAGCGGCGCCGTGGCCAGCATCAGCATCGGGTAGCCGGCCGCGCGGGCGACAAGCAGGTATTCGGTAACGAACGTCAGCGGTGCGGCGACGAGAAAGCCGGTCAGCACCTGCGTCACCAGTGCCGTCGGCCGGGGCGAGCTGGAAGCGAGCGCGCAGAAGATCGTCGTCATCAGCAGTGCCATCGCCATCTGCGGCCAGGCCAGCCAGTACCACAGCGCGGCGGCGGCCAGCAGCGCGCAGGCGGCCCGTACGCCGGACGCGGCAACGATCCACGGCGGCGTCTTCGGCGCATAGGCCTGCGGTTCGCTGACCGCCATCCGCCGCTTCTGCGCCAGGCCGTGATACAGGCCTGCGAACGTGACCAGGTTGCGGGCATAGCGCTCGGCCAGTTCGGTGGCCGTGTCGAAGTCGATGCGCCAGTGGTCGTCGCCGGCGGGCAGTCGGGCGCGGGCCGCTGCGGCCGCATGGTGCAGGGCAGCCGGCAGCGGATCGAGCGGTGCGCCGGCCGCATTGCCGCTGCGGGCCAGCGCACCGGCCAGCGCCTGCGCCAGCAGCGCTTCGATCGGCGCAAGCAGGGCCGGCACCGGCGACGCCGGCTCGGCGCGCAGGCGGTCCAGCAGGCGGTGCAGCGTGTAGAACGTCGTCAGCGCCGCCATGAAGGCGCCGTTGAACGCATGCAGCTGGCGCGTCTGTCCATGCTCGCCCGTCTCGAAGAAAGCGGCGGCGCGGCCCGATTCCAGCGCGGCGATGTCGGCGGCGAAACGCAGGTGGTTCAGCTCCGCCTCGGCCGGCGACAGCCCGTGTTCCAGCACCTGGCGGCAGAAGCCGAGAAAGCGTTCGTAGCGCGCCTGCACCGTGCGCATCACATGCGAACCGTGGTAGCGGGGCAGCATCACGTCGTGGACGATGGCCGCCACCAGCACGCCCAGGCCTACCTCCGTGGTGCGCGTGACGGCCAGCGTGAACACGCCGGCCGGCGCGTCCAGCGCGGGCACGGCGATCATGCAGGCCGTGTAGCCGGCCAGCACGAAGCTGTACGACTGCTGGTTGCGGTGCATCGCCGCGCCGGCCGTGCACAGCGCCACCCACGCGGCCATGCCGGCGAACAGCGGCGGTGCCTGCTGGGGGAACAGCGCGACGAGCAGCAGCGCCGCGCCGCAGCCGACGATCGTGCCAAGCAGGCGGTAGAAGGCCTTCTCGATCACCATGCCGGACGATGGCAGCGCGAGGATGAAGGTGGTGGTCATCGCCGTGAACGGCGAGTCGAGGCCGAGCCGGAAGGCCAGCCACAGCGCGGCAAAGGCCGCGGCCAGCGTGCGGACGACGAACAGCAGGCGCTCGCCGTCGGCGGCGGCCCAGCCGCGCAGTTCGCGGCGCAGCCACGGTGCTGCGTGAAGGAAGAAGGAAGGACGGGACGGTGATGCGGGGGCAGGGTCGGGTGTCATGTGGTTGTCAACTGCGGCCCGCCCGCATCAGCAGGGCCGCTTACGTATTGTCCAGGTTTTCCAGCTGCCGGCGGAACAGCTGTTCCTGCAGGCGCAGATCTTCTTGCGTGTAGCCGTCGTAGGCGCGCGTCGTGCGCTGCCAGACTTCCGGCATCACTTGTTCGATCAGCCGGCGGCCGGCGTCCGTCAGCGAGATCATCACGCAGCGCCGGTCGCCGGGGCGGTTGCCGCGGGTGACCAGGCCCTGCTCTTCCAGGTCGTTGCAGACGCGGGTCAGGTTGGCCGGCTTTTCCATGCAGGCCTCGCCCAGCGTCGACGCGGTGGACGTTTCGTTCTCCGACCCGTACAGCACGGCCAGCACCATATAACTTGCATCGACCAGGTCGTACTTGCGCAGCACGGAATTCGACAGGTCCTTCATCCGCTTCTGCACGTGGTACGTCATGCGCAACAGCCGCATCAGATCTTCCGGAAATGCCGGGATCCGGGCGTGGATATTGTGCAGGCGCTTGTTGGTCGCGTCGAAACTGCTCATCTGAGCACTCCTGTGCTGAAAAATCAAAAACCCGATTGTACTAGGCGTTGCACTAAGGTAAATTATTTTCGTACCTCAGCCGGGGCCGAAACCACCTCCCAGCGCCGTCATCAGGGTCGCATAATTGTCCAGCCGCGCGCTTTCCACGCGCAGCAGCTGGTCCTCTTCGCTCAGCAAAATCAGCTGTGCCCGCATGGTGCCGACAGCATCCGTCATGCCCGCGCGGTAGGCCCGGTCGGCCAGCGAACGGGCCCGTTCGGCGGTGGCCAGCGCCCGTTCGGCGAGGTGCTGCTGCGCGTCGGCCGACTGTATCTTTGCCACCACATTTGCCACGTCGGCCAGCGCCTGCACCAGCGTGGCGTTGTACTGCTCCACGGCCAGATCGTACGCCGCCGTCTCCGCATCGAGCTGGCTGCGCAGCCGGCCGCCTTCGAAAACGGGCAGGCTGACGGCCGGCGTGAAGCCCAGCGTGCGGCTCGATGCATCGAAAAAGCGCGAGAAGCCGAAGGCCTGCAGGCCGGCAAACGCCACCAGGTTCAGGTTCGGATAAAAGGCGGCGCGGGCGCCGTCGATGCGCCTGGCGGCCGCTTCCACGCGCCAGCGCATCGCCGCGATGTCGGGCCGGCGGCCCACCAGTTCGGCCGGCAGCACCGACGGCAGCGCGGCAACCGTGCGCAATGCGGGCGCGGGCCGGACGATCGTCGCGCCGGCACCCGGGCCCTGGCCGGTCAATGCCGCCAGCTGGTAGCGCAGCACGGCGATCGATTCGCCGATCTCTTCGTGCTCGCGGCGGCCGGCCGGCAGCGTCGTCTCGATGGTGGCCACGTCGATCGCGCTGGCCAGGCCGGCCTTCTGCCGGCGCCGCACGATGTCGAGGATCTTCTGGCGCTGGGCCAGGCTGTCGGCCACGCTGTCGCGCAGCGCATGGCGGTACCACAGCTGGATATAGGTGCGCATCACGGCCGTCTGCAGCGACAGCTGTGCCATCCGTTCGTCGGCCGCGGCGGCGCGGCTGTCGCCCACCGCGGCGGCCAGCATGTCGTGATGGCGGCCCCACACGTCCAGGTCGTAGGAACCGGTCAGCGTGGCCGCGTTGTACCAGGCCCAGTTGTCGGCCAGCGGCGGTGGTGCCGTGCCGCGTTCGGAGAAGCGTTCGCGCGTGGTGGCCGCATTGGCGTCGATACGGGGCCGCCCGGCCGCTTCGGCAATGCCGGCCAGCGCCTCGGCATGCCGCACGCGGGCATGCGCCACCTTCAGGCCGGGATTGCCGGCCAGCGCGGCGGCCATCAGACGGTCCAGCTGGGGGTCGCCGAATGCCTGCCACCAGGCGTCGCCCGGCCATGCCGCCGGCGCGCCGGTGTCGAACGCGGTGCCGGCAGCGAGGTCATTGGCCGCCAGCATGTGCGATTGCGGCGCACGGTGTCCCATATCGGCACAGCCGGCAAGGGCCAGCAGCGCGGCGGCAGCGGCGGCGGCCAACGGTGCCAGCTTTGGCAGTGCCAGCTTCGACGGAGCAAGCTTCATCGGCTTATTGCGCGATCTGCTTCTTCGTTTGCGCGACGTCCATGTCGCTTTCCGTTTCGACCAGCGTGCCGTTCCGGCGCGCTTCGACCGCCTGGGCGTGGACTTCCGCGCGGGTCAGCCGATGCGGTTCGGGGGCCTGGGCCTGGTCGGCGGCGCAGGCGGTGCCGGCAGCGGCCAGCGTGGCGGCGGCAAGCAGAAGGCGGAGGGTGGTCATGGCATTTCCCGGCAGATCGCGTGGTGACTAGGTAATTATATCTATGGATTATACATTAGTGAAATAGCTTGTCCGGATAGGGGCAATAAGGAATCCATATGAGGCATGAAGCGCGCGTGCATGCACCCTGGCGGTGCGGCGGGCCCGCACTTCGCCCTGGACAATTGTGGAATGGAAATTGCATAACGGAATTCCTTTTCTACCGAAAATCACATCCCATGCGCGCGACCCATAGCGAAGCTTCCCTGCGCCGCCTGCTGCCTCACATGCAGCATGTGGCCGAGAACCGTGAAACCCTCAAATCCCTGGAAGCCGTCTGGGACGTACTGAACCTGCTGGGCCAGTTGTCCGGTACAACCACCGAGATGGCCGACACGAAGGCGGCCTTCGCCAGCCTGACGGAACGGCTGCTGCACAACCTGGCCCGCACCACCTTCGACAAGCGCGTGCAGGAGCTGGCGGCGCCGGCCCAGGTGGCCATCGACATCCTCGTGCGCAACCTGTTCGAGCGCACGGCCGACATCGGCTTCCTCGCGCTGGACGACACGCTGCGCGCCTACGCGGCCGCCTGCGTGCGCGGCCACACGCCGGACAGCGCGGCGATGGCGCAGCGGCTGCAAGCCTATGTGGCAAAGTACTCGGTGTACCGCGACGTGATCCTCGTCGCGCCCGATGGCCGGGTGCTGGCCCGCCTGCCCGGCGCGCCGCCGGTGGCGACGATGGGCGATCCGCTGCTGGCCGAGGTGCTGGCCAGCGGCGCGGCCTACACCGAGGCGGCCGTGCGCAGCGACCTGTTCCCCGGCGAGTCGCGCAACCTGCTGTACGGCGTGCGCGTGCTGGACGAACGGGGCCAGGTGCTGGGCGCGCTGTTCCTGTGCTTCGATTTCGGCAACGAGATGGAACGCATCTTCGGCGGCCTGCGCCGCGACGGCGACTGGAGCGTGATCACGCTGCTGGACGATGCCGACATGGTCATCGCCAGCAGCGACCCGTACCAGATCGCGCCGGGCACGGTGGTCCACGCACCGGAAGGGGACGGCCGGCTGCTCCGTTTCGGCGGCACCAGCTGGCTCGTGGCGCGCCACCGGGCACGGGAATTCCAGGGCTATCCGGGGCCGGCCGGCTGGACGGCGCTGGTGATGGTGCCGCTGGCGATGGCCTTCGACGAGAGCTTCGACGACGACGAAACGGCGCAGCCGCCGGCCGATGCAACGCTGGTGCGTGCCGTGCTGCGCGCCGGCACCGGCTTTGCCCGCGACCTGCAGGCGATCCCGCAGCAGGCCGACGCCATCCAGCGCGAACTGAACCGCTCCGTATGGAATGCCAACGTGCGCCAGGGCAGGGCGGCGCAGGCCGCGTCGAATCCCGCGTTCTCGAAAGTGCTGCTGGCCGAGATCGTGCGCACCGGCACGCGGATGAAGGAAGTGTTTACACGCTCGATCGGCGAACTGCAGACGATGGCAGTCGGCTCGCAGCTGGCCGACTGCCGCTTCCTGTCCGCGCTGGCGATGGACATCCTCGACCGCAACCTGTACGAGCGCGCCAACGACTGCCGCTGGTGGGCGCTCGACCCGCTGCTGCGCGCGCTGTTGCACGACCGCGCGGCCGAATCGCGCGCTGCACGCATGGCCGACCGCCTGGCCGCCATCAACGATTTATATACGGTGTACGACAGCCTCGTGCTGTTCGATGCGCACGGCACGGTGCAGGCCACGTCGCGCCCCGCGCTGGCGGAGTGGATCGGCCGCACGCTGGAGGGGCCATGGGTGGCGCGCACGCTGGCGGCGAAAGGGGCGGACGACTATTCGGTGTCCGAGTTCGCGCCGCAGCCGCTGTACGGCGACCGGCCCACATGGATCTATGCGGCGGCGCTGCGCGACGACCACGGCGCCGTCACCGGCGGCATCGCCATTGTGTTCGACGCCGCGGCGCAGCTGACCGCCATGCTGCAGGCGGCGCTGCCGCGGCGCGACGGCGCATTCGCGCTGTTCATCGACGCCGCCAACAACGTCATTGCCGCCACCGATCCGCAGCGTGCCGCCGGCAAGGTGGACGTGCCGGCCGACCTGCATGCGGCGGCCCAGGAAGGCGCGGCGCGGCTGGTGCTGCTCGATGGCCAGGTACTGGCCGTGGGCGCGCAGGCGTCGCTGGGCTACCGCGAATATGCCGGCACCGCGGGCCAGGCGGGCCAGCGCGCGCTGGCGCTGGTGTGCGTGCCGCTGGGTGCTGCCGACGGCACCGACGTCGCGGAAGAAACGGAGTCCGCGCCGCCGCCGGCCGTCAAGGCGGACGGCCCGACGCTCGACGTGGCCACCTTCCGCGTCGGCGGCTACCTGCTCGGCGTGCCTGCCGCCGCGGTGGTCGAGGCAATCCCGTTCGGCGGCCACGTGCGGCTGCCGAATGCGTCGCCGGCGCTGTGCGGCGCCACCGTCTACGAAGGCGGCACAATGCTGATCTACGACCTGCACCTGGCACTGGGCGTCGAGGCGCGCCAGCCGCGCGAGCAAATGCTGACGGTGGTGCTGCAGGGCGACGACGGCCGCCGCTTCGGCGTGCTGGTCGACCGCCTGGGCGCCATTCCGGCCGTGCGCGAGGCCGACATCGCGCCGATCAGCAATGTGTTTGTCGGCATGACGCCGGTGCTGGCGTCGGTGGTGCGATCGTCCGCCGGCGACGACGGACCGATGCTGACGCTGCTGGCCGTGGCCCATATGGCGCAGGTGCTGGGCGCCGTGAAGTGCGACGCCGTTCCGCTCGGACTGTTAGAGTAATTGCAAGGCCGCACACGCGGCACAACGCAATCAAGGAGGCACTCATGTCAGGCAACAGCACTCTCGATCCAGACAACTTCCCGCAGGCACCCGACCGGGTGCTGGGCCGGGGCCACGGCACGGGCGCACTGGGTCCCAGCGATACATCCGATTCCGGCAGCGACGTGCAGGGCGGCTCCGGCCTGGCCCAGCAGATCGAGGAAACCAATCTCGACCTGGGCACCAACGAGGACGTCGACCAGAACACGTCGGGCGGCACGGCCGGTCCCGACGTGGGCGATGCGGACCTGGACAGCGATACCGATTCCGTCGGCACCGGTGAACGGGCCACCGCCGGCCGCGACACGACGGGGCGCGACGGCGCCGACATCGACGTCGACCACATCGAAACGATTCCGTTGACGACGCGGCAAGAACGGGAAGATATCGAGCGGGGCAGCTGAGCTTTACCGCGCCGGCCCGCAGCCAGGTTCGGGGCCGGGCACCTGATTCGAGGAATACTCGAACCGGGTGCCCGGCCCCGGTTTGCATTTGGCTGCAACATTTCCGCGGGGATGGTGACCCCTGGTGTCCAAATGTGAAATTCGTTTGGCGAACTGTGTCATCGATATTTCGTGGTGCTAGTATGGGATTTAACATTTTCCGCTGCCGGAATCTGTCCTTCCTCTACTCTCCCATCGAGCGCCATGACCTCTCCAGTCCCCACCAGCCAGAATTTCGAGTCTTTCCCGCAAGGCCCCGTCACGCTGCCGGCAACTTTCGACGGCCTGGTCTTCGACACCAACACGATCAGCCCCTCGTCGACGCTGCTCGCGTTGCCGCAAGGAACCCAGGGTTTGTTGATGCAGGGTTCCACACCGCTGGGCATCGTCCCCACGTTCAGCTTCCATTCCGTGGCGTTGACCGACAACTTCCAGCTGACGTCGCTGCTGCTGGGCGGCGCCAGCGCCGGCTTCACCGTGACCGGCTATAACGACGGCAACGTCGTGGCCAGCGATACGATCGTGCTGGACCAGAGCGACAGCGCCGGTTCGGTGACCTACACATTCACGCCCGGCGTCTTCGGCACCACGCTGAACTTCAGTTCCGCCTGGACCGGCATCGATACCGTGACGTTCGCGGGCGGCACGGCGGCCAGTCCGGAATTCTCCGGCTTCGGCCTGGCCGTCGACGACATCGTGCTGCAGGCCGTCAGCGGGCCCACGTTCGGGCTGGCGCCCGGCAGCGACAGCGGTACCCTGGGCGACAACATCACCAACGTCACGTCGCCCGTGCTGACCGGCACCGCCACTCCCGGTGCCACGGTCGACATCTACCTCGATGGCGGCCTCGTCCCGATCGGCAGTTTCGTTGCCGACAGCAAGGGCGTGTTCACGGTGGCCGACCCGGGCCGGGTCTGGTCCGACGGTACGTCGCTGGTGACGGCGAAAGAGCAGGGCGACGCCGGCGCCGGCACCACCATTGCCATCACCGTCGACACGCAGGTCGTCGCGCCGGCCGGCCTGGCGCTCGCGGTGGCCGACGTGACCGATTACACGCCAACGGTGACCGGTACGGCGGAAAGCAATGCCACCGTCACGCTGTACGACACGGACGGCACGACAGTCATCGGCACCACGGTTGCCGATGGCAAGGGCGAGTGGGCAATCACCACCGCCGAACTGGGCGACGGCGTGCACAACCTGGTGGCGAAGCAGGTGGATGCGGCCGGCAATGCCTCCGCCGCCAGCATCGCGCTGGCCGTGACGGTCACCACGGGCCGCCCGGGCGCGCCGGTGCTCGATGCCGCCACCGATTCCGGCGTGCAGGGCGACAGCATCACCAGCTACCATCAGCCGACGCTGACCGGCGTGGCGACGGCGTCGTCGCTGATCCGGCTGTACGACGGCGAGGTGGCCATCGGCCAGGCGCTCAGCGATGCGGCCGGCAAATGGTCCATCGTCAGCAATACCGTGCTGGCCGACGGCGAGCACCTATTGCGCGCCGGGGTGGTCACGGCAATGAGCCGCGGCGCGGCGTCTGCTGCTGCATCCGCAGCGCCGGCCGGCGGCGTGGCGGAGACCGTGGTCAAGGGCGCACCGCTGGCGCTGATCATCGACAGCCTGCCGCCGAAAGCGCCGACCGACATGGTGCTGGCGCCGGCCAGCGACTCCGGCGTGCAGTTCGATAACTCGACCCTCGACAATACGCCGACGATCACCGGCACGGCCGAGGCGGACTCCACCGTGTACCTGTACGACGGCCACCAGCTGGCCAGCCGGGGCAGCAGCAGCATCGGCGGCCCCACGTTGCTGGGCACCGTGGTGGCGGATGGCAAGGGCCACTGGAGCATCACCAGCACCACGCTGAGCACGGGCGTGCACAACCTGGCCGCGTATGCCGAAGATGCCGCCGGCAACCGGGAGTACCAGGGCGCGTTCCTGGACCTGACCATCGAAGCGGCGCCCGTCACGCCGCCGACGCCGACCGGGCCCGGCACGTCCACCACCGTGGACGGCGTCACCGTCGTCACCACGCCCGTCACGCTGCCGGGCGGCGGCAGCGGCACCAGCACCGCCGTGCCGATCGTCACGACCGGGCGCGTCGAGCAGAGCGGCGGCAGCACCACGGCCGACATTCCGCTGGCCGCGGCCGCCGGCGCGACGCTGCTGACGGCGCAGGTGCACACCGGCGCCGGGCTGACCGCCAGCGGCGGCGTCAGCCAGGGCGCGGCGGCCTCGCTCGAGCAGCTGATCGCGGCGATCCGGCTGACCGGCGGCGGCAGCAGCGACGTGGCGCCGATCGCCGCCACGGGCACGTCGTTCCTGTCGTTCCTGCCGCAGGATGGCGCGCTGCTGGTGCACACGGTGAAGCTGGCCGGCACCGGCGACGCCAACGGCAACCTGGTCGACATCGTGGCCACGCCGGGCGCCGTGCCGACGGCGATCGTGCTGGACGCCACGCAGATCGCCGGCGGCACCGTCACGCTGCACGACGTGCAGTTTTCCGCCGTGTTCGGCGCGCTGTCGGTGGTCACCGATACGACGGGCCAGATCGTCACCGGCGACAGCGCCAGCCAGAAGGTGGCGGTGGGGACGGGCGCCGGCGGCACGATCCTGCTGGGCGGCGGCGCCGACACGCTGCAGTTCGGCATCGATGGGGCGGCGGCGCGCGCGACAAGTGCGGCTGCCGACCCTGCCGCCGCGGCAACCACGGTGCTGCACGGCGGGCTCGATGCGGACGTGGCCGTGTTCGCCGGCGCGGCCGCCGATTTCACGGTGGCGCAGCATGATGGCTACGTGCTGGTCAGCCGCAATGCCATGCCGGCGCAGGTGGCCAAGCTGGTCAACGTCGAGTCGCTGCAATTTACCGACCGGACGGCCACCGTCGACAGCCGCGTCGAACTGGACACGCTGGCCGGCCTGTACGGCAGCATCCTGGGCCGCCAGGCGGACGTCGGCGGTTTCGACTACTGGGGCGGCATCGAGCAGGGCGGCGGCAGCCTGGGGACGGTCGCGCTGTCCATCGTCACGTCTGTCGAAGGCGCGGCCCGCCTGGGCGGGCTGAACGGCGAGGCGGCGCATGACGTGGAATTGCTGTACCGGGCATTCTTCGAGCGCGCTTCGGATGCCGGCGGCAAGGCCTACTGGCTCGAACAGATGGCCAACGGCGCCACGCTGGAGCAGGTGGCCGACGCGATGGTCCATGCCCCCGAGATCATCGGCCACCAGGTGGCAGATACGGGGTGGAACTTCTTTGTGTGAGCGGACGTAAAAACGGGGCCGTCGGCCCCGTTTTGCATGGAAGTGGTGCGCTTACGCCGTAACGGCATCCGTCCGCACGACGGGCGTCTTGAACTCGAAGCGCTTGATCTCGCCCACCACGAACACGTAGCAGAACACCGTGGCCAGCGCATTGGCGCCAACGAACACCAGCGCGCCGTAGAACGAGTTGGTCACCGCCAGGATGTAGCCGATGACGATCGGCGTGGTGATGCCGGCCACGTTGCCGAACGTGTTGAACAGCGCACCGCTCATGCCGCCCGCTTCGCTCGGCGACGTGTCGCCGACGACGGCCCAGCCCAGCGCGCCGATGCCCTTGCCGAAGAAGGCCAGCGCCATCACGGCCACGACGACCATGTCCGTCTCCACGTAATTACACAGGATCATGCAGGTGGCCAGCAGCATGCCGCCGATGATCGGCGTCTTGCGCGCCACCGAGGTGCTGTAGCCGCGCTTGATCATGCGGTCCGAGATGATCCCGCCCAGCACGCCGCCGAGGAAGCCGGCGATGGCGGGCAGCGCGGCGATGAAGCCGGCCTTCAGGATCGTCATGTGGCGTTCCTTGACGAGGTACACGGGGAACCACGTGAGGAAGAAGTAGGTCAGCGTGTTGATGCAGTACTGGCCGATATAGATTCCCAGCAGCATGCGCGACGACAGCAGCTGCTTGACGCACGACCACGTGTCGATCGACTGCTTGTTGGCGCCTTTCGTTTCGAGGTCGACGAGCGCTCCGCCCCGTTCGATGTAGTCCAGCTCCGCCTGGTTGACCTTCGGGTGCTGGCGCGGGCCGTACACCAGCTTCAGCCATGCGAAGGCCATGATGACACCCAGGCCGCCCATGACGAAGAACACGCTTTCCCAGCCGTGCGCATGCACCAGCCAGCCCATGATCGGCGCGAACAGCACCGTGGCGAAGTACTGCGCCGAATTGAAGATCGCCGCCGCCGTGCCCCGTTCCGCGGTGGGGAACCAGGACGTGGACAGCCGGCTGTTGCCCGGGAACGAAGGCGCTTCCGCCGCGCCGACGATGAGCCGCAGCGCAAACAGCAGCATCACGGCCGTGCCGGCGCTGAAGAAGCCCACCCAGCCCTGGCAGACCGTGAAGACCGACCACAGGAAGATGGAGAAGAAATAGGTGATCTTGGTGCCGAAGCGGTCCAGCAGCCAGCCGCCGGGCAACTGGGCCAGCACGTACGACCACGAAAACGCGGAGAAGATGAAGCCCATCTGCACGGGCGACAGCTCCAGCTGCTTGCTCAGCTCGGGTCCGGCGATGGCGATCGTCGCGCGGTCGGCGTAATTGATGGTCGTGACGAGGAAAAGAATTGCGAGGATGGTCCAGCGCACATTGGTGCGTTGGCCGGCGGTAAATGCTGCTGCCATGGTGTCTCCTGGTGACCCTGTGTAGCTATCGTTATGCGGGGAGGTTGTCAGTTGTCATACAACGTGCCTGAGTATAGCCACGGGGGAACCCGTCATGCAAGTGGATGTGAATAAAATATTCGGGTCCATGGGGAATTCGCTGGGCGGAACTTTGGCCGGCGGGTGAATTCGGCGATTTTTACGTGGTAATACGTAGCGCTGTTCGTGCGATTTCGACTCTTCGACCAAGCTAGACGGTCGCCCGAACGGGGCGGGTGATCGTATCACTGGTGTTGCCTGGCAGCTAACAATTTCAGGAAACTCTGTCTTATTGTTAATTAGATTGCTAAGTATGTGTATCCATATAGAAACAAATTGGCACGAATTGTTTAACAGTTTCATCGCAGATATTTAACTGGTGAATGTCTGCCGTTAGCATTTGTTGCCGGCAGTTACTGCCGCTGGCGTATGCCTCGACAGCATCGCGCCTATCGTCCGCCGTCCGGCGGCTCGCCAACTTTGCTTACAGGCTTACAGAATGACCGTTGCTAAACCCGTTTCCGAAAATTTCGACAGTCTGGTCAACACGGAAAAAGAACTCCCTGCCGTCTGGGGTTCGTTTATTTTTGAATCCACCGGCACTTCCTCGTCTTATGGCTGGTCCCACCTGGATACGCGGAATGCCGGCGACAACTACCTGCATGTCTATACCGACGGCTTCGGTGGCAACGACGGGACGGGTATCAGCTTCCGTGCCCAGAGCGGCGATGCGTTCAGCCTCAAATCGCTGGAGCTGGTGCAAGCCTCCTACTCGGTCAAGATCACCGGCTATCTGAACGGCGAGCAGGTCGCCGAAGACACCGTCGACGCCGGCATCGCTGACAGCGTGGGCAGCATCACCTATACGCTCGATACCAGCAACTACGGCGGCACGCTGGCTTTCAGCAGCATCTGGTCGCGCGTCGACAAGGTCGTGTTCACCATGTCGGACAACCTGGAAGGCATCGACCTCAGCATCGATAACATCGTCCTGCAACCGTCGAGCGTGGCGCTGGCCACTGCCAGCGATTCCGGCATCGCCGGCGACAACATCACGAACAAGGTGAAGCCGGCCCTCGAGATCACGGCAACCGCCAGCACCGAATACGATGTGTACATCGATGGCCTGTTGGCCGAGTTCACGATTACGACCGGCAGCGACGGCAAATACGTCTTCGATACCTATACCTGGCTGGAAGGCGCGCATTCGTTCGCCATCCGCATCAACGGCACGACCGAAGACACGGCGAAGGTCGCCTTCACGGTCGATACGACGGCGAAGGCGCCGGGCGGCCTGGCACTGGACCAGCAGTACGTCCTGCCGAACGCGGCCAAGGATGCGACCACCGACGTCACGCCGCTGATCAGCGGCACGGGCGAAGCGGGCGCTACCGTTACGGTACGCGTCGATGGCAATGTCGTCGGCACCACGCAGGTCAACGGCGACAAGACCTGGTCGCTGTCGACCACGCAACTGGGCGAAGGCAAGCACGCGGTGACGGCGCAGCAGGTCGACGTGGCCGGCAACCAGTCCGACGTGAGCGCCAGTCTGGCGATCACCGTCAGCCTGCCGGGCGCGCCGGTGCTCGATCCGGGTTCCGACACCGGCACCAAGGGCGACAAGATCACCAGCGACACGACGCCGACGCTTTCCGGCGTGGCGCGTCCGGACACGAAGATCTTCATCATGGACGGCGATTACGTCGTCGGCGAGACGACCACGAACAAGGATGGCACGTGGACCGTCGATGCGGACTTGGAGAACCCCTACCTGTATCAGGGTTCGAGCATCGAACAGCTCGGCGTTGCGACGTTGGACAGCGGCTACCAGCTGGAAGGCAAGCACGAACTGCGCGTCGCTTTCGAGGAGCCGGTTGAAATCAACTACGCGCGCGGCGCGTCCTCCGGCGTGCTGGTCAAGGGCGCAGCGTTGACGCTGACCATCAACACGAAGACGGTCATCACCCCAACGCCTGCCCCGACCACCCCGCCCACCACGATCGATGGCGTGTCGGTGATCACGAAGCCGGTGACCACGCCGGGCGGCGGCACGGGCACGTCGATCACGGTGCCGGTGGTGACGTCGGGCCGCACCGAGCAAAGCGGCGATGCGGGCACGGCCGATATCCCGTTGACCGAAAAGAACGGTGCCGCGCTGCTGACGGCCAAAGTGCATACCGGCTATGGCCTGACGGCCAATGGCGGCATCGCGCAGGGCAGCGCTTCGTCGCTGGCGGAACTGATCGCCGCCATCAAGCAGACCGGTTCGACCAACGGCATCAGCGACGTGACGCACCTGACCAACGGCGGCACGTCGTTCCTGTCGCTGCTGCCGAACGATGCTTCGCTGCTGGTGCAGACGGTCCGCGTGACGGGCAGCGACACCGACGGCTCCGGCGCGCTGGACCTGGTGGGCAACACCGACACCCGTGCCGCGATCGTCCTCGACGCCACCCAACTGGCGGCCGGCACGCACATCACGCTGACCGACATTCCGTTCGCGGCCGTGTTTGGTGCCGTGAACGTCACTGCCACCACGGCCGGCCAGATCCTGACCGGCGATGCGCAGGGCCAGCAGTTCACCGTTTCGACCGGTGCCGGCAGCACGGTGCTGTCGGGCGGCGGTGCCGATACGCTGCAGTTCGGTATCGGTGCCAGCGCCGGCACGAGCGCGGCGAACGGCCTGGCCGCGGCGTCGACGACGCTGCTGCATGGCGGTACGGAAGCGGATGTGGCCGTCTTCAAGGGCGCGGCAGCGGACTTCACGGTCGAGCAGCATGACGGCTACGTGCTGGTCAGCAGCAAGGCCACGCCGGAGCAGGTGGCCAAGCTGGTCAACGTCGAGTCGCTGAAGTTCGACGACCAGACGATCGCCATCGAAAGCCGCGTGGAACTGAACACGCTGGCCGGCCTGTACGAAAGCGTGCTGGGCCGCCAGGCGGACGTCGGCGGCTTCGATTACTGGGGCGGCATCGAGCAGGCCGGCAACAGCCTGGGCACGGTCGCGGTGGCCATCATCTCGTCCGTCGAAGGCACGGCACGCCTGGGTGCGCTGAACGGCGACGCGGCGCATGACGTGGAAATCCTGTACCAGGCGTTCTTCGAGCGTGCTTCCGATGCGGGCGGCAAGGCCTACTGGGTCGGACAGATGGCCAACGGCGCTTCGCTGGAAGACGTCGCCGATGCGATGGCCCATTCGGTGGAGATCATCGGCCACCAGAAAGCCGTCACGGCGTGGGACTTCGCCGTCTAAGGCGGGGCGACGATGCCGCGCACTGCGCGGCATCACGGACAACGGCAGGCGGACGCGAGTCCGGCCTGCCTTTTTTATGGCGTGGACGCGCTGCCGGACTGCCGGGCCAGCAGGTAAGCCGCGGCCAGCACCCCGCCGCCCAGCAGCGCCAGCTTCAGCGAACCGGCACGCTGAAGCCGCGTATAGGCGGACGATTCCAGCACGCCGCCGGCGCCGAAGCGCTGCTGCAGTTCGGCCGAGCTGTCGGACGCATGCAGCGCATCGCGGCGCAGCGGGGCGGCCGGCCGGTTCGAACGCTGCTGGTTCCACATCAGCGTTTCGCCGATCTTGTCGAACAGGCGGGGCAGGTGGTAGCCGCCCAGCGAACTGGCTTTCGACGCGCCGCCCACATACACGTCCCGCTGCGGACGCTGGGCCGCGGCGAGGATCGCCTCGGCCACCAGTTCCGGCGCGTAGATCGGCGGGGGCAGCTGCGGCTCGACATCGAGGTAGTTCCGGGCGTGCACGGTGAACATCGTGTCGATCGCGGCCGGCTTGATCAGCGTGACCGAGACCGGTGCGCGTTCCTTTTCCAGTTCCATGCGCAGCGCATCCGTGAAGCCTTTCACGGCGTGCTTCGATGCGGCGTACATGCCCTGCAGCGGTACCGACACATCGGACAGCTCGCTGCCCAGGTTGATCAGCGCGCCGCCCTCCGCTTTCAGGTGCTGCACCGCTTCCAGCGAGCCGTTGACGACGCCCCAGAAATTGGTCTGGAACAGGCGCTCGCTGTCCGCCGTCGACACGTCTTCGAGACGGCCGAAGATCGAAATGCCGGCGTTGTTGATCCACGTGTCGATGCGGCCGAAACGGGCCAGCGCGGCCTGCGCCAGCGCTTTCACTTCGTCCTTGCTGCCCACATCGGTCGGCACGCCAAGCGCTTCGGCGCCGCGCTGGCGCAGCTGGTCTTCCAGTTCCTGCAGGGCTTTTGCGTCGCGGGCGGCTACCACCAGCTGCGCGCCGCGCGCGGCGGCCATGCGGGCCGTGGTCAGGCCGATGCCGCTGGTGGCGCCGGTGATCACGATGACTTGTTGCGAAAGGGGTTTCAGGCGCATGCGGGGCTCCTCGGGATTGGTCGTTGGTGTCCGTGCATCGTACCGGCAGGGCTGTAGCGGCGCCGCACCGTTCCGCCAGTCACTACGCCGCCGCCTGCATCACCTCCGCCAGCCAGTCGGCAAACACGCGCACCCGCGGCGACAGCTGGCGCTGGTGCGGATACAGCACGGTGACGGGCAGCGAAGGCGGTGGAAATTCCGGCAGGATTTCGCGCAACCGGCCGTCCGCCAGCATGGCCTGCACGCGGTAGCGGGGCAGCTGCACGAGGCCCATGCCGGCCGCGCAGCACGTCACATAGGCTTCGCCGCCGCTGACGCTGACCCGGCCGGCCAGCTGCACTTCGCGCAGTTGGCCATCGACGAGGAATTCGAACGGCAGCGTGCGCCCGCTCGTGCGCGAGTACCAGTTGACGGCCTGGTGGCCGGCCAACTGGTCGATGGTGGCGGGCGTGCCGTGGCGGTCCAGGTAGTCCGCGCTGGCACAGGTGACCTGGGCCACGGTTGCCACGCGCCGTCCCACCATGCTCGAATCGGGCAGCTCGCCGACGCGCAGCACGCAGTCGACGCCTTCGCCGATCAGGTCGACGGCGCGGTCGCCCAGGCCGATCTCCACGTCGATGTCGGGATAGCGGTCGGTGAATTCGCGCAGCCGCGGCAGCACGTAGAAACTGCCCAGCGTGGGCAGGTCCACCCGTAGTTTGCCCTTGGGCAGCACGCCGCTGTGGCCGAAGCCGGCTTCGGTTTCCTCCACGTCGGCGAGGATGCGCAGGCAGCGCTGGTAATACGCCTGGCCATCGGTGGTGGGCGACACCTTGCGCGTGGTCCGGTGCAGCAACTGCACGCCGAGGCGCGCTTCCAGCTGGCGGATCGCGTGGGTGGCGGTGGCCGGCGGCAGTTTCAGGTCGTCGGCCGCCTTGCTGAAGTTGCCCAGCTCGACGATCCGCGAAAACAGCTTCATCGCATCGAATCGGTCCATAGGATTGTTTATGGTTGTTGCATGGTGCTTGCAATCCTACCGTATTTATTCAACGGTTTGAATGCGCGATACTGGCTTCATCAACTACTCGAGGAGCCAGTCATGAACACAGCACAACAAGTCGCCATCGTTACCGGTTCGTCGCGCGGCATCGGCGCCGCCGTCGCCCAGCGTCTCGCCGCCGACGGCTATGCGGTGATCGTCAATTATGCGGGCAATGCGGCCGAGGCGGCCAAGGTCGTCGCGGCGATCGAGGCGCAGGGCGGTCGCGCCGCCGCCGTGCAGGCCGACGTGGCCGACAGCGCCGCCGTCACGCGCCTGTTCGACGAAGCCATCGCGCACTTCGGCCGCGTGGACGTGCTCGTCAACAATGCCGGCATCATGCCGGCCACGCTGCCGCACCTGGCCGACACGGACGACGCCACGTTCGACCGGCTGTTCGCCGTCAACGTCAAAGGCACATTCAACACGCTGCGCGAGGCGGCGCAACGGCTGGCGCAGGGCGGCCGCATCGTCAATTTCTCGACCAGCGTGATCGGCATCGCGCTGCCGGGCTATGCCATTTACGGCGCCACCAAGGCTGCCGTCGAGACGATGACCAATATCCTGGCGAAGGAGCTGCGCGGCAAGGGAATCACCGTGAACGCCGTGGCGCCGGGACCGACGGCCACCGACCTGTTCCTGAACGGTAAATCGGACGAGCAGGTCGAGCGCCTGGCGAAACTCAATCCGCTGGAACGGCTGGGCCAGCCGGAAGACATCGCCAATGCCGTGGCTTTCCTGGCCCAGGCCGGCACGTGGGTCAACGGGCAGACGCTGCGCGCCAATGGCGGCATGGTGTAACGGGTCTTTGGAATGAAAAAGCCCGCCATCGCGGCGGGCTTTTTTGTCGTGCGCGATCGCCAGGCGATCAGCGCGCGGTGCTTCAGCCGAAGTTCTGGTTCACGAACGACCAGTTGACCAGGTTCCACCACGCCTCGACGAACTTCGGACGGGCGTTGCGGTAGTCGATGTAGTAAGCGTGTTCCCACACGTCGACGGTCAGCAGCGGCACGTCGGGGGTGGTCAGCGGCGTCTGGGCGTTCGACGTGTTGACGATGTCGACGGAACCGTCGGCCTTTTTCACCAGCCACGTCCAGCCGGAACCGAAGTTGCCGACGGCCGATTTCTGGAACTCTTCCTTGAACTTGTCGAACGAACCCCATTTCGCGGTGATCGCATCGGCGACCGGACCGGTCGGCGCACCGCCGGCGTTCGGTGCCATGCAGTGCCAGAAGAACGTGTGGTTCCACACCTGCGCGGAGTTGTTGAACACGCCGCCGGACGATTTCTTGATGATCTCTTCCAGGGACAGGTTTTCGAACTCGGTACCCTTGATCAGGTTGTTCAGGTTCGTCACATAGGCCTGGTGGTGCTTGCCGTAGTGGTATTCCAGCGTTTCAGCCGAGATGTGCGGCTGCAGGGCATCCTTGGCATAAGGCAGGGGCGGCAGGGTATGTTCCATGTGGATTCCTTTTATGGTTGAGGCGGGCATCGACGGCAGCCCGTTGGTGAAATTTTGACGAAACGACCACCATTGTAATGCGTCGCCGGTGGCTCTGCCGAAAAGCCCTGCAAAGTGTGCGCCTTCTGGCGCGCTACTGCCCAGCTCGTGTCCACCTTGGGGTCAACCCCATTTCTGGACACGGCCTCAGCAGTCCTGCGGTTGGGCTCGTGTCCAAAAAGAGGGTTGACCCCATGGTTGGACACGAACTCGGCCGCTGAGGCGTCAGCGTCGACGGGTGGTTTCGCGGACGATCAGCTCGACGGGCGGGACGCGTGTCGGCACGCGCTCGCCGTTGATCAGGCGGAGCAGGGCGGTGGTGGCGGCCAGGCCCATGTCGTACAGGGGCTGGCGGACGGTGGTCAGCGGCGGCGTCGTGTAGGCGGAGCCGGGCAGGTCGTCGAAGCCGACCAGCGACACGTCTTCCGGCACGCGCACGCCCTTGCGGTACAGCGCCAGCCGGACGCCGTAGGCGCTCTGGTCGTTGGCGGCGAACACGGCGGAGAATTGCAGCCGCGAGTCGAACAGGTGGTTGACAGCCAGCAGGCCGCTGTTCTCGTGGAAGTTGCCCTCGACGATCAGCGCGGGATCGGCGGCGATGCCCGCATCGGCCAGCGCGCGCAGGTAGCCGCGGCGGCGCGCCTGCGCATCGGCATGCGTGGGCGGGCCGGACACGAACACGATCCGCTCGTGCCCCAGCTCGATCAGGTGGCGCACGGCCAGCCAGGCGCCGTGCTCGTTGTCCATCGTGAAGCCCAGCGCCGTCGGCCCATCCAGCGCGCGGCCGGTGACGACCATCGGGCGCTGCGCGGCGAACTGCAGCAGCTCCTCGTCGGGCAGGCTGCCGGACAGCAGGATGATGCCGTCCACCTTGCGCGCCAGCAGCAGGCGGATGCGGTCCGCTTCCTCCAGCGCGCTCCAGTGGCCGCTGACGATCACCGATGCATAGCCGGTGCCTTTCAGGCCATCGTCCACGCCGTGCAGCGTTTCGTCGAAGAAAGGCGACGAGATGTCCTGCACGATGATGCCGATCGTGTGCGTCTTGCCCTTCTTGAGGCCTTGCGCCATCAGGTTCGGCGCGAAGTTGGTGCGCGCGATGGCTTTCAGGACGGCCTGCCGCTTGTCGTCCGACACGCGCGCCGTGCCGTTCAGGATGCGCGATACGGTGCTGGGCGAAACGCCCGCTTCCCGGGCGACGTCGATCAGGGTCGAGGGACCCGCTGCCACTGTCTTTTTCGTCAATTGTTATCCCGTGGGTTGAGCGCTGCGCTCAAGCGTACCACACAGCATCATTCCGGCCGACCTGCCCGGCCGGCTGACCAGCCGATTTGCCGCGTCGATTCTGTCAGTCCAGCGTGGGCTGCACGCCTGCGACCTCGACGTTGGCGCTGCCGTCGGCCAGCCGCACCGTCAGCGTGCTGCGCGGTTTCAGCTGGGCGGGCGAACGGAGGATCGCACCTTTCGCATCGGTGACGATGGCGTAGCCGCGCTCCAGCGTGCGCTGCGGATTGAGCATTTCCAGCTGGGCGGCCAGGGCGCCCAGCGCCTCGCGCTCGCGGCGCACCCGGCTGCCGATATTGACGGCGCAGCGGTGCTGCAACGCGGCCAGGTGGGCGCGCGCCGGCCGCGTGTCCGGGCGCTGCGCCGCGATCCGGCCGGCCAGCCGTTCCAGCGTGTGGCGCGCCAGGTTCAGCGGCGCGCGGTTGGCGTGCATCATCGCCGTCGACAGCGCCAGCAGCTCCAGCCGCTGCTGCCGGATGCGCGCGGTGGGGCTCAGCAGGCGGCGGCTATTGTGATCGAGCGTCTGTGCGGCGTCGTCCAGCGTGCGGCGCATGGCGCGGCGCAGGTCCGTGGCATCGGCGCGCAGCGAGGCGAGCCAGTCGCCGCGGGGCGTGGCGGCCAGTTCGGCGGCGGCCGTCGGCGTCGCAGCGCGCAGGTCGGCGGCAAAGTCGGCGATCGTGAAGTCCGTTTCGTGGCCCACGCCGGAAATCACCGGCATGCTGCATTCGGCGATTGCGTAAGCCACGTCCTCATCGTTGAAGGACCACAGGTCCTCGATACTGCCGCCGCCACGGCACACCAGCAGCACGTCGCATTCGGCGCGGCTGGACGCGGTGCGGATGGCCTGCGCGATGCGGGCCGCCGCCATCTGGCCCTGCACCAGCGTCGGGTACAGCACGATGTTGACGTGCGGCGCGCGGCGCTTGAGTGCGATCAGCACGTCGCGCAGCGCGGCCGCCTGCGGGCTCGTGACGATGCCGATGGTGCGGGCGAACAGCGGCAGGGGGCGCTTGCGGGACTCGTCGAACAGGCCGGCGGCCCCCAGCTTTTCCTTCAGCCGCATGAACGCCTCGAACAGCGCGCCGACACCGGCGCGGCGGATCGCCTCCACATTGATCTGGTAATCGCCGCGCGGACCGTACAGCGTGACAAGCGCGCGCACCTCGACCTTGTCGCCTTCGCGCGGGACGAAGCCGGCGTACTGGGCGCGGCCGCGGAACATCACGGCGCGCACCTGGGCCGTGTCATCCTTCAGCGTGAAATACCAGTGGCCGGAACTTGCCTTCGTGAAATTCGAAATCTCGCCGGCAATCCACGTCAGCGGAAACGACCGCTCCAGCAGCCGGGAGACGGCCTGGTTCAGCGCGCTGACGGTGATCACGGCGGGTTGGCCGGTGGTGGCTTCGGGGGTGTCGAACATCATTCTGGGGGCTTTCGAAAACAGGCTGTCCACACTGTCATGGCGCGGTCATGCTTATGTCATATCTCACGGAGAACAGCAAGGTTTTTTTGTAAACTACTGATTTATAAGGGTAAACCGGCTTGCTTCATTCGCGGGCACTGTAAGAATACTCTTACAAATCAAGGACTTCGTGCCGGGCGCGCCGACTTGCACACAAAGATATCCACAGAAAATGTGCGGAACTTTTCCACGCTGCACGCCATGTGCCGCAAATTTCCGCATGATAACTTTATCGTTGGGGATCAAGCACTTGGGCGCTTCGCCTGCCGCTTCCCCACAATATTATCCACAGAACTTGTGCAGAACCGCGACACGGCAGAGGGTCGCCGGGACGCCGCCTGCACCCACCGTCAAGCCTGCTGAAAAAATGAGCTATCGTATTTTTTCCTTATAAATCAAAGGGTTTGGCATTGATTGGGCGGCTTGCGCACAATATTGTCCACAGTTTTTGTGCAGAAGGGGAGGCTTCTGCCGGAAAGCCGGCCCGGTCCGGCAATTTCCTGCCTCTGCCGTAAATTTGTGCATGAATAAAATATCCTTTGAAATCAACGGGTTTACCGCTGGGACAGGGCGTTGTCTACAGTTTTATCAACAGTTTGTGTGCATGACCCACAGGCAAGCGAAGGGTGCTTTTACACCTTTGCAACATTTTTATGCAGTAAGGAAATAGTCAATCGAATCAAGGTGTTGGCTGACCGTCTGGAACATTGCGCACACTTTTTTCCACAGAAATTGTTGAGAACCTTGCCGGGCAGGCGGCGCCTGGATTCTGCCTAAATTGCAGGCATTCAAAAAAGATCGATTGAAAACAATGGCTTGCGAGCGAATAAGGGCTTTGCGCACAATCTTTTCCACAGAAATTGTGCAGAAGAGGCCGCCATGGTGCCCGCTGCGGACGACTGGCGGTCGCCGCGTCCCGGCAACCGCCCGTTGCGTACTTGCCGAGGACACCGCAACACGCTACATTGCGCGTCTGGGCCAACGCCCCATCCACCAAGGAGT
>DKJA01000034.1:0-421 GCA_002454505.1 Oxalobacteraceae bacterium UBA6704
CTGCAGCTCGAGGCCGTCGGCGCCGAAGTTCAGCAGCGTGGCCGACGGCGGCTTTTCGCTGAGCACGCGCGGCACCGATGCCGCGGCCTGCTCCAGCAGCTTCAGCGCGAAGTCGAGATCCGTGTCGTAGGCCACCGACACTTTCGTGCCGATCCACACCAGCTTGTTCGACAGCGTCGTGTTCTGCACGGCGGCGGTGACGAACATCTCGTTCGGCACGATCGACTCCACGCCGTCCAGCCCCTGCAGCACCGTGTAGCGCGTGTTGATGCGCGCCACGCGGCCGCTGAACTTGTCGACGGTGATCATGTCGCCGATCTGCAGGCTGCGGTCCAGCAGGATGATGAAGCCGGACACGTAGTTGCTGGCGATCTTCTGCATGCCGAAGCCGAGGCCCACGCCCAGCGCGCCGCCGAACACG
>DKJA01000034.1:557-52831 GCA_002454505.1 Oxalobacteraceae bacterium UBA6704
CCAGCGCGCCGCCGAACACGGACAGCACGGTCAGGTCGATGCCCACCAGGTTCAGGCTGAACAGCACGGCCAGCACGATCAGCAGCGCCCGCCCGACGCGCGCCAGCACCACGCGCACGTTCGAGTTCAGCGTATCGACCACCATCAGCCGCTCTTCCAGCGCGGCGCCGGCCCACATCGCCAGCACCAGCGTCACCACCACGGAAATGACGCCCTGCCCGATCTCCGCTGCCGTCACCCGGTTCTTGCCGAGGTGGAGCGTGACGCTGTCGAGATAGTGATAGATGTCGTCCCAGTAGCCGGTGATGTACAGCGCAAAGGCAAGCCACACGAGCAGCTGGAAGATCTTCTCGAACGTCAGCATCGCCGCGCCGATCTCGCCGCGGCGGGCAAACACGCGCCGCAGCAGGTAGAACGTGAAGCGGATCACCGCCAGCGAACCCCAGATCGGCAGCGCCACCTTCAGCAGGTTGACCTGGTACCAGCGCTGCAGCACGATCATCGACAGCCACAGCAGGCAGACGATGGCCAGCGGCCCGATCACGCGGGCGAAACTCTCCAGGCCGAACAGCGCGACGCCGCCACGCGCTTCTCTCTGAACCTCCCGCTGCGCCAGCCGCTTGCGCAGCATGCCGGCCAGGATGGTGCCCAGCACGATGGACGCCACCAGCGCGCCCAGCTGCCACAGCAGGCCGGGATTGCGCAGGTCACCCAGCAGGTCGTTCAGCAGTGCCGACAGCGGGATCTGCTTCATCTTATTCGTCGGCTGCTGCGTCTTCGGCCGGCACGTCCTTCGCCGCCTTGGCCATGGCCTTGCGTTCGAACACGGCGGCGAAGAAGCCGTCCGTGTGGTGCTTGTGCGGCAGCAGCTTCAGGTAGTCGCCCATTTCCAGGTCGATCTTCTGCTCGGCCAGCACCTTGTTCATCGGCACCAGTTCGAAGTCCGGGTGCGCGGCGATGAACTGCTCGGCAACCACATCGTTCTCTTCCTTCAGCAGGCTGCAGGTGGCGTACACCAGGCGGCCGCCCGCCTTGACGAGGCGCGCGGCACCGTCAAGGATGGCAACCTGCTTGTCGTGCATCTCGGCGATGGCGCTTTCCGGCTGGCGCCACTTGACGTCCGGATTGCGGCGCAGCGTGCCCATGCCGGAGCACGGCGCATCGACCAGCACGCGGTCGATCTTGCCGGCCAGGCGCTTGATCTTCGCATCGCGCTCGTGGGCAATCGCCACCGGATGCACGTTCGACAGGCCGGAACGGGCCAGCCGCGGCTTCAGCTTGGCCAGGCGTTTTTCCGACACGTCGAAGGCATACAGGCGACCCGTGTTGCGCATCTGCGCGCCCAGCGCCAGCGTCTTGCCGCCGGCACCGGCGCAGAAGTCCACCACCATCTCGCCGCGGCGGGCGCCGAGGATCTGGGCCAGCACCTGGCTGCCTTCGTCCTGCACTTCGATGGCGCCTTCCTTGAACAGCGGCAGGTTCTGCAGCGCCGGCTTCTTCAGCACGCGCAGGCCCAGTGCCGAGTACGGCGTTGCGGCGGCGGCGATCGGTGCTTCGGCCAGTTGCGCCATCACTTTTTCGCGGTCCGACTTCAGCGCATTGACGCGCAGGTCCAGCGGTGCCGGCGTGTTCAGCGCATCGGCCAGTTGCAGCGCTTCGTCTTCGCCGTACTGTTCGGCGAGCTTTTCCCACAGCCATTTCGGCATATTCGTGCGCAGCGACTTGTGCAGCAGCGAACGGTCGATGTCTTTCATGCGAGTGAGGAATTCCGTCTCGTCGTCGGACAGGCCCGGCAGCGATTCGATGCCGGCGGCATCGGCCATGCCCAGCAGCATCAGGCGGCGCATCGTCGCGCCACCGTTCGGCTCGGAGAATTCGGTGAAGAAGTTTTTATTGCGCAGTACCGCGTAGACGCAATCGGCAATCGCACCGCGTTCGCGGCCGCCGAGGCGGGCGTGGTCCTTGAAATAGCGCGACAGGGTGGTGTCGGCGGGCGCGGCAAAGCGCAAAATCTCGCGCAGCACGTCTTCGGCGCTGGCGAGTACTGCTGGAGGCAATCTCATGGGAATCCTGGTGATGAATTAAGGTCGGGGATTGTGCGGGCCAAAAACGCGGCCATCCTCGACGGTGAGTTTATCTTCGATGAACCAGCGCACGGCGCGCGGGTACAGCACATGTTCTTGTGTCAGCACGCGGGCGGCCAGCGTCTGCGGCGTGTCGCCCGGCAGCAGCGGCACGCGGGCCTGGTCGACCATCGGGCCGTGGTCCAGCTCGGCGGTGACGAAGTGCACCGTCGCGCCGTGCTCGGCATCGCCGGCGGCAATCGCCGCCTCGTGAGTATGCAGGCCCGGGTACAGCGGCAGCAGCGACGGGTGGATGTTCAGCATGCGGCCCGCGTAATGCTCGACGAAGGCCGGCGTCAGAATGCGCATGAAGCCGGCCAGCACGACAAGATCCGGCGCATAACCGTCGATGACGGCCTGCAGCGCGGCATCGAACGCTTCGCGGGTCGGGTAATCCTTGTTCGGGACGACGGCGGTGGGGATGCCACGCGCGGCGGCAAAGTCCAGCCCGCCGGCATCGGCACGGTTGCTGATCACGGCCGCGATGCGGGCCGGCCACTGCTCGGCCTCGGCCGCGCGCACGACGGCTTCCATATTGCTGCCGCGTCCGGAAATGAGGATGACGATATTTTTCATGGCCGACATTGTACCTGCTGCCGCAGAGCGGTCCAAGAATGCCGGCGGGGACTGTCCCCAAAGGGGACTATCCCCGGGGTTGCCTCTGACTTGCGCAGGAAACCCGCCGGGGACGGAAATACTAGCCTACTCGAACGAGTAAAACACCCTGAACGCCACCTTCTTCTCGGCCCAGTAATCAGCCGCATCCCGGAACACGTCGAGCAGCGTCTCGCGCGCTTCGCGGTCGAACTTCTGGGTATTCGGCAGCTGCTCGAGCACGATCACGAAGCCGGGCTGCTCGCCGGCCTGGGCAAGCGTCTCCGTCAGGGTGGTGCGCAGTGCATCGAAATTCTTGCCGCAGGGCTTGGGAAACCGGAAAGCTTCCGCGATGATGCCCAGGACTTGCTGCTTGGTCAGGCCGGCGTTGCAGTGTGCGTACAAAAAATGCTGGCCCAGGCGGCCGGCCTCCTCTTGCAGTTCAGTGACTCGGAATGCCCGGATGGACTGAACGAGGTTGGGCGGCACGGTTAAGAACAAACTCATTTTTCCCTCAAATCGACCTGTGTATGTACGGTTATCTTTTTGCTATAGTTGAAGGCACCTGTACACGGACACTGCATGGTATGCATGTCACTGCGGCGGGTCACTGCGCCGGCAGCGCTAGTCGTAGTTTCTCTCCGTCAATTCGATCCCTAGAGTATAAGGGTAACGTGTTGTCCAGCATGAATCAACTCGAATATGGTTTCGCGCGCAAGATTTGTTAAAAACGGGTCATAAATCGGGCAGGGCCGGAACGCTTTCAGCCTCTTTTAAGCAGACTTGCCGACAATTCCGCGCCAGCGCGGCGCCCTGCCCCGGGTTACAATTTGTTGCCATCAGCACAGCCGGGCGCCCCGCGACCGCGTTACCATTGAACTGTGCATTCCTGGCGCATTTCGTTACGCATTTCGTTACGCATTTCGTTAAATCGCGGGCAGGCATGCGAATCGGAAGCAGAACAAGATCATTACATATAGAGGTAGTCAAATGAAGCTACAAGCCAAACTGATGCTGTCGGCACTGCTGGTCGGCTCGCTGCCTGCCGTGCAGGCCGCCGATTTCGAAGACTTCGGCCGCGTCGTGCGCGTCACCCCGCGCGTCGAGCAGTACAACCAGCCGCGCCAGGAATGCCGTACCGAATACGTGCAGGTGCAGCAGCCGGCGCAGCGCAGCGCGGGCGGCTCGATCGTCGGCGGCATCGCCGGCGCGCTGCTGGGCAGCCAGGTGGGCAGCGGCAATGGTCGCACTGCCGCCGCGGCAGCCGGCGCGATTGCCGGTGCCGTCGTGGGCGACCGCGTGGACAACCGCGACGCCCAGCCGGGTGGCGTGCAGGAACAGGCCGTCAAGCAGTGCCGCACCGTCGAGCACTGGGAATCGCGCACCACCGGCTACGAAGTCGTCTACGACTACCGCGGCCGCAACTACACCAGCGTGATGTCGTACGACCCGGGCGAGCGCGTGCGCCTGCGCGTGTCCGTCGAACCGATGCAGAACTGATTGTTTCAGCACTCCTGCACAGCTGCCGGCCCGCGATGGCCGGCAGTTTTCATTTGTGCGCTTCCCTTGCATCGCGACAAAGCGGCACGGGATAATAGCCGTCAATTCCCGGACTCCCACCATGCTGATCAAACGTAAATCCATCGAAAAAGAAGAATCGTCCCGCCCGGCCCGCAAGTTGATCGATCAGCCGGCGCCGGTCAAATCCGCGCCGCGCAAACCGAAATATGCTCCCGTGACGCTGTCCGAGCAGGACGGCGTGCGCTACCTGCACTTCGGCACCGAGTGGGTGCAGGGTGCGATGCGCATCCGCAAGCCCGACTGGCCGGAACTGGAATACGCGCAGCAGATGATGGCGTGGATGCTGTGGAACGACAGCCCCCGCCACATCGCCCAGCTGGGCCTGGGCACGGCCGCGCTGACCAAGTTCTGCTATAAAAACTGGCCGGAGGCGCAGGTGACCGCGGTGGAACTGAACCCGCACGTGATCACCATCTGCCACTCGATGTTCAAGCTGCCGCAGGACGACGCGCGCCTGCACGTGCTGGAGATGGATGCGATGGACTTCGTTAACGACAGCGCCAACCACGGCACGCTCGATGCGCTGCAGGTGGACCTGTACGACGCCACGGCGCGCGGCCCCGTGCTCGACTCGGCCGAGTTCTACCAGGCCTGCGCCGCCTGCCTGCACGACGACGGCATCATGACGGTGAACCTGTTCGGCGACCACCCCAGCTATGCGAAGAACCTGAAGGCGATGAAGTTCGCCTTTGCCCAGGTGGTCAGCCTGCCCGAGGTCCACGACGGCAATGTGGTGGCCATCGCGTTCAAGAAGGCGCGCACCATCGATCCCGCCGCGCTGGCCGACCGCGCGCAGCAGATCGTCACGCAAACGAAGCTGCCGGCGAAGTCCTGGGTCAAGGGACTGGCCGCGATGACGCAAGGCTGACCATGGCCAAAGCGCTCGACCTGCAGCAGATCTTCACGTGGCTCCTGGCCGATGGCATGGTCGAGAAAAGCAGCGTCAAGGCGCACTATGCGCAGGCGCAGGGCATCCTGCGCAACACGGCCGGCTCGATGCACCCGCTGTGCGCCGTCGCCCACTGCAAACTCATCTCCACCAAGGCGCCGCACAAGCTGCTGACGCTCGACGTGCTCACCGAATGGCTGGCCCAGCGCAGCCGGTTGCCGCTGTATCGCATCGATCCGCTGAAGGTGGACTTCACGCGCGTGGCGGACGTGATGTCGGCCAGCTATGCGGCGCGCTTCAATATCCTGCCCGTCGAGATCACCGCCGACACGCTGACGGTGGCCACCGCCGATCCGTTCGCACTCGAATGGGAACACGAGATCGCCAAGATCTCGCGCCGCTCGATCCGCCGCGTGATCGCCAACCCGCTCGACATCGCCCAGTACACGTCGCAGTTCTTCACGCTGGCCAAATCGATCAAGGATGCCAACAAGGCCACCGGCCAGGATCTCGCGCTGCGCAACAACTTCGAGCAGCTGGTCGAGATGGGCAAGAGCAACCGGCAGGTCGATGCCAACGACCAGCACGTGATCAATATCGTCGACTGGCTGTGGCAGTACGCGTTCGAGCAGCGCGCCTCGGACATCCACCTGGAACCGAAGCGCGACATCGGCAATATCCGCTTCCGCATCGACGGCGTGCTGCACCAGGTCTACCAGGTGCCGGCCGTGGTGATGATCGCGATGACCGCGCGCATCAAGCTGCTGGGGCGGATGGACGTCATCGAGAAACGCCGCCCGCAGGACGGCCGCATCAAGACGCGCACGGCCGGCGGCCAGGAGATCGAGCTGCGCCTGTCGACGCTGCCGACGGCGTTTGGCGAAAAGCTGGTGATGCGCATCTTCGACCCGGACGTGGTGGTGAAGACGCTGCCGGAACTGGGCTTCCCGCCGGACGACGCGGCGCGCTGGGATGCGCTGACCAACCGCCCGCACGGCATCATCCTCGTCACCGGCCCCACGGGTTCGGGCAAGACCACCACGCTGTACACGACCTTGAAGGCGCTGGCGACCTCCGAGGTGAACGTCTGCACGGTGGAAGACCCGATCGAGATGGTGGAAGCGTCGTTCAACCAGATGCAGGTACAGCCGGGCATCGAGCTGTCGTTTGCCGACGGCGTGCGGGCGCTGATGCGGCAGGATCCGGACATCATCATGGTCGGCGAGATCCGCGACCTGGCCACCGCCGAGATGGCGATCCAGGCCGCGCTGACGGGCCACCTGGTGCTGTCCACGCTGCACACCAACGACGCGCCATCGGCCGTGATGCGCCTGCTGGAGCTGGGCGTGCCCTACTACCTGCTGGAAGCGACGCTGATCGGCATCATGGCTCAGCGCCTTGTGCGCACGCTGTGCGCCGAATGCAAAACGGAAGACGGCGAGATCGCCGACGACATCTGGCAAGGCATCGGCGGCGCGTGGAATATCCCCAAGCCGGCCAAGGTGTACCGCCCGGTCGGCTGCCCGGAATGCCGCTCGACGGGTTACCGGGGCCGCACTGGCATCTACGAGCTGCTGACGGTGACGGAGAACTTCAACGCACTGGTGCAGGAAGAAACGGATATCTCGGCGCTGCGCAAGCAGGCCATGGCGGATGGGATGAAGCCGCTGCGCATCGCCGGCGCCCACAAGATCGCCGAGGGCATGACGACGGCCGAAGAGGTGCTGAAGGTCACCGCCGCACTGGTGTGATGCTTTGTTTGCAGCGGGACTTGGCATTCCGGCAGCGGGTGTATATAATACGGCCTCTTTCGGGTCGTTAGCTCAGCTGGTAGAGCAGCGGACTTTTAATCCGTTGGTCGCAGGTTCGAATCCCGCACGGCCTACCACGAATTTAGCAGCAGCAGTAGCAAGATCAGAAAAGCCAACCGCATGCGGTTGGCTTTTTTGTTTTGGGGGCCCAGGCGGCTTCAATGCCCGGCTTCCGTTTCCGACATCAATTCCCCATCTTCAACCGCCACAACGACGTCGGCAGCGCGATCGGCGCGTCCGGCTTGAAGAAGGCCGAATCCTGGATGCGCGACGTGGTCACGTACACGCTGCCATCCGGCCCCTGGCTGAACGTGTCCGGCCAGCGCAGGCGCGCGTCGCGCAGGATGGTGCGGGGTTCGGTGCCCGGCAGGTTCAGGTTGCGTACCTTGACCGAGTCATCCTCCGGCGACGTGACGTACATGATCTTGCCCGCCCTGTCGATCAGCAGGCCGTCGGCCACGCCATTGCGGCCCACCGTCTCCACCTTGCCGGCAATGTCCTGGCCGTTCCAGCCCTCTTCCACCAGCGCAGAAGTGGCGATGCGGTACAACGTGTCGCCCTTGATGGCCTGCCAGTACAGCCAGGCGCCGTCCGGCGTCAGCGCGATGCCGTCGGCGGCGAATTCGACGCCCTTGCCGTCAGGCCGCCGCAGCGGCTTGCCATCGGCCTTCACGACGAGCCCCTTCTTCGGCTGCGTGGACGGGTCGCCGTCCAGCAGCCGCTTCGCCTCGCCCGTGCCCAGGTCGACGACGACGATCGCACCGCGCACGCCCGAGTCGGTGATGTAGGCCCATTTGCCGTCCGGCGAGAAGCGCACGTCGTTCAGGTAGGAGCCCTGCAGCGCCACGTCTTCCGGGAAGCGGATGTTCTGCAGCACGGTGTTCGATGCGAGACTGACACGCACCAGCTTCGGCCCGCCCGGCACGATGGTCGCCTGCGCCGGCGCGGCCGGGTCGAGCACCCACAGATTGCCCTTGCCGTCCGCGACGACGCTTTGCACGCACACCCAGTGCTCGCCGGGCGACAGCTCATCCTTGCGCGCATTGCGCCACGCGTTCCACTCCTCGTTCGGGAACGGCCGCACGGCGCCATCCTCCAGTTCCGCCACGGAGACCGGCGAGTCTTCCGTCCAGCGGGGAAAATTGACGAAGATGCGGTTGTCTTCGGCGACCGTGACGCCGGTCACCTGGTGGCCGAAGTCGGCCACCTTTTCCAGCGTGACGCCGCGTGCGGCCGGCACGACCTGGGCGTTGGTTGGCGCTGCCATGACGGCGGCGGCGGCGAGCGTGGCAGACCAGCGGGCAAGACGAAAGCGGGAGATCATTGGCGCATTCCTTTCCAGGGTAACGGCGACTGCAGACGGGAGCCGATGATGGCACACGAAGCCGATGTTTCGGCAAGGTAGCGAATCGCCGGCGCACGTCTGCTACAGTGCGCCCTTTGCCATGAAAGGAAAGCGATGAACTGGTTGTATCTCGCCATTGCGATCGTGTCGGAAGTGATCGCCACCTCCGCGCTGAAATCGTCGGAAGGCTTTACCCGCATCGGACCGTCGGCGCTCGTCGTCGTCGGCTACGGCATCGCCTTCTACATGCTGTCGCAAACGCTGAAGACGATCCCGATGGGCGTGGCGTATGCCGTGTGGTCCGGCGCCGGCATCGTGCTGATCACGCTGGTCGGCTACTTCTTCTTCCGGCAGCGGCTGGACCTGCCGGCGCTGGCCGGCATCGGGCTGATCGTCGCCGGCGTCATCGTGATGCAGGTCTTTTCAAAGACTGCCGGACACTGAGTCACTGCAGCCACTCCCGCAGCTGTGCGGTACGGCGCTCGGTAAGGCGCTGCTGCCATGCGGCGGCGGGAACGGCCGGATAACGCGCGGCGCCGAATGCGGCCCAGGCGTCGCGGTATTTCAGCCACGCGCGCTGGGCCGCGCGGATGCCGTCCTTGGTGACTGTCGTGTCGCGCAGTTCCCCTTCTGCGTTCGTCGGCAAGGCCATCACCTTGCGGTAGGCGTCGTTGAGGGCCTTGTCGGCTGCCGCATAAGTTTGTTCCGTACCGCGCGGCAGGTCGCCTTTTTCGGCAGCGCGCAGGTCAGCCAGGAAGGCGTCGTCGATCGCCACGCGCGCCTCGCTGACGAACGCCGCGCGCATCGATCCCGATAAATCCGTTTCGTCACGGCTGGAGCGCTCGGCGTAGACGTCGACGGCCTTCTGCAGCGCGGTGTAGCGCTCGCGCTGCGCCGCCGTGAAGGCTTTCGACACTGCGGCCAGTTCGGTATCGCGCACCGATTTCTTCGCACGTTCCGCCACGCCGGCGCAGAAGCCCGTCATCAGGCCGCTGGTGGCGTCGTCGCACAGGTCGATCGGCTTTTTATCGGTGCCGGCCTTCATGGCCTGCAGGTGTTCGACGCGCAGCTTCAGTTCCATTGCCGCGCTGTCGATGCGGCAGGCATGCGTGATGGCGCGGTCGATGTCGCGCTTCACGCCCTGGCCGTTCGCGTACAACATCATCAGGACGGCATCGTTGTTGTCCTGCGTCGCGCATTGCAGCACGCCTTGCCAGTCGGGGTTCTTGTCGCCGCGGGCGACATAGTACTTGCCGATCGGGTTGCAGCCTTCGTAGCCCTTGAAGATGATCGGGTCCTGCGGCTGGCCCGCCGGGCAGGCGGCCGGTGCCGCGTGGACTTGCACTGCCAGGCTGGCCAGCAGCAAGCCAGCCATCGACCGCGGCGTCATGGCGCACCGCCTTCGATCAGCCGCGCGCTGCCGGACACGCGCACGCCACTTCCCGCGGCCGCACCAGCTTGCGCGCGCAGGCGGCACGGCACGCCCATGTCCTCGCCCTGCACGATGTCGATGGCGGGTGACGGCCAGCCGATGTCGCGCAGGTAGCCGGCCAGTGCGGCAGCCGCCGCGCCGGTGGCCGGATCCTCGTAGACGCCGCCCGAGGCAAACGGATTGCGTGCGTGAAAACGTCCGTCGCTCTCGGCGTGGACCAGCACGATCGTGGCCCAGCCTTCGCGCCGGCTCAGCGTGCGGCCGGCAGCGAGGTCGTAGCGCATCGCCGCCAGTGCGGCGCGCGTGTTCAGCGCGAGAATGATATGGCCCGCGCCGCCATTGGCCAGTGCGGGAGGAATACGGGGATCGAGATCCGCGGCCGTGTAGCCGAACAGCGCCAGCACTTCGTCGACCAGCGCGGCAGGTGCCGGCACGCTGGACGTCGGCGGCGATTGCAGGCTTGCCGCAATCGCGGTGCCTTCGCGCCTGCCTGTCACGGAGATCGCGGCATGATTGGTCTGCAGCTTGAACTCGCCGTCGCCGTGCTGCAGTGCCAGCACGGCCCCAAGCGCGATGGTGGCATGGCCGCAGAACGGCACTTCCGCTTCGGGTGCGAAGTAACGCACGCGCCATCCATTGCCCTCCGGGGCCGCGAACGCGGTTTCAGAATACCCCACTTCGGCAGCCACCCGCTGCATCGTGGCTTCATCCGGCAACGCCGCACCGAGCCACACGCCCGCGGGATTGCCGCCGAATTTCTCGTCACCTTCGCCGGCGCAGAACGCCGCCACACGCTTCACATCGTCACTCATGGTTTCCTCCTGGCCGGCCAGTATAGCCGGGCCGGGAGGCATCGGGCGGCCGGTTGAGCGCTAGTTGAAGCTCAACCCTGCGCTGTCCGCGTTGGTGACCTTCTTGCCCTTCAGGTCGATGGTGAAGTGCCCGGAAGGTTTCGCCGAACCGAGGCCCTTGAAGATCGCGAACACCTGCTTGAACTGGTTCTGGAACGCGATGTGCACGCCGTTCTGGTCGGACAGCGTGTCGCCCGCCTTCACGATCGCGGCAGGCGATACGGGGAACGCGCCCATCAGCACCTTGTACATCGCCACCCGTTCCGCGCCCATGTCGCGCAGCGCCAGCTCGCCCGCATACACGGTGCGGTGGAAGTCGCCGTAGAACTCGTAGGCGGTGACTTTCGAGAAATCGGCCAGCTTCAGGTTCGCCGCGGCGGCCAGCTTGTCGGCCTTGGCGGTGGCGTCGTTCCAGTCGGCCGTCAGCTGGCTCGCTGCCACGCCGTCCGTGCCTGCAGTTCCTTTCGCAGCGCACGTTGCGGTGATCGGCACGATGCCCGGCGCATCCTTCAGCTGCGCCAGCGTGACCTTCGTCTGCAACTGCGACAGGATCAGCATCTGGCGCAGGTCCAGGTTCATCGCCGCTTCCTTCATCTCGCAAGGCCAGTACTCGTCCATGAAGCGCAGCCGCGACAGCTCGCCGAAATAGTAGCGGGTGAATTCGCCGTACGACTGCGTGTCGAGGATGGCGCGGTTCCACCGCTTGGCCACGTCGGCTGCAGCGGTGCTGCCCTGCAGGTAGTCGTTCTCCACCTGGTAGTGCGCGAACAGCTCGTTGAAGCGCGCCACCGAGTTCAGGCCCACGGTCTGCACATCGACGGTGTCCTTGTCCTTGTAGGTGACGATCTTGTACGCGGCGCCATACACGGCCAGCGACGGCGACTGCACGTTGACGAGGAAATTGCCGGCGCTGTCCGTGAAATCGTTGGTGCCGTTGAAGTGCATGTGGCCGCCCACGTGCAGCGGCAGGCCGGTGGCGGCCAGCGCGGACGTCGTCGCCGCTTCCGGCACGCGCGCCGTCTGGAAGGCACCCGATTTGAATACAGCCTTCATCGCGCCCGTCTGGTTGGCGTAGAAGTCCATCGTCGGATAGTGCGAGAACGCGATCAGCTGCTTGCCCTGCGCCTTGGCCCGTTCATTGACGGACTTGATCCAGTCCATCAGGTGCATCTTGTGCGTGAGGACCTTGTTCCAGCCCGCGTTGCCGGCGCCTTCGAAACCTTTGAAGGTCTTTGGATTGGCCGGGTCGAAGTTCGCATTCGGCACGTAGACATTGGCGTCGATCGCCAGCAGCCACAGGCCTTTCACGGGTTCGACCAGGTAGCTCGCATCGAGCAGCGTGGTGCACTTGGTGTACGACTTGCCCAGCTTCGTTTCGCCGGCCGCCTTGTACGCACCGCCCTCGCCTTCCGCGCAGATCTCGTATTCGCGCTGCGCCAGGCCGGCCTGGGCCGCGGCGGTGTCGAAGCTGTACTGGCCCGTGTATTTGCTGAACGGCGATTCCCAGTACACGTCCGCCTTGTTCGGCATGAAGCCGTGGTCGGCGAGCTTGGTGACCAGCTTGTCGTAGCCCTGTTCCATCAGCTCGTCGGTGCAGACGACATCGGCGGCCTTGGCCTTGCAGGCGGCGTTGCCGGTGGCGTAGACCTTCTGCTCCTTGCCGTCCCTGGTCAGGAAGTCGTTCTTGCCCGCTTCGTTGTCGTCGTACGGTTCGTTCGGATCGTGGTTGCCCGGCGCGATGAAGAAGCGCATGCCCTTGGCCTGGTATTCCTTGAGGATGTCGGCGATGCCATTGATGTTGATCGGCTGCGCGTCGTCCGAATAGTCGCCCGGCAGCGCCACGTAGCGGATGCCCTTGCCGTAGGCATCGTCCAGCCCGGCGCGGAAGGCAAAGTAGTTTTCGTTGAACAGGCGGGTGGACGTCAGCTGCGCATACATCGTGCGGACCGTGGCGTTCTTGCCGTCCCTGGTGGGAATGCCGGCGAACTGGCTGCTCTTGAAGTCGCCGTACACGTTCTCGAAGTGGACGTCCGTCATGAAGGCCACCGGCGGAATCGCCGCCGGCGTTTCAGGCGTGCTCACTGGCGGCGTTACCGGCGGCGTCGCCGGCGCCGGATCGTCATGGCTGCTGCCGCAGGCGGCCAATAATGCCAATGCCAGTGCGGCACTGCAGGTCTGGAAAGCGGCGCGTGTCTGCATCATCACTCCGGTCGATAGGGAAAGGACGACATCGTCCCATGCCAATTTGACCGGTTGATGACTTCAAGCCAACACCGCGGCCGGCGCGGGCGCCGGATGACGCCGCACCGCCAGCACCAGCAGCGCCGCCACGAGGCAGGCGGCACCGGCCGCGAACAGCGCCGGGTCGTACGTCATCATCAGCGTGCGTACACGGCCCGCGCCATAGGCCGCGGTGGCCGCGCCCAGCTGGTGGCCGGCGAAGATCCAGCCGAACACCATGCCGGCGCGCTCCTTGCCGAACACGGTGCCGACCAGGCGCACGGTGGGCGGCACCGTGGCGATCCAGTCCAGGCCATAGAACAGCGCGAAGATCGACAAGCCGTACAAGGTAAAACCGGAGAACGGCAGCCAGAACAGCGCCAGCCCGCGCAGCCCGTAATACCAGAACAGCAGCTTGCGGTTGTCGAAGCGGTCGGATAAATACCCCGAGAGGATCGTGCCGACCAGGTCGAAGGCGCCCATCGCCGCCAGCACCGAAGCGGCCGGCACGGCGGACAGGCCGCCGTCGCCGCACAGCGAAATGAAGTGCGTCTGGATCAGGCCATTGGTGGACAGGCCGCAGATGAAGAAGGTGGCGAACAGGATCCAGAACGTGGCGTTGCCCGAGACTTCACGCAGGATGCGGAATGGCATGGCAGCCGACAGTCGCTGGGGCGGCGGCGCGGCGACAATCGGCGTGGCAGGATCGGCGCCGAAGGGACGCAGGCCCACGTCCGCCGGGCGGTTACGCATCAGCAGGACCACGGCCACGGCCATCACGCCGCAGGCAACCAGCACGGGCAACACCGCCATGCGCCAGCCGTAATGTTCGACGAGCCAGGCGCCGATGGGCAGGAAGATCAGCTGGCCCGTCGCCGAACTGGCCGTCAGCAGGCCGATGACAAGGCCGCGCCGTGCGTCGAACCAGCGGCTCGACACGACGGCCGACAGCACCAGCGCCGTCATGCCGGAACCGAGGCCCACCATCACGCCCCACAGCAGCACGAGGTGCCAGAACTGCGTCATGCCTGTGCCCAGCAACATGCCGCCGGCGATCAGCAGCAGCGCCGTCACCATCACATTGCGCAGGCCGAAGCGCTCCATCAGGATCGCCGCGAAAGGCCCCATCAAACCGAACAGCGCGAAGCGGATGGCCAGTGCGGACGACACCTGGTCCACGCTCCAGCCGAACTCGCGGGACAGCGGCAGCAGCAGCGCGCCCGGCAACCCGAGTGCGGCGGACGACACGAGCGCCGTCAGGAATGTGACGGCGACGACGACCCAGCCGTAGTGCAGGCCGCGCGCATGCAGGCGGCTGGAAATGAATTGAGCGAGCATGGACTCCCCTGCTTATAAATTACGATCGTCATAATTATAAACATAAAAAGACCCGCACGTGGCGGGTCTTTGCCGGATGCAGCCTGCTTATTTTTTCAGCTGGATCGAGCTCTTCACGTCGGCCACGCCTTGCACACCGCGCGCCAGTTCGACGGCACGGTCCGCCTCGGTTTTCGACGGCACGAAACCGCTCAGCATGACGACGCCCTGCTGCGTTTCCACGTGGACGTCCATCGCCTTGACGGTTTTATCCGCCGCCATGTCGGCCTTGACCTTGGCGGTGATCATCGTGTCGGACATTGCCGCTTTCGCGCTGCCGGTGGCGCCGGCCGTTTTCTCGCGGGCCGACTGGGCCATCTCGGCGGTTTTCTCTTTTGCGTTGGCAGCGGCGGCCGAGGTGCGGTCGCCCATGCGATCGGCGGCAGCGGCGGTACGGTCACGCACGTCGGCGGCATTGGTGGCCACGGTGCCGCGGGTGTTATCCATCAGCACGCCGGTTTTTGCCGTCATGTCGGCTTTCATGGTGCGGGCCTGGGCCTGGCAGGAATCCTTGGCGGCGCCCGACAGGTCGTCGCATTTTTCCTTGGCCAGGTCGTACTGCGCGTCGGCCAGCTTGCGGTCCGCTTTCTGCAGTTCGGTGCCGGTGTTCTTGTGCTGCGCGACGGCATCGCGTTCAGCGTGGGCACGGGCGACTTTCGCTTCTTCCGTGCAGACGTCTTCCGCGTTGTCCTTCAGCATGTCGCACTGTTTCTTGGCTGCTTTGTAGGTGGCCTCGGCCTTGTCGTGCGCGGCCTTGTAGGCGGCGTTGTCGACGGACTGGGCGGAGGCAAAGCTGGCGCTGATCAAAGCCAGCGTAAGGAAGGCTGCTTTCTTCATGACTGGTCCCCTTTAGGTGAGTTGGCAGCATCATTAAACGCTGCCGGGATCAGATTTTCTGTGCGCGGGCGTACACAGTTCGGGACTTGCCGTTCTATTCGTCCCGCAACAAACCATCGCTCCACACCCTGGCCGCCTGGTCGAACGGCGTGGCGCCGTTGTCGAACACGCGCCCGTTCGCAGCCAGCTTCAGCCATGCGCGGGTGTCGTGCGAGCCATGGCTGGCGGGCTGCGCGTCGCGCACGCGGTTGATCCAGCTGTGCACGTGGCGGTAGGCATCGGGGTGATTGCGCTGCGTCCACGCCAGCGCCACCAGATCCGAAAAGCCTTCCTCGCGGCGCGTTTCGCGCATCTGCTTCGACAGGGCCTGCAGCCGCGGATTGCCATCGAGCTTGCCGCCCACTTCCGTGAAGCCGGCCGGCAGCGCGTGCCAGTTGCCCTGCGCATAGCGCCAGCAGTGGCCCACTTCATGCGCCGTCATCGCTTCGATCAGCACATCGCGTTCGTCATCCGCCACATCCTGCAGCACCGTCTCCGCATTGGCATTCCCGCGCATCGACAGCACCAGCTTGCACCGCCCCGCCGCGAAACCCATCGCGAACGGCACATCGTTCGGCCCCGCCTTCGGCTGCACGATGATATCGATCGGCAACTGCAAGGTTTTTGCATAGGCCAGCACGGGCGCAGCGGCGTTGAGCCAGCGGGTTTCGGTAGAGGTGAGCTGGGCGGCGTTGGCGGCATTGGCAGCAACGGCAAGCAGTGCGGTGGCAAGGAACTTTGGCATGAAACACTCCGGACACGAAGGTTCACTATACATGCCAGTCGGCAATTTGTTTCATCGAAAAGCCGCTGTTACAAAATTTTCCCTTGCGGAAATCGACATCTTTACAGAAAAATTAATTGAAGTTCTATCAGGAAAAATCAGGGACAGACCCTGTTTTCTGGGAAATTTCCTCAAAAACAGGGTCTGACCCTGTTTTACAGGAAATATTTCTTCAAAAATGGGGTCTGTCCCCATTTTTCGGGAAATGTTTATGCAAAAAAAGGCCGGGCTGCTTGCGCGGCGCCGGCCTAAGCTACTACAGGGTAAATCGTTGCCGACTAGAATTCTTCCCAGTCGTCGGCGCTGGCGGCCGGCGCGTTGACGACTTTCTTCGCCGCCGGATGGGGGGCGGTGCCGGCGACGCGGCGACGGGCGGGCGGCTTGGCCACTGGTGACGGGACAGCCACGGCAGCGGGGACGGCCACGGCAGCAGGCGCGGCGCGCAGTGTCGGCGTCGCCACCGGTTCGGCATCGCCCAGCTTGAAGACGGCGACCACGCTGGCCAGGTTCGCCGCCTCGTCCTCCAGCGAGGTTGCCGCAGCGGCGGCCTGCTCGACCAGCGCGGCGTTCTGCTGCACCACCTGGTCCATCTCGGCGATCGCCGAGTTGACCTGCTCGATGCCGGTCGTCTGCTCCATGCTGGCCGTCGAGATCTCGGCCATGATGTCGGTAACGCGGCGCACGCTGGTGACGATCTCGGCCATCGTCGCACCGGCCTGGTCCACCAGCATCGCGCCCGCATCCACGCGGTCGACGGAGTCGTCGATCAGCTGCTTGATTTCCTTCGCCGCGCCGGCCGAGCGCTGGGCCAGGTTGCGCACCTCGGTGGCGACAACGGCGAAACCGCGGCCCTGCTCGCCCGCCCGCGCCGCCTCGACCGCCGCGTTCAGCGCGAGGATGTTGGTCTGGAAGGCGATGCTGTCGATGACGCCGATGATGTCCACGATCTTTTTCGACGAGGCATTGATCGCCGCCATCGTCTCGACCACTTCGGCCACCACCGTGCCGCCCTTGGTGGCCACTTCCGAGGCCGACAGCGCCAGCTGGTTCGCCTGCCGCGCATGATCCGAGTTCTGCTTGACGGTGCCCGTCAGCTCTTCCATCGACGAGGCCGTCTGCTCGATATTGCCGGCCTGCAGCTCGGTGCGTTGCGACAGGTCCTGGTTGCCCGCCGCGATCTCGCGCGAATTCGTCGCGATCGTCTGTGTACCATGCCGTACCTGGCTGACGATGTTGACGAGGCTGTCGCGCATGCCGCGCATCGCGAACAGCAGGCTCGAACGGTCGCCCGGCTTCGTTTCGATGTCCACCGCCAGGTCGCCTGCCGCGATGCTGGCGACGATGGCCGATGCATACTCGGGCTCGCCGCCCAGCTGCTTCAGCAGGCCGCGGCTGATGAACCAGGCGGCGGCGATGCCGATGCCCAGCGCGATCAGCGTCAGCACCACCATGAACACGAAGAAGCTGCGCGCGACCTGCTTGGCCGAGTCGGCCAGCTCCATGCTCATCTTTTCTTCCAGGTCGATCATCCGGTTGGTCGCGGCCAGCCACGCGACGAAGGCCGGTGCCGCCTGCTGTTGCAGCAACGCCGTCGCCTCCGGCAGTTGCTCGGCCTGGCGCAGCTCGATCAGCTTCGCGATCAGCGGCTGGGTCTTCGCTTCGGCCGCCTTGATCGCGGCGATCGCGGATTTTTCGCCGTCGGTGGTGTCCTTGCGGGAGGCCAGCAACTCATCCAGCGGTCCCGCGGATTTCGCATAAGCGTCGGCCAGCGTGCGGATCTGGTCGATCGCCGGTTTCGCCGCGGCGGCATCGGCCGCCAGCACCACGTCGCGCACGGCGATGGAACGGTCGTGCACGCTGCCGCGGAAATTGATCGCGTAGCGCTGCTTGACGTTGTTCACGTCGGAAACCTGGGTCAGGATGGTATCGATGTTCTGCACGCGGCTGATGCCGAGCGCGGTGACGACGAGCAGCAGCAGGAAAACCAGACCGAATCCGAGCGACAGCCGGGTGCTGACTTTGGTGCTTTCGATATCCATGAAGTATCCCCGAGGAATTATTGTTTTCAAGAAATGCCGAGACATTACCATGAATTACCGGGGATTGCTGACGAGCATTACAGGGGATTTGCGTTGCTGCAACGGGCAGCGGAGACGCCGCCCGGAGAGCCCGGGCGGCTGTATTGACAACTGTATTATTTCGCCAACAGCGCGTTGGCGGTCGTGAACGATGGACGGATATCGTTCGGCACGGCCTTCATCTTGTCCAGCGCCTTCTGCACGTCCGGACGGATGACCACGTACTTCGTCATCAGCCCTTTGGCGCGGGCGTAATCGCCGGTCGCTTCGATCGTCAGGAACTCGCGGTCCAGGTCGGTGACGGCCTGGCGGATCTTCTTGAAATCGACGGAGAAGGTGCCGTCGCCATGCGACACGAAACCGCCGTGGTCGAGCAGGTAGTTGACCTGGATCGCCATGCCGCGCGCGTGCGAATCGGTGAGGCCGAAGTGCAGCGTGCGGAAGGCCGATGCGAGGAACGTCGTGTGCAGCTTGCGCTTGGCCGCTTCGCCCTGGCCCAGCGTGTCCTTCAGCTGGCCTTTTTCCATCATGTACATCAGCGCGTACAGGCCGGTGACGTCCGCTTTCGCTTCCTCGATGGTCGAATAGGCATCCTTCAGGTCCTGGCGCGGCGTGGACTTGCCGCCGCCGGTGCTGTGCGGGCCCAGGCCGTGCGTGATTTCATGGGCGAGGATGTGCGTGAAGAAGGAGTTGAAGTCGACGTCCTTCTGGTCCGCCGGGCGCAGCACCAGTTTCGAGATCGGCGTCAACGTGGCCTTGAACTTCGCTTCCTGGACGTTCTTCAGCATCACGCGCTTGGAGCCGCGCTGGCTGATGATGCGCTCGTCGTTCGGCAGGTTGTAGGCGGCCGTCTGCACGGCCATATTGCCGTCGCCGGCGCCATACACCTGGTTGACGACGACCATCGGCGCCACCGCGCCCACTTTCGGGTTGCGGTATTTGGCGTCGATCGGCAGGTTGTCTTCCAGCTCCTGCATGTGCTTCGCGAAGAAGTCCAGCTTGGCCGTTTCCTTCTGGTCGCGGATGTTCACGTACGCTTCGAAGGCCGCCTTGTAGCCGAACAGTTCGTCGTTATACGTTTCGTACGGGCCGATGGTGACGTCCACCGGGGAGTCGAGGTCCATCCACGCGAAGTCGGAAGCGAGGTAGTCGTTGGACAGGAACGCTTCCGCACGCAGCGTGAGGAATTTTTTCAGCGATGCATTGTCGGTGGCGGCCGCGGCCTCTTTCAGCAGCGCGGACAGCTTCTGCAGCTCGGGCTTGTATTCATCCGAATATTTGACGGTGTGGAACTTGCCGTCCTTGCCGGTGCGAATCGTCGTGAAGAACCACTGCGCCTGCTGTTTATCCTGCGCCGGCAGGCCGTTCATCCACTGCTCCAGCGCTTCTTTCGTCGCGCCGGCCGGGTAGAAATTGCCCGCTTCAGGCTTCTTCGCGGGAATCGCGATGCCACCCAGCTGCGCGGGCAGGAAGGACTCGTGGCCATCGAGGATCGACCACGGCCCTTTATTGAGCCAGAAGTAGTCGGCGCGGGCCTTGCCCAGCGGCGTGCTGTCCTTCTGCAGCGCGGCATACAGTGCCTCGTTGCCGGCCCAGCGCTGGCGCAGCTGCAGCGTGTCGACGATCTTCGCCGCCTCGATCAGCCTGGCGATCGCCTTGCGGTCGCCGGCCGACAGTGCCGTCGTGTCAGCCTTCAGTTCGACGGGCGCGTAACGCTGCGTCATCTTGTTCAGGTCGCTCACGGTGGCGGGGGCAGCGACGACGTTGGCAACGGCGGTGGCCAGCGCCAGCGGAATGAGGAAGTTTTTCATGTGACCTTTGCTTCAGTGTGAAAAGGAATCCACATTGTAAACCCCGGCGGCGCCTCTACTGCTGAGTTCGTGTCCACTTTCCACACCCTGGTGTCAGACACCGACATGGACACGAGCTGAGCGTTACTACAGCCGAGCCCGTGTCGCTGTCGGTGTCTGACACCACGGTGGACACGGCCTCGGCCGCACATCACCACACGCGATACACCTTGCCGGTTTCGGGTCCGTCGACGCTGCGGCTGTAGGCCAGCGCCACGCGGCGGCTGTCGGCCGGTTCGAAGCCGTGGAAGTAGTCGCCGTAGACGGGCAGCGATTCCGTCAGCACCGTGGGATCGACGAGGTTGATGCGCAGCCCCCGCTGCAACTCCACGGCCGCGCCGGTGACGAAGCCTTCCAGCGCGCGATTGACGGTGCTGGCGTTGGCGCCGTGCCGGATCGGATGGTGGCCGACAATGCCGCCCGTCAGCGTGATCGAGCCGCCGTCGCGCAGGTGATGCTGGGCGGCCAGCGCCACGTTCACCTGGCCCATCAGCTTGCTGTCCAGGCCGCTGCGGAACTGCTCCGGCGTCATGTCCGCCAGCGGTCCGAAATGCAGCCCGCCCGCCGCGACGACGATGCCGTCCACCGGCCCCGTTCGCCCGAACAGCGCCTGCACGCTGGCGTAGTCCTCGATGGCGACCGGCTGGTCCGCGCTGCTGCGCCCGGCGCCGATGATGTCGTGGCGCCCGCCCAGCTCCGCCGCGACAGCGCGGCCGACCGTACCCGTTGCGCCGATGACGATGATCTTCATGCTTCCTCCTGTAATCGAGGAGCCAGTATGCAACCCGTCGCCACAAGAATAAATACGCTAGCATGACGCAGATTCGTAACCAGGAATTCGCAATGGACAAGCTGCGCAGCATGGAAGTCTTTGTCGCCGCCGTCGATGCCGGCAGTTTCGCCGGCGCGGCCCAGCGGTGCGGACTGTCCGCCGTGATGGTGGGCAAGCACATCCGTGCACTGGAACAGATGCTGGGCGCCGCACTGCTCACCCGCACCACGCGGCGCCACGCGCTGACGGAAATCGGCCGCCGTTACGCCGACCAGTGCCGCACAATCCTGGCGCAGGTCGGCGAAGCGGAATCCGGCGCCGAGGCAATGCGGGCGACGCCGCGGGGGCTGCTGAAGGTGACGGCGCCCGTATCGTTCGGGTCGGAGGTGCTGAGCCCGGCGGTGACGGACTACCTGGCGCTGCATCCGGACGTGGCGGTGGAACTGAACCTGAACGACCGCACGGTGGACCTGGTCGAGGAAGGCTTCGATGTCGCCGTGCGGATCGGCCCGCTGCCGGACTCGACGCTGGTGGCGCGGCCGCTAAGGCCGTATGCAGTGGCCGTGTGCGCGTCGCCCGCCTACCTCGCAAGGCACGGCACGCCGCGCACGCCGGCCGACCTGGCGCGCCACGAGTGCCTGGAATTCACGGGCTGGCTGCCGCAGGCGCGGTGGAAACTGAAGGGAGAGAAGGATGGCGGCTTCGTCGCGCCGGGCCGGTTCCGCGCGAACAGCACGGCGGCACTGCGCGCGGCGGCATTGAACGGATTCGGCATCGTCATGCAGGCCGAGCTGCTGCTGGCGGACGACATCGCCGCCGGCCGCCTCGTCCCGCTGCTGGCGGACTGGCTGCCGACGCCGCGGCCTATGCACCTCGTCTACTCGCGCGACCGGCGCGCCACGCCGAAGCTGACGACGTTTGTCGACTTCATGCTGGCGCGCTTCGGCTGAGGCAGAACGGCCGAGCTCGTGTCCATGTCGGTGTCTGACACCATGGTGGACACGGGCTCGGCCGTACGGGTATTACGCGACTTCGGTGACGAACTGCTCGACCGGGCGGCGCACCTTCGGCAGCTTGACCAGCCAGTCGCCCTCTTCCTGCCGGTAGCCCAGCGGCAGCATGGCGACGGAACGCAGGCCCCGCTCGCGCAGCTTCAGGATCGTGTCGACGGCGGCCGGGTCGAAGCCTTCCATCGGCACGCAGTCCACTTCCTCGAAGGCGGCGGCGATGATCGATGCGCCCAGGCCGATGAAGGCCTGGCGGGCCGTGTGGCTGAAGTTGATGTCGGCGCCGCGCTGCGGGTAGCTGGCCAGCAGTTGCTGGCGGTAGGCTTCCCAGCCTTCGTTCTTGAAGCCGCGCACTTCATTGGTGTAGTCGAACATCTGGTTGATGCGGTCGGCCGTGTAGTCGTCCCATGCGGCAAACACCAGCACATGCGAGCCGTCGACCACTTGTTGCTGGTTCCACGCCACGGCAGTGATCTCCTTGCGGATCTCGGGATTCGTCACCAGCAGGATTTCATACGGCTGCAGGCCGCTCGACGTCGGCGCCAGGCGCGCGGCTTCGATGATGCGGTCGACTTTTTCGCGCGGCACGGCGCGGCTCGGATCCATTTTCTTCGTCGCGTAACGCCACTGCAGTTTGTCCAGCAATTCCATCGTGTTTCCTTTGTTCGTTGGGTTGATTCAAAACGCTTCGGGCCGGCGGACCAGTCGCCGCCGGCCTCGCCAGCGTAATCGAAAACGGCTTAGTTTGCAGCGGAGGCCGGCGCCGGCGCCAGCTGCGCCAGCCCGCCCTGTGGCTGCCAGCCGGCACCGAGAGCGCGGGCGACAGCCACGGCGGCCAGCAGCCGCTGCGTGTCGATCTGCGCGGCGGCGCGGTCGGCGGTCAGCGACGAGCGCTGCGCGTCCGTCACATCCAGATAAGTGGACAGGCCGCGCTCATACCGCGCGCTGGCCACCAGGTAGGCACGGGCCGCCGCTTCGCGCGACACCGCCTGCACCTTGCCCTGCTGCTGCCGCTGCTGCACGTCGGACAGCGCGTCTTCCACTTCGCGCAGCGCCGTCAGCAGCTTGCCCTGGTGGTTGGCGATCGCCTCGTCGTAGCGGGACTGCGCCAGCTTCAGGTTGGCCTTGTTGCGGCCACCGTCGAAGACCGGCAGCGACAGCGCCAGCGGGCCGGCGCTGAAGGTGCGCGAACCGCCCTTGGCGATCTCGGACAGGCTCTCCGACGCGAAGCCGAAATTCCCCGTCAGGCTCACGGATGGATAGAACGCGCCTTCGGCCACGCCGATGTTCGCGTTGGCCGCCTTCAGCGTGGCGACGCTCGCCGCGAGGTCGGGACGCTGGCCCAGCAGGCTGGCCGGCAGGCCGACGGGAATCGCCGGCGGCTGCGGCAGCGTCGCACCCGGCACGGCCTGCAGCACCGTCGTCGATGGCGATGCGCCCAGCAGCACGGCCAGGCCGTGTTCCAGGCCATTGCGCTGACGCTGCACTTCTTCCAGGTCCGCTTCGGCATTGGCGCGCTCGATGCGCGCGCGTGCCGTATCGAGCTCGTTGGTGAGACCCGCATCGAAGCGCGCGTTGACCAGTTCCTCGGACTCGCGGCGCGAAGCCAGCGCGCCGCGCAGGATCGCGATCTCCGTATCCAGGCCGCGCAACTGCCAGTACGTGGTCGCCACTTGCGACGTCAGCACCAGCATCACGCCATCGCGGTCCGCCTGCGCGGCCAGCGCCTGCGCATCGGCCGCTTCGATGGAGCGCTTGACGCGGCCCAGCAGATCGAGCTCGTACGAGAACGAGGTGCCGAGCGAGTAGTTGTTGCCGTCGATGGCGCGGCGGCCCAGCGCGATGCCCTGCGACGTGTTGGCCGATGTGCGCGAGTTCGAAATGCCGGTGCTGACGTTCAGCTGCGGCCGGTCGCTGGCGCGCACGACACCCAGCTGCGCCTCGGCCTGCAGCAGCCGCTGCGCCGCCGCCTTGACGGTCGGGCTGTCGCGCAGCGCCTGCTGTTCCAGGCCGTTCAGCGTGTCGTCGCCGAACACGCTCCACCACTGCTGCGGCAGGTGGGCGCTGTCGCTGGTGCCCACCGCGTGGCGGAAGCTCGCATCGGCCACGTTCTGCGGCGCCTTGAAATCGGTGCCGACGGTGGCGCAGCCGGACAGCAGCAGCACGGCACTGGCGACGGCGATGGAGATAGTCTGTTTGATGAACATGGTGTTACCTCTTGATTTTTTATTAGTGCCCGCCGCCGCCGGGGCCGGATGGGGACTTCACTTTGTCCGAGAACCACAGGATCGCGATGCAGGACAGCAGGATGCAGCCGACGAGGAAGAAGCCGTCGTTGTAGGCCATCACGAACGACTCGCGCCGCACGATGCCGTCGACGGCTTTCAGCGCCATCCCCGCCGCGTTGACGGGGTCGAAGCCCTGGCCGACAAAGGCCTGCGTCATCGTGTCCAGCCGCTGCTGCGTGTTGGCCGAGAAGCTGGTGATCGCTTCGCCCAGGCGCGCCGAGTGGAAGTGCTCGCGCTGCGTCAGTGCGGTGGCCAGCAGCGCGATGCCGATCGAGCCGCCCAGGTTGCGCGTCATGTTGAACAGGCTCGACGCCGACGGCATGTCCTTCGGCGCGATGCCGTTCATCGCGAAGTTCGACAGCGTCAGCATCACGAACGGCTGGCCCAATGCGCGGATGATCTGCGACAGCATCAGCTGGTCGTAGCCGGTGCTCGCATCCATATACGCGTTCATCAGGCACGAGCCGCCGAACAGCAGCAGGCCGAACGAACAGAGGATGCGGTTGTCGATCTTCGCCGACAGCTTGGCGACGAACGGCATGATGAACAGCTGGGGAAGCCCCATCCACATGATCACTTCGCCGATCTGCATCGGCGAGTAGCCGGCGATCTGGCCGAGGAACAGCGGCAGCAGGAACGACGAACCATACAGGCCCATGCCCATCACCGCCGACAGTCCGGTCGCGACAAGGAAGTTCCGCTGGCCGTACAGGCCCAGGTTGACGAAGGGCTGCGCGCGCATCGTGCTGGTGACGATCCAGCCCAGCAGGCCAACGATCGCCAGGCCGGCAAACGTGATGATGAAGGCGGAATCGAACCAGTCCTTGCTGTTGCCCTCTTCGAGGAAGATGGTCAGGCAGCCCAGGCCCATGGCCATCAGGCCCATGCCCAGCCAGTCGGCGTTCCACAGCAGGCCGAGGTTCTTCTGTTCCTTGTCCAGGCCATAGGCGATGCCGCCGATCAGCAGCAGGCCGGGCACCCAGTTGATGTAGAAGATCGACGGCCAGCCATACAGCTCGGACAGGTAGCCGCCCAGCGTCGGACCCATTGCCGGTGCCAGCGTGGCGGTCAGGCCGAACAGCGCCATGCCGGTCGCCCGCTTCGACGGCGGCAGCTTGGCCATCACCAGCGTCATCGCCATCGGGATCAGCGCACCGCCCGTAAAGCCCTGCAGCATGCGGAAGGCGATCATGCTTTCCAGGTTCCACGCGAAGCCGCACAGCGTGGAGAAGGCCAGGAACAGCGCCGTGGTGCCCATCATGTAGCCGCGCAGCGAGAACACGCGGGTCAGCAAGGCGGTCAGCGGAATGACGATGATCTCCGCCACCAGGTAGGCGGTGGAGATCCACGAGCCCTCTTCCTGCGTGGCGGACAGCGAACCGAGGATATCTTTCAGCGACGAGTTGGTGATCTGGATGTCCAGCACCGCCATGAACGCGCCCAGCATGCCGGCGGCCACGGCGACCCAGGTGCGGCCGGACACCGCGCCGGTCACCTGGCCATAGGCCTGCGGCGCGGGCGGCTTGCCCGCGATGGTTTGTGAGCTCATTGCGAGACCCGTCGCTTAGTGCACTTGCTTGTTGTTGTCGCCGATCGCCACTTCGGCGATCACCGACATGCCCGGCACCAGGCGGCCCGCCAGCGCCTTCTGGTCGGCCGGCTGCAGCGTGATTTTTACGGGCACGCGCTGGACGATCTTGGTGAAGTTGCCGGTGGCGTTATCGGCCGGCAGCAGCGCGAACTGGTTGCCCGACGCCGGCGAGAAGCTGTCCACGCGGCCGGTCAGTTCGCGGCCGGGAATCGCATCGACGCTGATGTGCACCGGCTGGCCGATGTGCATGTCCGCCAGCTGCGTTTCCTTGAAGTTGGCGGTGACCCACACGTCGTCCTGCACCAGCGCCGTCAGCTGCTGGCCGGGCGACACGCGCTGGCCCACTTCCAGGTTGCGCTTGCCCACGCGGCCGGCGATCGGCGCCAGGATATGGTTGTAGGCGAGCTGCTGTTCGGCGTCCTTCAGCTGCACTTTCAGCACGTCGATCTGCGCCTTCAGCACGTCGCGGGCGGAACCGGCGGCGGCGATCTGCGCTTTCGCGGCGACGACGCTGTCCTTGCGGGCGGCCAGGTCGGCCACGGCGCTGGCGCGCGAGGCGTTGGCGCCATCCAGTTCCGCTTTCGACACGGCTTTCATCTGGCTGGTGAACAGCTGGCCATAGCGGTCGGCATCCTGGTTGGCGCGCAGCAGCAGCGCTTCCGATTGTTTGACTTGCGCGGACGCGCCGCTGGCCTGCGCATTGGCCTGCGCCACCTGGGCATCGGCCTGCAGCACCTGCGCTTCGGCGCTGGCGATCTGCGCGCGGATCTGTTCGACCTTGACACCCTGGTCGAACGGATCGAGTTCGGCGATCACGTCGCCCGCCTTCACATACTGGTTATCGTCGATCAGCACTTTCGTCACCGTGCCGGCGATGCGCGACGACACCGGGTGCACGTGACCGGCCACGTAGGCGTTTTCCGTCTCGACGAAGTGAGCGCTGCGGTACCACATGCGGCCGCCGGCGGCGATGGCGGCGATGGCGATCACGCCAGCCACTACCAGTACGCGGCGGTTGGGCTTCTTCGGAGGAGCCGCTGCCGCAGGCGCCGCGGGTGCACCCTGAGCGGGCGGGACGGCGCTGAGCACTTTTTGTTCTTGGTTTTGCGGGTTGGACATGGTCGCTCCGAAAATAAAATGAAATGGGATCTGCGCATTATTGGACAACGATCTGCGGAAGTCAAGAAATGAAACGGTTGCATTTCATTCCTGAGTGGCATAAAGTAGGGGCATCTGTTACTTTCGGCTTTTTCCTCGCTACAACGCCTCGCTACCATGCCCAAGTCCAGCAAATTGCCAGACGATCCAGACAGCGGCTGCCCGCTGCTCCGCCGCTCCGCCGGGCGCCCCCGCGCGTGCGATGCGGAAACGCGGATGAACGACCTGATGCGTACGGCGGCCGAACTGTTCCTGGAAAAGGGTTACAGCAAGGTCAGCCTGGAGACGATCGCCCGCAAGGCCCACGTGGCCGTCCGCACCATCTATGTGAAGTTCGGCGGCAAGGCCGGCCTGTTCCGCGAAATCCTCCGCTCCGGCCGCGAGGTCTATTTCGAGACGATGGAAAACCTGGAAACCAACCAGCGTCCCATCCGCGAAGTGCTGATCGACTTCGGCGTGCGCATCCACGAGCTGCTGGCCACGCCGACAGCCATCAACCTGCACCGCATGGTCATCGCCGAAGCGCCGCACGCGCCCGAGCTGGCCGAGGCGTTCTTCGAGGCCGGGCCGCGCCAGACCCGCGAAGCGCTGCGCCAGTACTTCCTCCGCCCGGACGTGCGCGCGCAGTTGCGCGACCTGCCGCCCGAGCAGCTGACGGTGCACCTGATGAACTGCCTGATGGGCGACCAGCTGAAACGCTACCTGTTCGCCGCCCCCGCCTACTCCGCCTGCCAGCAGGCGCTGGTGGTCGAGGAACGCGTCGACCTGTTCCTGCACGGCGTGGCCGCCTGCCCTTCCTCTACAGCCGAGCCCGTGTCCACTTTCCCACCCCTGGTGTCAGGCACCGACAGTGACACGAGCTCGGCCGTCTGACGGCAGGGTTCCCGTCGCACCTGCGGCAGGATGCAGCTGAGCCCGTGTCTACTTTCACCCCCGTGGTGTCAGGCACCAGCATCGTTGGAATGGACACGAACTCGACAGTTGCAGCCTCTTATGTGCGCTAGCGTACGGAGCGTATGCCGAACGGCGCGCGATACTGATTCCTTTAGAACAATGTTTCATGGGGAGGCTGTAATGAGCAAGATCGACCGGTTGCAATGGACCCAGAAGGTGGCGTCGCTGAACGAACGCATCCGCGGCTTCCAGGCCAATCCGAGCCCGGAGCTGATGGAGGCGGCCATCAGCGAGATGCGCGCCTATGCGCAGGCGGCCAGCGAAGGCATGGAAATCCCGCCCCGCTTCATCGCCAGTTAAAATAAGAAACCGGGTACCGCCCGGTTTTTTCACTTTTACGGGCCACCCATGAGCGACAAAGACCACGACCAGGAATTCTGGCAGCTGATCGACAAATTCATCCAGTTCGCCAACGAGCAGGGCCAGGCCAGCGGTGTGCCGCCGCACGTGGCCGGCGCGGCGCTGCTGTTTGCCGCGTCGCGCTTCAACGCCTTCATCCTCGCGCGCAATTCCGGCACGGCCGAGAAGTTCGCCGCGACCCGCCCGGAAGCGCTGGAATACTTCCGCACCCAGTTCGACAAGATGCAGGCCGAGAACTTTACGGATTACGAGAAGAACTTCGCCAAGTACATGCAGCCCTGATCCCTCCCCGCCCGGCCACCGCCGGGCAACTTGCTGACCATTTCCGCACTGCAGATTGACACGCCCGAATGCTTGAGGTTTAATGGTCGGCGCAGTATGAAATCGTTTTCACAACTTCACCAAGAGCCGCCATGACCGACAAACTGCAATTTCCGCCATCGTTCACCTGGGGTGTCGCCACCAGCGCATTCCAGATCGAAGGGGCCGCCACCACCGACGGCAAGGGCCCGTCGATCTGGGACACCTTCAGCCACACGCCCGGCAAGGTGATCGACGGCAGCAACGGTGACGTCGCCTGCGACCACTACCACCGTTACGCGGAAGACGTCGGCATCATGGCGGACCTGCACGTGGATGCCTACCGCTTCTCCATGGCATGGTCGCGCGTGCAGCCGGACGGCAAAGGTGAATGGAACGAAGAAGGTTTCGCGTTCTACGCCCGCCTGCTGGACGAACTCGACAGCCGGAATATCGCCGCCCACGTCACGCTGTACCACTGGGACCTGCCGCAAGGCCTGCAGGACGACGGTGGGTGGCTGAACCGCGACACCGCCTACCGCTTCGCCGACTACGCCGCGGAAGTGGCGCGCCGCTTCGGGTCGCGTGTGAAAACGATTGCAACGCACAACGAGCCGTGGTGCACGGCCAACCTGGGTTATGGCAACGGCCAGTTCGCGCCGGGCGTCACGGATGCGAAGCAGGCTGTACAGGTCTCCCACCATCTGCTGCTGTCGCACGGCCTGGCAATGACGGCGATGCGCATCGTCAACAGCCCGGCGCAACTGGGCATCGTGCTGAACCAGTGGACGGCCGATCCGGCCACCGATAGCCAGGCCGACCGCGACCTGGCCGAATGGGAATACGCCCGCTCCGTGCAATGGTTCATGGACCCGATCTTCAAGGGCCGCTATCCGGCCCACGCGCTGAAGGGCCACGGCGCCAACGCGCCCGATGTGAAGCCGGGCGATCTCGAGATCATCCACCAGCCGATCGACTTCCTCGGCGTGAACTACTACTTCCGTTCGTATGCCAGCGCGGAAACGCCGCCGCGCACGCCGCCGAACGCGCTGGGCACCACGGACATGGGCTGGGAAGTCTATCCGCAAGGCCTGACCGAACTGCTGGTCAAGCTGAAAAGCGAATACGAGCTGCCGCCGATCTACATCACCGAAAACGGCATGGCCAACGCGGACACCATTGCCGATGGCAAGGTCGCCGACCCGCAGCGCATCGACTACGTGCAGCGCCACCTGGCCGCGCTGCTCGATGCGATGCGGCAGGGCGTGGACGTGCAGGGCTACTTCCTGTGGAGCCTGCTGGACAACTTCGAATGGAACTCGGGCTATGCGAAGCGCTTCGGCATCGTCCATGTGGACTACGCCACGCAGCAGCGCACGCCGAAGGACAGCGCGCGGTGGTATCGCGCCTTCATCGACGGGCAGCGCGGCTGAAGGAAGAGGAAAGGACGCCGGAAAAGTGGCAGCATAGCCGCAGGCAATCATGACGAAACAAGCATGACAAAAAACAGAGGAGACACCATGCCCACCGAAGCCGCAGCGGCCGTCAATCCGGCACCGCTGCAAGCCGCCGCGCCCGCCCCCACCGCGGTCCGCCGCGCCAGCCCCTTGTTGTGGGTGCCGACCGGCTACTTCACGATGGCGCTGGCCTATGTGATGCTGACCAGCGTCACCGCGATCATGTTCAAGAACCTGGGCATGGACAACGGCAAGGCCGCCGAATATGCCAGCTACCTGATCCTCGCCTACACGATCAAGCCGCTGTTCGCGCCGTTCGTCGAGATGTACCGTACCAAGAAGTTCTTTGTCCTGTGCGCGCAGCTGACGCTCTCGCTGGGCTTCGGCGCCGTCGCGCTGGCGATGGCGCTGCCCGGCTATATGGCGATCATGGTGGCGCTGTTCATCTTCCTGTCCTTCGTCGGCGCCACGCAGGACATCGCCGCGGACGGCGTCTACGTCACCGCGCTCGATGCGCGCTCGCAGTCGCTGTATTGCGGCATCCAGAGCCTGTCGTGGAATATCGGGCCGATCGTCGCCTCCGGTGGGCTGGTTTATCTGTCCGGCTGGCTGCATACGAACACCTTCCACCATGATCCAAAAGTGTTCGGACCGGAGTGGATCGACAGCTGGCGCATCGTGTTCTTCATCGTCGCCGGCATTACGCTGGCGATGGCATTGTGGCACCTGCGCACGATGCCCGATGGCGCCAAGGCGGAGAACGCGCCCTCTTCCGTCGGCGCCGCGTGGTTCATCCTGAAGGATTCCTTCGTCACCTTCTTCCACAAGCGCGACGTTTGGTTGATGATCGGCTTCGCGTTCCTGTTCCGGCTGTCGATCGGGCTGCTGGAAAAGATCGGGCCCTTCTTCATGGTGGACCCGGTGGCAAAAGGCGGCCTGGGATTGTCGAACGAGCTGCTCGGCATCGTCTACGGCACCTATGGCCTGGTGGCCGTGCTGGTCGGCTCGCTGCTGGGAGGCCTGTTCGTCGCCAGGCGGGGACTGCAACCGACGCTGTTCGTGCTGTGCTGCGCGGTCAACATCCCCAACGTGACGTTCCTGCTGATGGCGTTGTACCAGCCCACCAGCCTCGTCGTCATCAGCGCCGGCGTGGCGATCGAAAAATTCTTCTTCGGCTTCGGCTCGGTGGGCTTCATGATCTACCTGATGCAGCAGCTCGCGCCGGGCAAGTACACCACCACGCACTACGCCTTCGGCACGGGCCTGATGGGACTGTGCATGATGGTGACCGGGCTTGTGTCCGGCCACCTGCAGCAGTTGCTCGGCTATGTGAACTATTTCTGGTTCGTGATGGCGGCGACGATTCCTTCCTTCCTCGTCACGTGGTTTGCGCCGTTTCATCAGCAGGACGGCTGATATAGCAAGCAAACCGGGGCAGGCTCTCTTTCAATCGCCGATCTAATAGAGAACCTGCCCCCTGCCCCTCCCGGCCTATCACCCGCGCAACACGGCGCCCTGTTCCCCACAAAAACTCGCCGTACAGTCCCTGCTGCCGAGAAAAATTCCTGTAAAACAGGGTCTGTCCCTATTATTTCCTCTAAAACAGGGTCTGTCCCTATTTTCTCGGATGGCGTAATTGCCGAGCATCCTGTTGCCGCGAAAATTCCCTGTAAAACAGGGTCTGTCCCTATTATTTCCTCTAAAACAGGGTCTGTCCCTATTTTTCGGGGAAGGGATTACTCGGGCGGCGTCGGCTGAGCAAGGCCGCGAAAACTTCTGCGTGAAAAAAAACGGCGCCGTGAGGCGCCGTTTTCTCATAAGCAAGGCCGTTTAGAACGTATAACCCGCGTTGAACCCGATGGTCCGCGGCGGCAGGTATTGCGCCTGCCAGATGCCTTGCGGGTTCTGCGCGCTCGTCTTGATGTCCTTGTCGCCCACGTTACGCACGAACAGGTCCAGGTAGTATTTCCGGTCCGCGTCGTAGCGCAGGCCCAGGTCCACCTTCGAGTACGAACCCTGGCGGTCAGGTTCGCCCAGGTTGAACACGGACAGCCAGCTGGCCGATTCCCAGTGCGCCGACAGCCGCGGCGTCAGCGTGCCGGCCGGCAGCTGGAACACGTGCTGGTACATCAGCTGCGTACTCCACTTTGGCGAGTGCGGCATCGTGTTGCCAGTCACATCGAGGCAGGTGCTGATGCCGGGGATCGAGCAGGCCGGCAGCGTGTAGTCGTTCGAGCCGCCGATCAGCGCACCCAGTTCCGCATGCGTGTACGTGCCGGTGAACTGCACGCGGTCCGCCTTGGTGATCTTGGCCGCGATCTCCGTCTCGAAGCCATACACCTTGGCGCCTTCGGCATTGAACGTGGACAGGCTGTGCGAGCCGTCCGGATTCGTCACCGGCGCGCTGAACTGGAAGCCCTTGAACTTCTCGTAGTACAGCGCGTTATTCATGCGCAGCATGCCGTTCAGGAAGGTGCTCTTGCTGCCGATCTCGTAGTTGTCCAGCGTTTCCTCGCCGTACGGCTTGCCGCCATCCTGCAGGCCGCCGGACTTGTAACCGGTGGAGAAGCTCGCGTACACCATCGACGTCGGATTGATGTCGTAGCTCGCGCGCGCCAGCCACGTGGACTTGCTGCCGCTGAAGGAGCCCGAGTTGTTCGAGTCGATCTTGTAGCCGGAACCCGGTGCGAACGGGTTGACGCTCGGGTTCAGCGGGATCTGCGGAATCGTCGCATCGCCCACCCAGCCGTTGCCCGTGCCGCCGATGTTCTTGCGCTTGTCGTCCGTGTAGCGCGCGCCGCCGGTCAGGTGCAGCTGGTCGTTGACGTTCCACGTGGCCTGGCCGAACACGGCTTTCGAATCCACCGTCTCCTTCGGCTGGATGAAGGAACCCTGCCAGTTGACGGTGCCCTGCTGCGTGCCGTTCATGATCGGGATGTCGAAGCGAATGCCGTTGTTCTCGTGACCGTAGTACAGGCCGAGCAGCCAGTCCACCGTCTTCTTGCCGGTCGACTGCACTTCCACTTCGTGGCTGTAGCTCTTGTACTTCGACCACACGGTGTCATTCGCCTGCATGTTGCCGCCCGTGGTGAAGCTGGTCGGCGGCAGCACACCGCCATCCTGGTCGTAGGTGGACGAACCGCGGAACGACGACCAGCCGCCGATGTACGCCAGCGCCATGTCCGGATTGATGGCCCAGTCCACGCGGGTGCGCACCGAGTTCGAATCGCGCTTGAGCGAAGGCGCCGTGTCGATCAGCGCGGACCAGCGGTCCTGGCCGGCGCGCGGCGTCTGCATCAGGTTCATGCCCGGCGTGCCGCGGTCCTGGAAGCGTTCGTACGACAGGTTCCAGTGCAGCGACGGCAGGATTTCCCACAGCAGCGACAGGCGCAGCGCCGTCTGGTCCTGGGCGTTGTACTTGTTCCCGCCCTGGACGAAATTGGCGGTATTGATCGGCTGGAAGGCGATCGGGTTGCCGGGATGCGCGGCGTTCCATGCAGCGATCACCGGTGCCGCGGCGGCCTGCTGCTGCGCCAGCGGGATGTTGGCCGGCGTCTGGTAATCGACATAGCCGTCGTGCTGCTCGTGCACGAACGCCACGCGCAGCGCGGCCGTGTCGGACAGCGGCACGTTGAACGCGCCCCGCCCGCCCACGCGGCCGTAGTCACCCATGCCCGCTTCCACGTAGCCGGAATTGCTGCCCAGCGTGGGCTTGGCCGTCTGCATGTTCACCGCGCCGACGGTGGAGTTGCGGCCCCACAGCGTGCCCTGCGGGCCGCGCAGCACCTCGATGCCTTCCAGGTCGAACAGCAGCGTCGTCGCGCCTTCGGGACGCGGCGAGTAGATGCCGTCGACGAAGATCGCCACTTCGGGGTCGGCGTATTCGGTTTTCGCGCTGTCGTTGCCGATGCCGCGCATCGTCATCGTGATGACGCCGTGATCGCCCTGGCTGGTGGCGGAGAAGCCGGGCACCAGGTTGACGACGTCCTGGATCGTCTGCACGTGGTTATCGTCCAGCGTGGCGGCGCTGATGGCGGTCACCGCGACGGGCGTGCGCTGCAGCGACGTGCTGCGCTTCGTCGCCGTCACATAGACTTCGGGGATGACGGTGGAGCCGGCCTCGGTGGCCAGCACTTGTTCTTTCGGCGCTTGCGGCGTGGCGTTGGTGCCGGCCGTCTGAGCATTGGCGGTGTTGAGGCCGGCGAGCAGCGTCAGCACGGCGAGTTGGATGGGCGTGCCGAGGCGGCGAACCCGTGGGGTGCGAATGTTCATAAGTCTCCTTTGTTGCTGCGGCATCACACAAGGGTGCCGCTAACATATTGTTTGAAACCAGCTGCTTCTGCTCGGCGGCATCTGCCTGGTCGCTGCCCGGCCTTTCCCTGAGCAGATTTCTCAACAATGAAATCGTTTTCAAATTAGTTGAAAACGATTGCACTACGTTTGAAACCGTTTTCATGGTAGCTTTATGGGATTGGCAATGTCAATTTAAAAATGATGGGCCGGTGCTGAAGACTGTGTGAATATGGCAACAGCCAAGCTGTACGGATCAGCTTGTGTCTATTTTGGGGGTCAACCCCAAAAATAGACACGGCCTCGGCAATAAGCAGCGGACAAATACGAAGGAGACAAGATGGCCCCCATCCGCAACATCCTCATCGTCGGCGGCGGCACGGCCGGCTGGCTGGCTGCCGGGTTCCTGGCGAAGACGCTGGGCGCGCGCACCGAGGAAGGCATCCGCATCACGCTGGTCGAGTCGAAAGACATCGGCATCATCGGCGTGGGCGAAGGCACGTTCCCGTCGATCCGCGGCACGCTGTCCGTGCTGGGCATCGACGAGGGCCGTTTCATCCGCGAATGCAGCGCCACGTTCAAGCAGGGCATCCGCTTCGACCACTGGGTGCGGCCGGCCGGCACGGCGGGGGCCGACCATTACTTCCACCCGTTCAGCCAGCCCAGCCAGCGACCCGGCGGACCGGAACTGCTGCCCTACTGGCTCATGGGCGCAGCGGGCAAAGGCGCGTCATTTGCCGGCGCAGCCACGCTGCAGAAACAGGTCGCCGATCAGAGCCACGGCCCGAAACGCTACACCGATGCCGATTACGCCGGCCCGCTGAACTACGCCTATCACTTCGATGCGGGCCGCTTCGCCGCCCTCCTCTGCACGCATGCCCAGTCGCTGGGCGTGAAGCGCATCAAGGCCACGGTCGATGATGTCATGCTGACCGAGGATGGCGCCATTGCCAGCATCGTCACGCGCGAAGCGGGCGTGCTGACGGCGGACCTGTACATCGACTGCACGGGCTTTCGCGCGCGGCTGATCGGCGAGGCGCTCGGTGCCCGCTTCCACAGCGTGAACGACACGCTGTTCGTCGACCGCGCGCTGGCGATGCAGGTGCCCTACGACCGGCCCGACGCGCCGATCCCGTCGTACACGATCTCCACCGCGCATGAAGCAGGATGGACGTGGGACATCGGCCTGCACGAACGGCGCGGCATCGGCTACGTGTACTCGAGCCGGCACACGAGCGACGAGCGCGCCGAACAGGTGCTGCGCGGGTACATCGGCCAGGCCAGCGCAGGCCGCGATCCGCGCATGCTGAAGCTGAACGTGGGCTATCGTGAAAAACAATGGATCAAGAATTGCGTAGCGATCGGGCTGTCCAGCGGTTTTCTCGAACCGCTGGAATCGTCCGGCATCGGCGTCATCGAGGCGGCCACCTACCTGGTCAGCTACCTGTTCCCGTACGACGGCAATACCGAGCCGGTGGCAAAGCTGTTCAACACGCAGATGAAGGCGCGTTACGAGCGCATCGTCGATTTCGTCAAGATGCATTACTGCCTGACGCAACGCACCGATCACGCATTCTGGATCGATAACACACGGCCCGCGTCGATCCCCGAATCGCTGCGCGAACAGCTGGCGATGTGGCGCGGCCGGCCGCCGCACCGGCTCGACTTCGTGACGGACATCGAAATGTATCCGCCGTCCAGCTGGCAGTACGTGCTGTACGGGATGGAGTTCGCGACAACGCTGCACGCGAACCGCGGCGCCTTGCCCGATATCGACGCGGCGCGGCGCGAGTTCCAGACGATCGCCCAGCTGTCGCACCACGCGGTGGCCGACCTGCCGCCGCACCGGGCGCTCGTCGAGCACTTCTGCCGGCGCGGGCAGTGAAGCTTTTTAGCGCGAGACGATCAGCTTCAAACCGAGGGCGATGAACACGGTCCCGGCGATGCGATCGAGCAGTGGACCCGCCTTGGGTTTGCGGTTCAGCCACTGCCCGATCGCGCCGGAGAAGTAACCGAGCAGGCCAAACAGCACCGCGGCCTGCGCGGTGAAGACGAGGCCCAGCACGCCCAACTGCAGGCCTACGTTGCCGTTCGCCGCGATCACGAACTGCGGCAGGAACGACAGGAAGAACAGCACCACCTTTGGATTGACGGCATTGGCCAGCATCCCTTTCAGGAACAGCTTCGTCAGCGTTTCCTCCGGCAGCCCCACCCGCTCGACCTTCACCACGCCGGCGTGCCGCCACGCGTTATAGCCGATCCAGATCAGATACAGCCCGCCGACGACCTTCAGCGCCGTGAAGGCCATCGGCGACGCCGCGATCAGCGCACTCACGCCGATCACCGCCAGCACCGTATGACTCAAACAGCCGAATGCGCAGCCGAGGCCGAACGCGATGCCCTGCCGGCGTCCCTTGGAGATGCCCATGCCGAGCACCATCAGGTTGTCCGGGCCGGGCGATGCGGTGATCAGGAGGGCGGCGGCGAGGAAGCCGAGGAATTGCTGGAGGGTGATCATGGTCGGCCGTTGTTCGGAAAAGCGAAAAGTGAGGCTGGAAACATTACCCGAAAAATGGGGTCCGTCCCCATTTTCCAGGAAATCTTTCCTGTAAAACAGGGTCAGACCCTGTTTTACAAGAAATAAAAACGCCACCCGAAGGTGGCGCCATGGCGAAGCGGCTGAGGGTCAGCGCTTGCGCATCGGTGGCAGGTCGGTGCACACGCCTTCGTAAACTTCGGCGGCCATGCCGATCGATTCGCCCAGCGTCGGGTGCGGGTGGATCGTCTTGCCGATGTCGGTGCCGTCGGCGCCCATCTCGATCGCCAGCGCGATCTCGCCGATCATGTCACCGGCATGCGTGCCGACCATCGTGCCGCCGACGATGCGGTGGGTTTCCGCATCGAACAGCAGCTTGGTGAAGCCTTCGTCGCGGCCGTTGGCCACGGCGCGGCCGGAGGCGGCCCACGGGAAGTGGCCCTTCTCGACCTTGATGCCCTTGGCTTTCGCCTCGTCTTCCGTCAGGCCGACCCATGCCACTTCCGGATCGGTGTAGGCGACGGACGGGATCACCGCCGCATCGAAGTGCGACTTCTCGCCATGGGCAGCTTCGGCAGCCACGTGGCCTTCATGCACAGCCTTGTGCGCCAGCATCGGCTGGCCCACCAGGTCGCCGATGGCGAAGATGTGCGGCACGTTGGTGCGCATCTGGCTGTCGACGTTGATGAATCCGCGGTCGGTCACCTGAACGCCCGCTTTATCCGCGGCGATCTTCTTGCCGTTCGGGCTGCGGCCGACAGCCACCAGCACCATGTCGTACACCTGCGGTTCCGGCGATGCGGCACCCGCTTCGGCGGCTTCGAACGTGACCTTGATCCCTTCCGGCAGCGCTTCCACGCCGACGGTTTTCGTCTTCGTCATCACGTTGTCGAAACGGGCCGCGTTGTACTTCTGCCAGACCTTGACGGCATCGCGGTCGGCGCCCTGCATCAGGCCGTCCATCATCTCGACCACGTCGATGCGCGCACCGAACGTGGAGTAGACGGTGGCCATTTCCAGGCCGATGATGCCGCCGCCGATGACCAGCATCCGTTTCGGGATGAAGCGCAGTTCCAGCGCGCCCGTCGAATCGACGATGCGCGGATCTTCCGGAATGAACGGCAGTTTCACCACCGACGAACCGGCCGCGATGATCGCCTGCTTGAACTGCACGACCTTCTTCGTGCCGTCGGCAGCCGTCACCTCGATGTGGTTCGGGCTGACGAACTGGCCGACACCCTGCACCACCTGCGTCTTGCGGGCCTTGGCCATGCCGGCCAGGCCGCCGGTCATCTTGCCGATGACGCCTTCCTTGTACTTGCGCACTTCGTCGATGTCGATTTCCGGCTTGGCGAACTTGACGCCGTGCTTGCCCAGGTGCGCCGTCTCGTCAACGACGGATGCCAGGTGCAGCAGCGCCTTCGACGGAATGCAGCCCACGTTCAGGCACACGCCGCCCAGCGTCGCGTAACGCTCGACGATGACCGTGCTCATGCCCAGGTCCGCGGCGCGGAACGCGGCGGAATAACCGCCAGGACCGCCGCCCAGCACCATCATGTCGCAATCGACATCGACGGTGCCGGCGAAGGAACCCGCGGCAACCGGCGCTGCTGCAGGTGCAGGCGTAGCGGCAGGCGCCGGAGCAGGTGCAGCCGCGGCAGGAGCTGGTGCAGCGGCGGGAGCAGATGCAGCACCGGCAGCCTCCTCCAGCATCAGCAGCAGCGAACCTTCCGACACCTTGTCGCCCACCTTGAACTTCAGTTCCTTGACGACGCCGGCATGCGTGGATGGGATCTCCATCGATGCCTTGTCCGATTCGACGGTGGCGATCGACTGGTCGACCTTGATCGTGTCGCCCACCTTGACGATCACTTCGATCACTTCGACTTCCTTGAAGTCGCCGATGTTCGGTACTTTTACCTCAATGATGCTCATCTGGCGGTCTCCTTACAGCAGGATCTTGCGCATATCGGCCAGCACGTCGGCCAGATACACGGCGAAGCGGGCACCGGACGCGCCATCGACCACGCGGTGGTCGTAGGACAGCGACAGCGTCATCATCAGGCGCGGCGCGAACTGCTTGCCGTCCCACACGGGTTTCATCGACGCTTTCGACAGGCCGAGGATCGCGACTTCCGGCGCGTTGACGATTGGCGTGAAGTGCGTGCCGCCGATGCCGCCCAGCGACGAGATCGTGAACGTGGCGCCCTGCATGTCGGTCGGTTTCAGCTTGCCTTCGCGGGCCTGCAGCGACAGGTCGGTCATCTCCTTGGCGATCTGCGTCACGGACTTCTGGTCCGCGTTCTTGATCACCGGGACGACGAGACCATTCGGCGTGTCGGCCGCGAAGCCGATGTTGTAGTACTTCTTCAGGATCAGGTTCTCGCCCTTCTCGTCCAGCGACGAGTTGAACGCCGGGTATTTCTTCAGCGCGGCCACGGAGGCCTTGATGACGAAGGCCAGCATCGTCAGCTTGGTTGCTTCCTTGTTCTTCGCGTTGGCGGCATTCGAGTCGACGCGGAACGCTTCCAGGTCGGTGATGTCGGCATCCTCGTACTGCGTCACGTGCGGGATCATCACCCAGTTGCGGTGCAGGTTCGGGCCGGAGATCTTCTTGATGCGCGGCAGCGGCTGCAGTTCCGTTTCGCCGAACTTGGAGAAGTCCAGCGACGGCCATGGCAGCAGGTTCATGCCGGTGCCGCCGCCCGCAGGCGCGGCTGCGCCGGCCGGTGCGGCGGTCGCACCCGACATGACGCCCTTGACGAAGTTCTGCACGTCCAGCAGCGTGATGCGGCCTTTCGGACCGGTGCCCGGCACCTTGGCGATTTCCACGCCCAGTTCGCGGGCGAACTTGCGGACGGACGGCGATGCGTGCGCCAGCTTGCCGGAGACTGCCGGTGCAGCCGAAGCCGAAGCCGGTGCAGGCGCTGGGGCAGGTGCGGATGCAGCCGCCGCAGCCGGCGCCGAAGCGGCAGCAGCAGGAGCCGCTGCGGCAGCAGGAGCAGGAGCAGCAGGAGCAGCCGCGCCGCCGGTGGCTTCAACCACCAGTACCAGCGAACCTTCGGCGATCTTGTCGCCCACCTTCACCTTGATCTCTTTCACCACGCCGTCGTGCGACGACGGGATCTCCATCGATGCCTTGTCCGATTCGACGGTGATCAGCGACTGGTCCTTCTTGATCGTGTCGCCCACCTTGACCATCACCTCGATGACTTCCACTTCCTTGAAGTCGCCGATGTCCGGCACTTTCACTTCCACCGGGCCGGCCGATGCGGCAGGCGCAGCGGGCGCCGGCGCGGCAGCCGGTGCAGGTGCTGGCGCAGCGGCAGCTGGAGTAGATGCGGGAGCCGGTGCAGCAGCAGGGGCGGCAGCCGCCTCCGCACCTTCAACCAATAACAGCAGCGAACCCTCGGCAACCTTGTCGCCGACCTTGACCTTGATTTCCTTAATGACGCCGGCCTGGGTCGATGGAATCTCCATCGACGCCTTGTCCGATTCGACGGTGATCAGCGACTGGTCGACCTTGATCGTGTCGCCCACCTTCACCATCAGCTCGATGATCTCGACTTCCTTGAAATCGCCGATATCCGGGACTTTGACTTCCACAATGCTCATAGCGTTTGCTCCGTATTCTCGTTATTGGGTCACCGGATTTGGCTTGTTCGGGTTCAGGCCGTACTTGACGACAGCCTGCTCGACGATGGCGATATCGATCTTGCCTTCGTCGGCCAGCGAACGCAGCGCGGCAACCGTGATGTAGTAGCGGTTCACTTCGAAGAACTCGCGCAGCTTGGCGCGGCTGTCCGAACGGCCGAAACCGTCGGTGCCCAGCACGCGGTAGGTACGCTCCTTCGGCATGAATGCACGGATCTGTTCGGCGTACAGGCGCATGTAGTCGGTCGTCGCGATGATCGGGCCCTGCGTGTCCTTCAGCAGCTGCGTCACGTACGGCACGCGCTGTTCCTTGGTCGGGTTGACGAGGTTCCAGCGTTCGGCATCCTGGCCGTCGCGGGCCACCAGCGTCAGCGACGGTGCGGACCACACGTCGGCGGCAACACCCCAGTCTTTTTCCAGCAGTTCGGCGGCGAAGATGGATTCGCGCAGGATCGTGCCGGAGCCGATCAGCTGCACGCGCTGGCCCGCGTTGGCGGTGCCTTCCTGCAGGCGGTACATGCCCTTCAGGATGCCTTCCTCGTCGCCGGCCTTCAGGCCCGGCTGCGCGTAGTTCTCGTTCATGATGGTGATGTAGTAGAACACGTCTTCCTGTTCCGTCACCATGCGGCGCAGGCCGTCATGAATGATGACCGCCAGCTCGTGGCCGAAGGTCGGGTCGTACGGCAGGCAGTTCGGGATCGCGGCGGCGAACAGGTGGCTGTGGCCATCCTCGTGCTGCAGGCCTTCGCCGTTCAGCGTCGTGCGGCCGGCCGTGCCGCCCATCATGAAGCCGCGGGCGCGCATGTCGCCGGCCGCCCAGGCCAGGTCGCCCACGCGCTGCATGCCGAACATCGAGTAGTACGTGAAGAACGGGATCATCACGCGGTTGTTCGTCGAGTACGACGTGGCCGCGGCGATCCACGAGCTCATGCCGCCCGCTTCGTTGATGCCCTCTTGCAGGATCTGACCAGCCTTGTCTTCGCGGTAGTACATCACCTGGTCTTTATCGACCGGCTCGTACAGCTGGCCCTGCTGGTTGAAGATGCCGATCTGGCGGAACAGGCCTTCCATGCCGAAGGTACGGGATTCGTCGACGAGGATCGGCACCACGCGCTGGCCCAGGCTCTGGTCGCGCAGCAGTGCGGTGATGATACGGACGAACGACTGCGTGGTGGAGATCTCGCGGCCTTCCGGCGTTGCATCCAGCACTGCCTTGAAGGCTTCCAGCGGCGGCACGACCAGCGTTTCGTCGGCCTTCTGGCGGCGGTGCGGCAGGTAGCCGCCCAGTGCCTTGCGGCGCTCGTGCAGGTACTTCATTTCCGGCGCGTCGTCGGATGGCTTGAAGAACGGGATCTCGGCCAGTTTGTCGTCAGGGATTGGAATGTTGAAGCGGTCGCGCATTTCGCGGATCGCCTCGTCGTCCAGCTTCTTGGTCTGGTGCGCCGTGTTGCGCGCTTCGCCCGACTTGCCCATGCCGTAGCCCTTGATGGTCTTCACCAGCAGCACGGTCGGCTTGCCCTGCGCTTCCTGCGCGATCTTGAAGGCGGCGTAGATCTTGTGCGGGTCGTGGCCGCCGCGGGTCAGGCGCCAGATGTCGTCGTCGCTCATGTTGGCGACCATTTCCAGCAGCTTCGGATGCTTGCCGAAGAAGTGCTTGCGCACGTAGGCGCCGTCCTTGGCCTTGTAGTTCTGGTATTCGCCGTCGACGGTTTCCATCATCACGCGCTGCAGGATGCCTTCCTTGTCCTTGGCCAGCAGCTCGTCCCAGCCCGGGCCCCAGATGACCTTGACGACGTTCCAGCCGGCGCCGCGGAAGTCCGCTTCCAGTTCCTGGATGATCTTGCCGTTGCCGCGCACCGGACCGTCCAGGCGCTGCAGGTTGCAGTTGACGACGATGACGAGGTTGTCCAGCTTCTCGCGGGCGGCCATGCCGATCGCGCCAAGCGATTCCGGTTCGTCCATCTCGCCGTCGCCGCAGAAGGCCCAGACTTTACGGCCGTCGGTGTTCGCGATCGAGCGGGCGTGCAGGTACTTCAGGAAGCGCGCCTGGTAGATCGCCATCAGCGGGCCCAGGCCCATCGACACGGTCGGGAACTGCCAGAAGTCCGGCATCAGTTTCGGGTGCGGGTACGAGGACAGGCCCTTGCCGTCCACTTCGCGGCGGAAGTTCAGCAGCTGCTCTTCGGACAGGCGGCCTTCCAGGAAGGCGCGCGCGTACACGCCGGGCGACGAGTGGCCCTGGATGTACAGCAGGTCGCCGCCGTGCTCTTCGCTCGGCGCTTTCCAGAAGTGGTTGAAGCCGATGCCCAGCATGTTCGCCAGCGAGGCGAACGAGGACAGGTGGCCGCCCAGGTCGCCGTCGGCGCGGTTGGCCTTGACCACCATCGCCATCGCGTTCCAGCGCATCCACGAGCGCAGGCGCTCTTCGTATTCGAGGTTGCCCGGGCAGTGCGCGCCCACGTCGGCCGGAATCGTGTTCACGTACGCGGTATTCGCGGAGAACGGGATATCGGCGCCGCGGCGGCGGGCCAGGTCCATCATGCGTTCCATCAGGTACTGGGCACGTTCCGGGCCTTCAGCCTGGAGCACCGCGTCGAGCGCCTCCAGCCATTCCTTGGTTTCCTGTGCGTCCGGATCGTTGGCGGTTTGGGCCGTGACCTGGTCAAGTTGAGCTGACATTTATCTAGTCTCCTAAGTGATTGTTTGCCCGTGCCGATGGGTGATCGAGGTCGGACGCAGTGGGGGATTATTTACCAAGACTTCATGCGAGTGTGGGGATTCTAACAGTGAATTCTCGCATTTTCAAAATGCGAAAGGGCTTTTCACATTGTAAAATCTCCCTATGCGAAAATGCTGCAATGCCGCATAAATGCTCGCTTTCTACATACCCGTATAATGTTGGTTTTCCCTTCCAACTGATCTCGAAAACCATGTCTGCACATCTGATCGACGGCATCGCCCTTTCCCAAAAACTGCGCGGCGAAATCGCCTCCCGCGCTGCCGCATTGACTGCCAAAGGCACCCAGCCCGGCCTGGCGGTGATTCTCGTCGGCGAAGACCCGGCCAGCCAGGTCTACGTCCGCAACAAGGTCAAGGCCTGCGGCGACGTGGGTTTCCACTCGGTGCTGGAAAAATACGATGCCGACCTGTCCGAACAGGCCCTGCTCGACCGCATTGCAGCATTGAACGCCGACCCGGCCATCCACGGCATCCTGGTCCAGATGCCGCTGCCGAAACACATTAACCCGCACAAGGTCATCGAGGCGATCTCCACTTCGAAGGATGTCGACGGCTACTCGGTGCTGTCGGCCGGCGAACTGATGACGGGCCTGGACGGCTTCCGTCCCTGCACGCCTTACGGTTGCATGAAACTGATCGAATCGACGGGCGTCGACCTGCGCGGCAAGCATGCCGTCGTGATCGGCCGCAGCAACACGGTCGGCAAACCAATGGCGCTGCTGCTCTTGCAGGCCAACGCCACCGTCACCATCTGCCATAGCGCGACGCCGGACCTGGGCCTGTACACGCGACAGGCGGATGTGGTGGTGGCGGCCGTGGGCCGCCGCAACACGCTGACCGCCGACATGGTCAAGCCCGGCGCAATCGTGATCGATGTGGGCATGAATCGCGACGATAATGGCAAGCTTTGCGGCGACGTGGACTTTGCCGGCATCAAGGACGTGGCCGCGCACATCACGCCCGTGCCGGGCGGCGTCGGTCCGATGACCATTACGATGCTCTTGATGAATACCATCGAGTCGGCAGAGCGCGTATAAACCAGCGCCGCGCGGCTCGAGCAACCCTGGACAGACCATGACGACGACTATTGAGAACCCCCTGCTGGACTTTACCGGCCTGCCGCGTTTCGATGCGATCAAGCCGGAACACGTAACGCCCGCCATCGACGAGCTGCTGGTGCAAGCCGGCGCCGTCGTCAAGAAGCTGGAAACGGCGCAGGAACCCGTCACGTGGAACAGCTTCAACGAGCTGGAAGACGCCGGCGAGCGGGCCGGCCGCGCCTGGGGCATCGTCGGTCACCTGAACAATGTGGTCGATACGCCCGAGCTGCGCGCCGTGTACAACGAGAACCAGCCGAAGGTCACCGAGTTCTGGACCGAGGTGTCGCAGAACGAGGTGCTGTTTGCCAAGTACAAGGAACTGCGCGCGTCCGCCGAATTCGCCACGCTGTCGCCGGCCCGCCAGCGCATCGTGGACAACGCGATCCGCGACTTCCGCATGGGCGGCGCCGAGCTGCCGCAGGCGCAGAAGGAGCGCTTCGCGGCGATCCAGGAAGAACATGCGGCCGTGTCCACGCGCTTTTCCGAGAACGTGCTGGATGCCACCAACGACTGGAAATTGCTGGTCGAAAGCGAAGCGGAACTGGCCGGCCTGCCGGACGATGTGAAAGCGGCCGCGAAGGCGCTGGCGGAAAAGGACGGCAAGCAGGGCTGGCTGTTCACGCTGCACTTCCCTTCTTATTACCCGATCCTGCAGTTCGCCGACAGCCGCGCGCTGCGCGAGAAGGTGTATCGCGCGAATGCGACCAAGGCATCCGAACTGGGCGAAGTATTCAGCGAACGCGAGAAATGGGACAACAGCGGCAATATCGTCACGCTGCTGAAACTGCGCGCGGAAGAGGCGCAGCTGCTGGGTTACAAGAATTTTGCCGAGGTGTCGCTGGTGCCGAAGATGGCGCAAAGCCCGGAGCACGTGATCGCGTTCCTCGAAGACCTGGCCAAGCGCGCCCGCCCTTATGCTGAAAAAGACCTGGCGGAGCTGACCGCGTTCGCCCACCAGCACCTGGCGCTGACCAATCTGCAGGCCTGGGACCTGCCGTATGCATCCGAAAAGCTGCAGCAGCACCAGTATGCGTTCTCGGCGCAGGAGGTGAAGCAGTACTTCCCCGAACATAAAGTGGTCGACGGCCTGTTCAAGCTGGTGCAAAGCCTGTTCGGCGTGACGATCGCGCCGGACGACGCGCCCGTGTGGCACAAGGACGTGCGCTTCTTCCGCATCGAGCGCGATGGCCAGCTGGTGGGCCAGTTCTACCTGGACCTGTATGCCCGCCCGGGCAAGAACAGCGGCGCGTGGATGGACGATGCGCGCAGCCGCCGCGTCGACAGCGGCCGCCTGCAGACGCCGGTCGCCTACCTGACCTGCAATTTCACGGAACCGGCGGTCATCGACGGCAAGGCGCAGCCTGCGCTGTTCACGCACGACGAAGTGATCACGCTGTTCCATGAATTCGGCCACGGCCTGCACCACATGCTGACCACCGTCGAGGAGCTGGGCGTGTCCGGCATCGCCGGCGTCGAGTGGGATGCGGTGGAACTGCCGTCGCAGTTCATGGAAAACTTCTGCTGGGAGTGGGACGTGCTGGCCCACATGACGTCGCACGTGAAGACGGGCGAGCCGCTGCCGCGCGCGCTGTACGACAAGATGCTGGCCGCGAAGAACTTCCAGTCCGGCCTGCAGACGCTGCGCCAGGTGGAGTTCTCGCTGCTGGACATGCACCTGCATTACGACTACGAGCCGGCCAGCGGCAAGGCCGTGCAGGAGGTGATCGACGACGTGCGCCGCAAATTCTCGGTGATCGTGCCGCCGGCGTTCAACCGCTTCCAGAACTCGTTCGGCCACATCTTCGCCGGCGGCTACGCGGCCGGCTACTACAGCTACAAATGGGCCGAGGTGCTGTCCGCCGATGCCTACGCGGCGTTCGAGGAAGCGGCGCAGCTGGATGGCGGCAAGCTGTCCACCGCCACCGGCGAGAAGTTCCTGCGCGAGATCCTGTCGGTCGGCGGTTCGCGGCCGGCGCTGGAGTCGTTCACCGCCTTCCGCGGGCGGGAGCCGCAGATCGATGCGCTGTTGCGGCATAGCGGGATGGCGGCTTAAGCGGGGACTGTCCCTGCAAGGGACTGTCCCCGGGGTTGTTCTCTGCTCGAGTAGAGTCAACCGCAACCCCGGGGACAGTCCCCGCCCCGCGCTACAATAGCGGCATGACCCGCATCGACTTCCACACCAACGTCCCCGACAAGATCGCCTACGCCTGCCGCCTCGTGCGCAAGGCCTATGGCGCGAAGAACCGCATCGTCGTGATGACGGAAGATGCGGCCCAGCTGGCGCAGCTCGATGCGGCGCTGTGGAGTTTTTCGGCACCCGACTTCCTGCCGCATGTGAACGTCAACGATCCGCTGGCGCCCGATACGCCGATCGTGCTGACAGACAGCGATGCCACCGAACTGCCGCAGGCCGACCTGCTGGTGAACCTGGCGCGCCGCGCGCCGGCGCAGTTCGAGAGCTTTCCCCGCCTGATCGAAGTGGTGTCCACCGACGAGGCGGACGTGGCGGCCGGCCGCCAGCGCTTCGGCGCCTACAAACGGCAGGAGTTCGTGCCGACGCACCTGAACGTGGGCAAGGCATGACGCCGCCGTCGCCCTTCGATGCCAGCATTCCCGTGCTGACGGAGGTGGTCAGGGACGACGCGCCGCCTCCCGTCGATTACGCACCCGCAGCGGCGGCGGCACCGGTTTCCGCAGCGCCCGCCGTCTGGCGTATCGGCCCGGCGCAGCAGGCGCCTGCTTCTGCTCCCGCTCCCGCTCCTGTTCCGCAACCGCCAGCACCGGAAGACTGGGCCGGCCTGGAACAGCGCCTGAACGAGCGCATCCTCAAGCATCTGACCACGCACATCGACCAGGTGCTGGACCAGCGCATCCGCGGCATGGAGGAAGTGCTGGCACACACGCTCGCCGGCCTCGTTCCCCAGCTGCGCGCGGGTCTCGAAGACACGCTGGCCCATGTCGTCGCCCAGGCGGTGACGCAGGAAATCGGCCTGCAGCAGGCACCCAAAGAGTGAAAAAAGCGGCCGTCCCGGTGCAGTACGCCACGGGACGGTGCATGCGTCAAAAAAGCCGCCCGCTCTGCTTTGCCAAAATAAAGATTTGTTGTACCTTCTCGCATGACCGACGCCCACGAGGCGCCGACCGATTTCAAACCTTGGAGAGAACGAGTATGCAAACGAAGTTCATCGCAGCTGCCATCGCCGTCGCCTTTGCCGGTGCGGCCAGCACCGCCGGCGCGCAGGAAGTGATCAAGATCGGCCACGTGGGCCCGGTCTCCGGCGCCCAGGCCCACCTCGGCAAGGACAATGAAAACGGCGCCAACATGGCGATCGCCGACCTGAACGCGAAAGGCATCAAGATCGCCGGCAAGCCGGTGAAATTCGTCGTCGTGCTGGAAGACGACGGCGCTGACCCGAAACAGGGCACGACCGTTGCGCAGAAGCTGGTCGACGCGAAGGTCAACGGCGTCGTCGGCCACCTCAATTCCGGCACCACCGTGCCCGCGTCGCGCATCTACTATAATGCCGGCATCCCGCAGATTTCGCCGGCATCGACGATCCCGACGTACACCAAGCAGCGCTTCAACACGACGTTCCGCGTGGTCGCCAACGACAACAAGCTCGGTGGGACGCTGGGCAAGTACGCCGTCGAGAAGCTGGGCGCGAAGAAGATCGCCGTCATCGACGACCGCACCGCCTACGGCCAGGGCGTAGCGAGCGAATTCGTCAAGGGCGCCAAAGGCGCGCAGATCGTCGACAAGCAGTTCACCAACGACAAGGCGACCGACTTCAACGCGATCCTCACGTCGATCAAGGGCAAGAACCCGGACCTGGTGTTCTTCGGCGGCATGGACGCCGTCGGCGGCCCGCTGCTGCGCCAGATGAAGGCGCTGGGCATCAAGGCGAAATTCATGGGCGGCGACGGCGTCTGTACGGATGCGCTGCCGCGGCTGGCCGGCGATGCGGCCGCCGACGGCGTGGTGACCTGCGCCGAAGCGGGCGGCGTGTCGGCCGACCTGCAGAAGAACATGGACGACTTCCGCGCCCGCTACAAGAAGGCCTACGGCCAGGAAGTGCAGCTGTACGCACCGTACGTGTACGATTCGGTGATGGTGATGGCGCAGGCGATGCAGGATGCCGGTTCCGCCGATCCGAAGAAATACCTGCCGTTCCTGAAGAAGGTGAAATACCAGGGCGTGACGGGCCTGATCACGTTCGACGATTCGGGCGACATCAAGGACGGCGCGCTGACGCTGTTCACGTACAAGGGCGGCAAGAAGACCAAGATGGAAGTGGTCAAGTAAGAAAGAATAACGGGAGACTGAATGACCGTGCGGCCGTCCATCTGGACGGCCTTTGTTTTTTTCAGCGGGCCTTATGAGCTGCCCGCATACCGATTGGAGTAAAACGCATATGCAAACCAAGCTGATTTCCCTCGCCGCCGCCATCGTGGCCCTGAGCGCCACCGGTGTGCACGCGCAGCAAGTGGTCAGGATCGGCTACGTGGGGCCGCTGTCGGGCCAGTCCGCCCACCTGGGCACGGACACGTCGAACGGCACGCGGCTGGCCATCGAGGACCTGAACGCGAAAGGCTTCCAGATCGGCGGCAAGCCGGTGAAATTCGTGCTGCAGGCGGAAGACGATGCGGCCGAACCGAAGCAGGCCACGGCCGCCGCGCAGAAGCTGGCCGACTTGAAGGTGAACGGCGTGATCGGGCACCAGACGTCCGGCACGACGATCCCGGCATCGCGCATCTACTACAACGCCGGCATTCCGCAGATCTCGGCATCGGCCACGAGCCCCGTCTACACGCACCAGAAATTCAACACGACGTTCCGCGTGGTGGCCAACGACAACAAGCTCGGTGCGAGCCTGGGCCAGTACGCCGTGCAGAAGCTGAACGCGAAGAAGATCGCCGTCATCGACGACCGCACGGCCTACGGCCAGGGCGTGGCGGACGAATTCGCCAAAGGCGCACGCAAGGCCGGTGCCGGCGTGCAGATCGTGTCGCGCGAATTCACCAACGATAAAGCCACCGACTTCAATGCCATCCTGACCAGCATCCGCGCGAAGAATCCGGACCTGGTCTTCTTCGGCGGCATGGACTCCGTCGGCGGCCCGCTGCTGCGGCAGATGAAGGCGCTGGGCATCAAGGCCAAGCTGATGGGCGGCGACGGTATCTGCACGGAAGCGATGCCGCGGCTGGCCGGCGCCACGGCGGGCGATGACTCGATCGTCTGCGCCGAAGCGGGCGGCGTGACGCCGGCGCAGCAAAAGAAGATGGAGGAATTCGCCGGCCGTTACCAGAAGCGCTACGGCCAGCCGCTGCAGATCTACGCACCGTATTCCTACGATGCCGTAATGGTGATGGCCACCGCGATGGCGACGGCCAAGTCGGCCGATCCGAAGGTGTACCTGCCGCAGCTGTCGAAGGTGAGCTACCAGGGCATCACGGGCACGATCGCGTTCGACCAGTTCGGCGACATCAAGGATGGCGCGCTGACGCTGTTCACGTTCCGCGGCGGGAAGAAGACGCTGATCGAGGTGGTCAAGTAAAGACGGTCGGGGCCTGTCCCCGGGGTTGCTGTTGAACTTGCCGATCGCTACTGAAAGCAGAAACAGAACAGGGGACAGTCCCCCAAAAAAAACCGGGCGCAAGGCCCGGTTTTTTTATCCGCCGCAAAAACTCATTTCTGCGACAGCACCCATTTCACCAGCGTGTGCGCCTCGGCTTCGCTGACCTGCGGGTTGGCAGGCATCGGGATCGCGCCCCACACGCCGGAGCCGCCCTTCATCACTTTCGTCACCAGCTTCGCTTCGGCATCCTTCTGACCGGCGTATTTGGCAGCGACGTCCTTGTAGGCAGGACCGACCAGCTTGTTGGCAACCGCGTGGCAAGCCATGCAGTTCTTGGCTTTCGCCAGGTCGGCATTGGCCAGCGCAGCCTGCGACGCGAAAGCGCCCGCCACGACCATTGCACCCATCACGATACGTTTCATCGATTTCTCCATAGTAAATCCGCGGGAGATTCTACCGCGTTTCCAAAATGCGGATACGCGAAGCGGCTTATTTCCACAACGAAGCGATCAGGTATTGCGTTGACCCCGGAAATGTCTTGTAACATGATGGCCTTCCCGGAGCCCGATCATGCCTATCATCCTTGTCATCCTTGCACTGTGCGCGCTGCGCTACTTCGAAGTGTGGCGCTTCGCCGACGTGTCGTGGTGGTGGATCGCCGGACTGATGGTATTCGCCTTCGTGTGGTTCGAATTCATCGAACCGATGCTGGGCCTCGACCGGCGCAAGGCCCACGACGTCGACGACAAGCGGCGCAAGGACAGGCTGAAGAAGAACTTCGGCGACAAGCCCCGCAAGTAAGCTGTCTACGGCTCAGCCCGTGTCCACCATGGTGCCTGACACCGACATGGACACAGGCTCAACCTTGGCGTTGCCGAACCGCTCAGCTCGTGTCACTGTCGGTGTCTGACACCAGGGTGGTGAAAGTGGACACGAGCTCGGCTGTAACGTAACGGTTACCGCTTCAGCTGCGACAGGTCGCGCACGGCGCCGCGGTCGGCGGAGGTGGTCAGCGCGGCGTAGGCCTGCAGCGCCTGCGAGACGTAGCGCTCGCGGTTCACCGGCTGCCAGGCGGCGTCGCCGCGGGCGTCCATGGCGGCGCGGCGGTGCGCCAGGTCCTCGGTCGTCACGCGCAGGTTGATCGTGCGGTTCGGGATGTCGATGTCGATGAAGTCGCCCTCTTCCACCAACCCGATGGCGCCGCCTTCCGCCGCTTCCGGCGACGCGTGGCCGATCACCAGGCCGGACGAGCCGCCGGAGAAGCGCCCGTCGGTGAACAGCGCGCACGCCTTGCCGAGACCTTTCGACTTGATGTACGACGTCGGGTACAGCATCTCCTGCATGCCCGGGCCGCCCTTCGGCCCTTCGTAGCGGATGATCACCACGTCGCCCGCATGCACGGTATCGCCGAGGATCGCTTCCACCGCCGCATCCTGGCTCTCGAACACGCGCGCCTTGCCGGAGAACTTGAGGATGCTTTCGTCCACGCCGGCCGTCTTGACGATGCAGCCCTTCTCGGCGATGTTCCCGTACAGGACGGCCAGCCCGCCATCCTGCGAATACGCGTGCGCGCGGTCGCGGATGCAGCCGGTGCTGCGATCGAGGTCATTCTCGGCGTAGCGTTCCGACTGCGAGAACGCCGTCTGCGAAGGCACGCCGCCCGGCGCGGCGCGGAACAGGTGGTGGACGGCCTGGTCGTCGCTGACGCGGATGTCGTAGCGGGCAATCGCGTCGCCCATCGTCGGGCTGTGCACCGTCGGCAGCGACGTGTCCAGCAGGCCGGCGCGTGCCAGCTCGCCGAGGATCGAGAAGATGCCGCCGGCGCGGTGCACGTCCTCGATGTGATACTTGTCCGTCATCGGCGCCACTTTGCACAGGCACGGCACGAGCCGCGAGATGCGGTCGATGTCGGCCATCGTGAACTCGACCTCCGCTTCGTGGGCGGCGGCCAGCAGGTGCAGCACGGTGTTGGTGGAGCCGCCCATCGACACATCCAGCGCCATCGCGTTTTCCCACGCCGCCTTGCTGGCGATATTGCGCGGCAGGACGGAATAGTCGTCCTGTTCGTAATGGCGTTTGGCGATCTCGACGATCAGCCGGCCGGCGCGCAGGAACAGCTCCTTGCGGTCGGCGTGCGTGGCGACGATCGTGCCGTTCCCCGGCAGCGACAGGCCCAGCGCCTCGGTCAGGCAGTTCATCGAGTTCGCCGTGAACATGCCGGAACACGAGCCGCAGGTAGGGCAGGCCGAGCGCTCGATCTCCGCCACGTCGGCATCCGACACCGTGGAGTCGCCGGCCTTGATCATCGCATCGACGAGGTCCAGCTTGATGATCTTGGTGCCGTTGTCGACCACCTTGACCACCTTGCCCGCTTCCATCGGCCCGCCGGACACGAACACCACGGGGATGTTCAGCCGCATGGCGGCCATCAGCATGCCGGGCGTGATCTTGTCGCAGTTCGAGATGCACACCATCGCATCGGCGCAGTGGGCGTTCACCATGTATTCGACGGAGTCGGCGATCAGGTCGCGCGACGGCAGCGAATACAGCATACCGCCGTGGCCCATGGCGATGCCGTCATCGACGGCGATGGTATTGAATTCCTTGGCGACGCCGCCGGCCGCCTCGATCTCGCGCGCCACCAGCTGGCCCAGGTCCTTCAGGTGCACGTGGCCCGGCAC
>DKJA01000036.1:0-9183 GCA_002454505.1 Oxalobacteraceae bacterium UBA6704
AAGCCGGGTTCGCCCGGCTTTTTTGTGCTTGCCGTTTCGATAACGGCTGGGTTACTGTGGCAGCCTCACTCACTGCCGGAGTTGTCGATGTGCCGTTTTGCCACGCTGCTGTTCTCCCTGCTGCTTCCTCTCGCCAGTCACGCCGCCTGCGAAGATCCCGCCAAGGGCATCGACGAACAGCGCTTCGTGCCGATCAACGGCATCGAACAATGGGTAACGATCAAGGGGGCGCGCTGCGGCAATCCGGTGGTGCTGATGGTGCACGGCGGCCCGGGCAATCCGCTGACGCCGATGGCCGACGCCATGTACGGCCCGTGGCAGAAGGATTTCACGGTGGTGCACTGGGACCAGCGCGGCAGCGGCATGACCTACGGCCGCAAGCCGCCGGCCGAGGACGAGCCGCTGACGATGGAACAGCTGACGGCGGACGGCATCGCCCTGGCCGAGTATGTCAAAGGCTACCTGGGCAAGCGCAAGCTGCTGTTGTGGGGCAGCTCGTGGGGCTCGATGCTGGGCATCCAGATGGCCCATGCGCGGCCGGAGCTGTTCGACGCCTACATCGGCGCGGTGCAGGTCGTGTCGTACAAGGAGAACGAGCTGGCGATGTACACCCGGCTGTTGCAGCTGGCCCGCGACGCCAACGACACGGACTCGATCGGCAAGCTGGAAGCGCTCGGCGCGCCGCCGTGGAAGAACCCGCGCGCCTTCGGCATCGTCCGCCGCGTCGACCGCAAATACGAGGCGCTGAAGTCGGACGCGCCGCCTGCCGCGTGGCGCAAGTTCGATCCGCTGTACACCACGCCGAAATACGAGGCCGACTACGAGGCCGGCGAGGATTACTCGTTCTTCAAGTTCGTCGGCCCGCAGGGCGACGGCATGTTCTCCCGCTACGACCTGTACCGGATGGGCACCCGCTTTGCGCTGCCCGTGTATTTCGTGATGGGGCAGGAAGACATCCTGTCCAGCCCCGTCGTGGCGCGGCGCTATTTCGACGCGATCGAAGCGCCGCATAAACGCTTCATCGTCGTGCCGCGCGCCGGCCACGATCCCAACGAGGCCGGGCTGGCCGCCCAGTACCAGGCGCTGCGCGACGCGGCTGCGCTGGCCCGCTGACCGACTTCAGCGCATGCGCCACGTGAGGTCCGCGAACAGCTTCATCAGCGCTCGCCAGTAAGCCTGCCGCGACAGCGGCTGCGTCCTCGCCTGTGCAGGGCGCAGCTTGCTGTGCCCATCGATTCGTCTGTACATGATGGTTCTCCCTCATCGTTTATTTCCGGTGTGCCGTGAGGTATATTGTCGGCGTCGCAGACACCGTGTACAAACGAGTAATTTTGCAGGGAAGGCCAAGAAAAGCTTATGCAGCAGGGCGAGACGAACAAACCGCTGCGCAGCCTGTCCGGGCTGATCGATTTCGATTGCGCGGCCCGCTGGGGCAGTTTCACGCTGGCGGCGCAGGAGCTGCACAAGACGCCGGCGGCGATCAGCCTGCAGGTCAAGCAGCTGGAAGAAGCCGTCGGCTTCCTGCTGTTCGTGCGGCACCCGCGCCATATCGCGCTGACACCGAAAGGGCAGGAGCTGGCCATCACGGTGGCGCAGATGCTGCAGGATTTACGTACCAAGGTCACCGCGCTGCGCGGCGGCGATGCGGAGCACGTGCTGCGCATCTCGACCACGCATTCGTTCGCCATCAAGTTCCTGGCGCCGCGGCTGGGCCGCTTCACGCAGCGCTACCCCGAGATCGACATCCGCCTCGATTCGTGCGAACGGCTGGTCGACGTGGAGCACGAGGAAGTCGACCTGGCGATCCGCCACGGCGTCATCACGGACCGACCGGGTGCGCTGTACCACGATCGCCTCGTGGCCGTGTACAGCCCGGCCTTGCTGCCGCCGGGTACCGACGAACTGACGCTGGCCGACCTGACGCGCTTCCCGCTGCTGTACGACGAAACCACCGACTACTGGGTCAAGCTGCTGTGCGCGAACGGCATGCCGGAAGGGCAGTTCGATTTCTCGCGCGGCTTCACCAACCTGGCCGTGGCTGCGCAGGCGGCGATCACGGGGCAGGGCATCGCGCTGGTGTCGTATTCACTCGTCTGCGACGACATCGAGCGAGGCACGCTGCGGCTGATGCGGGGTACCAGTGTGGATTATCCTTACGGGTATTACTTTGTGACGACGCCGCGCAAGGGCGCATTGCCGAAGGTGGCCAGCTTTCGCGGATGGGTGGAGGCGGAGGTGGCGCAGATGGCGGAGGGGTTGCGGGCGAGCCTGGCGTGAAGCGGGGGGAAGTCAGGAGCAACCGGGGGACAGTCAAGATTGACCGAGGGGCGCAGTCAAGAGCAACCCCGGGCACAGGCCCCTGCGGGGACAGTCCCCAAAAAAGCGCTCCATCGGGAGCGCTTTTTATTCAAGCCCAGGGATTTACTGGACCTTGGCTTTCTTCACCAGCTCGTCGCGGTAAGCGGCGATCTTCTTCTGGGTCAGGGCCTGTTCGATCTGCGGCTTGACTTCTTCCAGCGTTGGGAACTTGGCCTGGCGCGAGCCTTCCAGCTTGATCACGTGGTAGCCGAACTGCGACTGCACCGGCTTGTCGGTGACCTGGCCGTCCTTCAGCGCGATCATCGCGTCGGAGAAAGGCTTGACGAAGTTGCCCGGGCTGGCCCAGTCCAGATCGCCGCCATTGGCTGCCGAGCCGGTGTCTTTCGACTGCTTGGCCAGCTCTTCGAACTTGGCGCCGCCTTTCAGCTTGGCGATGATGTCGGTGGCTTCCTTCTCGGTCGCGACCAGGATGTGGCGGGCGTGGTATTCCTTGTCGCCGGCCGATGCCTTGGCCTTGTCGTACTCGGCCTTGATGTCGGCATCCTTGACCGGGTTTTTCTTCACGTAGTCAGCCAGCATCGCGTTGATGACGATGCTCTGACGGGTGTTTTCCAGGGCTTGCTTGACGTCGGCCTTGTTGCTGTAGCCCTGCTTGTCCGCTTCCTGCACCATCACTTCGCGGGCGATCAGGTCTTTCTTGACGGCGTCGCGCAGTTGCGGGCTGTCGGCTTGCTTGCCCTGGGCCGTGACTTGCTTGACGACGGCGTCCAGGCGGGAAGAAGGGATTGCTTTGCCGTTCACGGTTGCCACGTTCTGGGCAAACGCCGGGACTGCGACAACCGCGATCATTGCTAACAACAGGCGGGCAGGCTTCAAAATCATTATCACATCCTATAAAAAAGCGGGAGATCGTCCGCGCGGCATACCGGCCAAGCGATAAAAACGGCACGCGGACTGTTTTCAACGATCCGGCGCCCGGCGCCGGAAACCATTTACCTTACTGGATCTTGGCCTTCTTGACCAGCTCTTCCTGGTAAGCCTGCAACTTGCGCTGCGTGAGCGCTTCCTCGATCTGCGGCTTCACTTCCTCGAACGTCGGCAGCTTGGCCGCGCGGATATCGTCCACCTTGATCACGTGGAAGCCGTTCGGCGTCTGCACGGCCTTCTGCGTGACCTGGCCTTTTTGCAGGCCGACGAAGGCGTTCGAGAACACTTCCGGGAACGACGATGGGGCTGCCCAGTCCAGGTCGCCGCCGTTATTGGCCGAACCCGTGTCCTTCGACTGCTTGGCCAGGTCTTCGAACTTGGCGCCGCCCTTCAGCTTGGCGATGATGTCGTTGGCCTGCGCTTCCGTGTCCACCAGGATGTGGCGCACGTGGTATTCCTTGTCGCCCGTCTCCTTGACGAAGCGGTCGTACTCGGCCTTGATGTCCGCATCCTTGGCCGGGTTCTTTTTCACGTAGTCGGCGACCAGCGCCTGCACGACGATGGCCTGGCGCGCGTTTTCCAGCGCCGTCTTGACCTCGGCGCTCTTGCCGTAGCCCTGCTTTTCCGCTTCCTGCATCATCACCTCGCGGCTGATCAGGTCCTGCTTGATCAGATCGCGCAGCTGGGGGCTGTCCTGCTGCTGGCCCTGGGCTACCACCTGCTTGACGATGGCATCCGCGCGCGATGTGGGGATCGCCTTGCCGTTGACGACGGCGATGTTCTGTGCGAAAGCCGGTGCCGCTGCAACAGCGACGACGGCGGCAACCGATGCTGCGATGGAACGGGCAGAACGAGCTGGCTGAAGAGTCATTATGATTATTTCCTACGGGAAAAGTTCTTTTGTAAATCGCGGGAGGGAAGGGACTTAAAACGCGGAGTGGTCTCTGCTATTCGTTCGTACCGAAACATCCCGCAAATGCTCAAGTTTCCGACGGTGCCAATGCGGTAATGGCCAATGCATGAATCTCTTTATGCATCATATCGTGCACGGCATCATACACCAGACGATGGCGCGTGACGAGGTTCAGCCCCGCGAATTTCGCTGAGGTTATCCTTAAGCGGTAATGGCCGCCGCCGGACGCGGCACCGGCATGGCCGGCATGCAGCGCCGATTCGTCTTCCAGCACGATTTCGGCGGTACCGAATGCGGCCAGCAGTCGGTCGCGGATCTTGTCGAGGCGGGGATCGCTCATGCTTCATCCTTGATATGCTTGGACAGATAAACACCCTGCGCGACAAAGAATGCAAACATCAGGCCGGTGACGCCGAATGCCTTGAAACTGACCCAGGCGCTGGTATCGGATTTGAACAGCACGAAGGCGACGAACAGGTTCAGCAAACCCAGGCCGAGCCAGAACATCACCCACACGGTATTCAACCGCTGCCACACATGATCCGGTAATGCGATCTGTTTTTCCATCGCCGCGCGGATCAGGTTCTTGCCGAAGAAACGGTAGGCCACCACCATCGCGATCGCGAAACTCCAGTAAATGATCGTCGGTTTCCATTTGATGAAATCATCGTCGTGGAAATAGATCGTCAGGCCGCCGAAGAACAGGAACACGAACATCGATACCCACAGCGCGCCGTCGACCTTGCGACCGCGCAGCAGCAGGTAGCCGATCTGCGCCGCCGTGGCGATGATGCCGGCGATCGTGGCGACGATGATCGGTGCCTGGCTGGCCGTGATGGCGCCGCCGGAAATGACGCCGGACAGGTTGCCGTTCACCAGCGCCTGGGCCGCCGCCTCGTTGCTGCCGCCCCATTTATAGGTAACGAAGAAAACGATCAGCGGGAATATATCGAACAGGAATTTCATCATGGTGTTTCAGGGTTCCGGAGTAAAGCGCAGCGCGGCGGAATTGATGCAATAACGCAGGCCCGTCGGCGGCGGGCCGTCGGGGAATACATGGCCCAGGTGAGCGTCGCAGACGGCGCAAATGATTTCGGTGCGCAGCATACCATGGCTGCGGTCCGTTTTTTCAATCACATTGGCCGGGTCCAGCGCTTCGAAATAACTGGGCCAGCCGCAGCCGGAATCGAATTTCGCGTCGGAGCGGAACAGCGGCGTATTGCAGCACACGCAGGTATAAATACCGCGCTCGTGGTGATCCCAGAATTTGCCGGTAAATGCCCGCTCGGTGGCGGCATGGCGGGTGACCTGGTATTCGACCGGATCGAGCTGCTCGCGCCATTCGGCATCCGGTTTTACGACTTTATTCGTTTGATCGCTCATCGTCTCTCGCTAATTGTTGGATGGTATTCAGGAGGAACAGCTCACTTCCAGGTGGGCGGCCCAGTCGGGCGGCAGCGCGGCATAGCTTTCATGTTCCGGCTGCTCGTCGAACGGGCGCTCCAGCACGGCCAGCAGGCGGTTCACTTCCGTGAAATCCTTCTGCTGCGCCTTGTCGATCGCCACCTGGGCCAGGTAATTGCGCAATACATATTTCGGGTTGACGCGATTCATCGCAAGCTGCCGCTCGGCATCCACGCTGCCTTCCTGCCGCAGCCGCGTCCGGTATTTCTCGGCCCAGCCATCGAAGGCAGGACGGTCGATGAACAGGTCGCGCAGCGGTTCGTCGCCCTGCGCGGAGTCCACCCGCAAGGCGCCCAGCCGGCGGAAGAACTGCGTGAAGTCGGCGTGGTTTGCCTGCAGCACGGCAAACAGGTTGTCGAGCAGCGTACGGTCTTCTTCGCGGAACTCCTTCAGGCCCAGCTTGGCATGCAGCAGTTCGTTTGCCTTGTCGGCGAAAGCCGGCTGGTACACATCGAGTGCTTCCTGTGCTTCCTCGACCGTGCCGATCAGCGGCATCAGCGCCTGCGCCAGCGCATAGCAGTTCCAGTGGCCGATCTGCGGCTGCATTGCATAAGCATAGCGGCCGTTCTGGTCCGTGTGGTTGCAGATGTGCTGGGCATCGAAGGCTTCCATGAAGCCGAACGGGCCATAGTCGAGCGTCTGGCCGAGGATCGACATATTGTCGGTGTTCATCACGCCATGCATGAAGCCGACGGCCTGCCAGTGCGCGATCATGTGCGCGGTGCGGCGCGTGACTTCTTCCACGAAGGCGGCATACGGGTTTTCTTCGTTGCGCACCTGCGGATAGAACCGGTCGATGACGTAATCGGCCAGCGTGCGCAGCCGCGCTTCGTCGTTGCGGTAGAACCAGTGCTCGAACGAGCCGAAGCGCACGAACGTCGGCGCCATGCGGATGACGACGGCGGCCGTCTCGATGGTTTCGCGGACGATGCCCTGGTCGGAGCCGACGACGGACAATGCCCGCGTGGTGGGAATGCCGAGGCCGTGCATCGCTTCCGAACAGAGGAATTCGCGGATCGACGAGCGCAGCACGGCGCGGCCGTCGCCCATGCGGGAGTACGGCGTCAGGCCGGCGCCTTTCCATTGCAGTTCGACGGGACCGTCCGGCGTGGCCACGTCGCCCAGCAGCATGGCGCGGCCGTCGCCCAGCTGGCCGGCCCAGACGCCGAACTGGTGGCCGGAATACACGGCGGCCAGCGGCTGCGCGCCGTCCGGCACGCGGTTGCCGATCAGGACGTCGAGCGCATCTGCGTCGAACTCCGCCGGGTCGAGCCCGATCGAACGTGCCGCACTGGCGCTTGCCGCCACCAGATAAGGCGCCGGCAGCGGTGTCGGCATCAGCCGCGTATAAAACTCGGGCGGCAGGCCGGCGAACGAATGGTCCAGGGGGAGGTGGAAGGCAGCGATGGTGGTTCCTAGCGAATCTGAAAGTAATCAGCGCGGATTCTACCGCAGCCGGCGAAATCGCAGCGGACGCCGCCATGCGCGCCGGCGAAAATAGCACGGTCGAACTTTTCATGGGTGCGGATGGTATAGTGGCCCGATTCCCATACAACACTATACAAAGGAAACGAGACATGAGCGCGGATTACGCAGTCCACGGCCAGGTGGCCGTCATCACCCTGAACAACCCGCCCGTCAACGGCCTCGGCCTGGCCACCCGCACGGCGGCCGTGGACGGACTGCGCCGCGCGCAGGACGATGCCAACGTCAAGGCCATCGTCATCACGGGCGCCGGCAAGGCGTTTTCGGGCGGGGCGGACATCCGCGAATTCAACTCGCCGAAAGCGCTGACGGAGCCGACGTTGCACACGCTGATCCGCACTGCCGAGGAGTCCGTCAAACCGGTGGTGGCGGCCATCCACAGCGTGGCGATGGGCGGCGGGCTGGAACTGGCGCTGGGCTGCCATTACCGCGTGGCGCTGCCGGGCGCGCAGATCGCGCTGCCGGAAGTGAAGCTGGGCCTGCTGCCCGGCGCGGGCGGCACGCAGCGGCTGCCCCGTGTGCTGGGCCTGGAAGCGGCATTGAACATGATCGTCACGGGCACGCCGGTGCTGTCGGAAAAACTGCCGGCACTGTTCGATGAGGTATTCAGTGTTGGTACAGAGCTCGTTCCGGCTGCGGTGGCCTTCGCCGGGGAGATTGCCGATGCGCGGCCGCTGCCGAAAGTGCGCGACCGCCAGGTCGATCATCCGGATGCTGCCGCCTTCCTCGAACGCACACGCACGGCGGTGACTGCCGCAGCCGGACCGTTCCCGGCACCCGTCGAGTGCCTTGCAACGGTGGCGGCCTCCGTCACAAAGCCGTTCGAGGACGGCCTGAAGTTCGAGCGCGAGCGCTTCATGCACTTGATGAACACGCCTGAATCGAAAGCGCTGCGCCATGCGTTCTTTGCCGAGCGCGAAGCGGGCAAGATCCCCGACGTGCCGGCCGACACGCCGAAGCGCACCATTGCCAGTGCGGCCGTGATCGGCGCCGGCACGATGGGCGCCGGCATCGCGATGACGTTTGCCAATGCCGGGATTCCCGTCACGCTGCTGGAAACGCAGCAGGCTGCGCTGGACAGGGGCCTGGCCACGATCCGCCGCAATTATGAGAATACCGTCAGCAAGGGTCGGCTGACGGCCGACCAGTTCGACAAACGGATGGCGCTGATCGTCGGCACGCTCGATTACGCGGCGATTTCCGAGGCGGACATCGTCGTGGAAGCCGTGTTCGAAGAGCTCGGCGTGAAGGAAGCTGTGTTCCGCAAGCTGGACAGCGTGATGAAGCCGGGCGCGATCCTGGCGACGAACACGTCCACGCTGGATGTCGACCGCATCGCCGCGTTTACCGGCCGGCCGCAGGACGTCATCGGCACCCACTTCTTCAGTCCGGCCAATGTGATGAAGCTGCTGGAGATCGTCCGCGGCAAGGCCACCGGCAAGGATGTGCTGGCGACGACGCTCGCGCTGGCGAAGAAGTTGAAAAAGACCGGTGTCGTGGCCGGTGTCTGCGACGGCTTCATCGGCAACCGGATGATCGAGCAGTACATCCGGCAGGCTGGCTTCCTGCTCGACGAAGGCTGCCTGCCGGAGCAGGTCGATGGCGCCATCGAACGGTTCGGCTTCGCGATGGGGCCGTTCCGGATGAGCGACCTGGCCGGCAACGATATCAGCCGGGCGATCCGGCAGCGCCGCGCGGTTGAAAAGCCGGAGTTTGCCTATTCGAAGACGGCGGACCTGCTGTGCGACCTGGGCCGCTTCGGCCAGAAGACGGGCGCCGGCTGGTACGACTACCGGGCGGGCGAACGCAAGGCGTATCCGAACGAACAGGTGAACACCATGATCGTCGCGCATTCCGCCGACATCGGCGTGGAACGGCGCACGATCGCCGACGAAGAGATCGTCGAGCGGCTGGTCTATGCGCTGGTCAACGAAGGGGCGCGGATCCTGGAAGAGGGCATCGCGCTGCGCGCCTCGGATATCGACATGGTGTATCTGACGGGCTACGGCTTCCCGCTGTTCCGCGGCGGACCGATGTTTTATGCGGATACCGTTGGCCTGCCAAACGTGCTGGCC
>DKJA01000036.1:9193-34658 GCA_002454505.1 Oxalobacteraceae bacterium UBA6704
GCGTTTCGGCAAAGGCCGCCACGGCGATGCGTGGCAACCGGCCCCACTGCTGGTCAAGCTGGCAGCGGAGGGCGGGAGCTTCAACCGCCGCTGAGCACCTTGCGCATGCGCGCCAGCGGCACCCGGACGTTGCCGGGCAGGTCGAGCACGATGTCCTCGACCTCGGCGTAACCGGCCGAGCGGTACAGGGGCACGCCGGGCATCGTGGCGGCCATCTCCAGCGCCGTGAAGCCTTCGCTCGCGGCCGCCGCTTCGCAATGGCGGATCAGCATCGTGCCGAGACCCTGGCGCGGCACGGACGGATCGACGAAGAAGGCGCGGATGCGGGCCGGCTGCGTGGCGGGATCGAGCAGCGGGTCCTCCTTCTCCTTCATGCGGTCGGCGCCGAACAGCGTGGCGCGCTTGCTCCAGCCGCCGCAGGCGAGTAGGGCACCGTCGCGTTCGATGACGAAATACGTGCCGTCCTTCACCAGCTGGCTATCCACGCCGAACACGTGCCGCGTGACGGCCTGCGCCTGTTCGTCCGTATAAAAGCCCTTGCTGAGGCCGATGCCGGAACGGGCGATCAGCGCTTCCATGGCCGGGATGTCGGCGGGGGTGGCGGTGCGCAGCATCATTTCTTGTTCGGCGTGAGGATCGTCGGCAGCGCCTTCGGCAGCGTGGCCGGATAGTCGCGGCTGTAATGGAGGCCGCGGCTTTCGCGCCGCTGCAGCGCGCTGTTGACGATCAATGCCGCCACGTCGACGAGATTGCGCAACTCCAGCAGGTCGGCCGTGATGTGGAAGTTGCGGTAGTACTCGTCGATCTCTTCCTTCAGCAGCGCGATCCGGTGCTGGGCCCGCTCCAGCCGCTTCGTCGTGCGGACGATGCCCACGTAATTCCACATGAAGCGGCGCAGTTCGTCCCAGTTGTGGGCGATGACCACTTCTTCGTCGGCATCCGTGACGCGGCTTTCGTCCCAGTCCGGCAGGTAGGGCGTGCCGTTCTTTTCCTGCGCCAGGATGTGCTGCGCGCAGGCGCGGCCGATGACGACGCATTCCAGCAGCGAGTTGCTGGCCAGCCGGTTGGCGCCGTGCAGCCCGGTGCAGGCCGTTTCGCCGACGGCGTACAGGCCGGGCAGGTCGGTACGGCCGGCCAGGTCCGTGACGATGCCGCCGCAGGTGTAATGCGCTGCCGGCACGATCGGAATCGGTTCCTTCGTGATGTCGATGCCCAGCTCGAGGCAGCGCGCGTAGATCGTGGGGAAATGCTCGATGAGGAATTCGGCCGGCTTGTGGCTGATGTCCAGGTGGACGTAATCGAGGCCACGCTTCTTGATCTCGAAGTCGATGGCGCGCGCCACCACGTCGCGCGGTGCCAGTTCGGCCCGTGGATCGTGGGCCAGCATGAAGCGCTGGCCGGCCGCGGCGCCGGCTTCCGGCGGGAGTTTCAGCACGCCGCCTTCGCCGCGGATCGCTTCCGTGATCAGGAACGATTTCGCGTACGGGTGATACAGGCAGGTGGGGTGGAACTGGATGAATTCCATGTTGGCGACGCGGCAGCCGGCGCGCCAGGCCATGGCGATGCCGTCGCCGCTGGCCGTATCCGGATTGGTCGTATACAGATAGACCTTGCCGGCGCCGCCGGTGCACATGATCGTGTGTTCGGCGGCCACCGTGTGCACTTCGCCGGTGTTGACGTCCTGCACATACAGGCCGTGGCACTGCGGCTGGGCGCTGGAGCCGGCGCTGGCATCGAGCTTGTCGGACGTGATCAGGTCGATCGCGCAATGGTGTTCGAACAGGCTGATGTTCGGATGCGCGCGCACTTTTTCTTCCAGCGTGACCTGCACGGCGTGGCCGGTGGCGTCCGCCGCGTGGATGATGCGCCGCTGGCTGTGGCCGCCTTCGCGCGTCAGATGAAAACCCAGTTCCGCACTGGTGTCGCGGGTGAACGGCACACCCTGTTCGATCAGCCATTCGATGGCCGCGCGACCGTTTTCCACGATGAAGCGGGTGGCGCCTTCGTCGCAAAGGCCGGCGCCGGCCACCAGCGTGTCGTCGATGTGTTCGGCGTGGCTGTCGCCGGAATCGAGCACGGCGGCGATGCCGCCTTGCGCCCAGTTGCTGGCGCCATCGAGCAGCGCGCGCTTGGAAATGATGGCGACCCGGCGCGTTTCGGCCAGGTGCAGGGCGACGGACAGGCCGGCCAGCCCGCTGCCGACGATCGCTACGTCAAATTTCATGGTCTCGTTATTTTCTGCGGTAAATATGATGACTATAGACCATTTGTTACGGAGCGTCATGCCTGTGGCCGTTTTGCGCAGGCTCAAGGGCATGGGGCACGGGTCCGGCATCATGGCTGAACCACCGGCCGCGCGGTGGCGGGTTTGCCCCCGGGCGGGCAAGGGAGCCTGAACGTGATCCGGATCTTCAACCATTATGTATCGCGCACGGGCCTGATCCTGCTGCTGTTTGAAATGCTGGTGCTGCAGGCGGCGGCCAGCACCACGGTGCTGGTCTGGAGCGGGCTGGCGCGCAATGTGCTGCAGATCTACGTGTCCGGCTTTGCCTTCGCCCTCGTCAATGTGTTTGCCATGAGCGCGCTGGGCATGTACCAGCAGCAGCTGCGCGAAGACGTCCGCGCCACGCTGGCCCGCATCGCGCCGGCCTTCGTGCTGGGCTACGCCATGCTGGCGGTGCTGATGCTGGTGATACCCACGATCGGTTTCGGCCGCGCCGGCGGCTTCGTCTTCGTGCTGGGCGGTGCCGGCGTGCTGCTGACGCGCACGCTGCTGTTCACGTCGTCCCATTCGAATATGCTGGTCGAGCGGCTGATCCTGATCGGCGACGGCGCGCTGGCGCGCGAATGCATGGAGCTGGCGGCCAGCCGCGGCGGGCCGCGCCGCTTCGAGGTGGTCGGCTGCGTGCCGATGCCGGGGGAGGCGCGCCGCGTGCCGCCGGCCAAGGTGCTGCCGCCGGGCGAAACGCTGCTGGCACTGGCGCGGCGGCATGGCGCCAGCGAAGTGATCGTGTCGGTGGGCGACCGGCGCAGCGGCGGCTATCCGGTGCGCGAACTGCTCGATTGCGCGCTGGGCGGCGTGCGCGTCACGGATGCCGCCGCCTTCTTCGAGCGCGAGGCCAGCCAGATCCGCGTCGATTCGCTGCAGCCCAGCTACCTGATCTTCGGCGGCGGCTTCGACCAGAGCTTCTTCCGCGCCTTCGTCAAGCGCACGTTCGACCTGCTGGCCAGCGGCGCAATCTGTCTGGCCACGCTGCCGGTGATGGCGGTGGCCGCGCTGTGCATCGTGCTGGAGGATGGCGGCCCGGTCATCTACCGGCAGGAGCGCGTCGGCAAGGACGGGCGGCTGTTCCGCGTGCTGAAGTTCCGCAGCATGGGCCAGGATGCCGAGCGGGACGGGCAGCCCCGCTGGGCCAGTGCCGCCGATCCCCGCGTCACGCGCATCGGCCACTGGCTGCGCAAGCTGCGCATCGACGAGCTGCCGCAAATCCTCAATGTGCTGAAGGGCGAGATGAGCTTCGTCGGGCCGCGGCCGGAACGGCCGTACTTCGTCGAACAGCTGACGGAACGGGTGCCTTACTATAACGTCCGCCACAGCATCAAGCCCGGCATCACGGGCTGGGCGCAGGTGCGCTACGGCTACGGCGATTCCGTCGAGGACGCTGTGCAGAAACTGCAGTACGACCTGTACTACGTGAAGAACAACAGCCTGCTGCTGGACGTGCTGGTGCTGATCGATACGTTCAAGGTCGTCGTGTTCAGGGGAGGCCGTTGAGCGGCCGGTCCGTGCGCGACGGCAGAGACGCCTGATGCCGGTCAGTACCGCCACCTTCAGTTACGCCAGCGCTGCGCTGGCGTTTCTTTTGCTGTGCACCGTACTGCTGACGCGGTGGCGCGGCCGGCCGCACGCGGGCCTGCTGGCGACCGCCTGCGTGACGATGGTGGCGTGGAGCGGCGTGATGATCGCGCTGCAGGGCGACAGTCTGCCGCCCGTCGTCGCCGAACTGGCCGAGCTGGCGCGCAATGCCGCGTGGACGGCCGTGCTGCTGGCGCTGCTGGGGCATCTGGAGCGCGTCGACGGCGAGCGGCGCAGCCGCACCGTGCTGCTGGCGGCCGTCATCTACCTGCTGCTGCTGGTGGCGCCGCTGGCCGAACAGCTGCTGCCGGCCAGCGTGCTGTTCCTCGTGACGGTCGCGGGCCGCGTCGGCCTGGCCGTGTTCGGCATGCTGCTGGTGGAACAGCTGTATCGCAACAGCGTCACGCAGGAACGGTGGGCCATCAAGTTCGCCTGCCTGGGCATCGGCGCCATGTTCGGCTACGACTTCTACATGTACAGCGACATGCTGCTGTTCCGCGAACTGAACGTGGAACTGTGGGCGGCGCGCGGCATCGTCAATGCGCTGACCGTGCCGCTGATCGCCGTGTCGCTGGCGCGCAGCGCGTCGTGGTCCACGCAGCTGGCCGTATCGCGCCGCATGCTGTTCCACTCGGCCGCGCTGGTCGGCGCCGCGATCTACCTGCTGGCGATGAGTTCGGCCGCCTACTACCTGCGCTTCGTCGGCGGCGACTGGGGCTCGCTGATGCAGCTGGCCTTCCTGTTCGGCGCCACGATGCTGCTGGTGGTGATCCTGTTCTCGGGCAGCTTCCGCGCCTGGCTGAAGGTCTTCATCAGCAAGCATTTTTACCGCTACAACTACGACTACCGGGAAGAGTGGCTGAGCTTTACGCGCACGCTGTCGCACCCCGGCCCGAACCTGGGCGAACGGACGATCCAGGCGCTGGCGGCGCTGGTGGAAAGCCCCGGCGGCGCGCTGTGGCTGCGCCGCGGCGCGCGCTGCGAGCCGGCGGCGGCGTGGCAGACGACGCCCGGCACGGCCAGCGAACCGGCCGATTCGCCGTTCAGCCGGTTCATCGAAGAGAAGCAGTGGGTGGTCGAAGTGAGCGCGCACGCCGCCGCCACGGTTGCGGCCGACGCGGCGGCGCCGGCGCTGCCGGCCTGGCTGCGCGACCATCCGCGCGCCTGGCTGGTCGTGCCGCTGCTGCTGCATGGCCGGCTGCAGGGCTTCGTCGTGCTGCAGCAGCCGCGCAGCGCCGTCGCGCTGAACTGGGAAGTGCTGGACCTGCTGAAGATCGCCGGCACGCAGGCGGCCAGCTACCTCGCCCAGCAGGAGGCCGACAATGCGCTGATGCTGGCCAACCAGTTCGATTCGTTTAACCGGCTGTCCACCTTCGTCGTGCACGACCTGAAGAACCTGGTGGCCCAGCTGTCGCTGCTGACGGCCAACGCGGAAAAGCACCGCGACAATCCGGAATTCCAGCGCGACATGCAGGATACGGTAAGCTACTCGGTGCAGAAGATGAAGCTGATGCTGCAGAAGCTGAGCCGCACGGCGGCGCCCGACCATGCGCGGCCGCTGGCGATCGGCCAGGTGCTGACGCAGGCGGTGGCGCTGAAGGCTGCGTTCGAACCGCAGCCGGCGCTGCACGTCGGGCCGGCCGGCCTGCGCGTCGTCGCCGATGCCGAGCGGCTGGAACGCGTGCTGGGCCACCTGATCCAGAACGCGATCGAGGCCACGCCGAAGGATGGCCGCGTGACCGTGCGTGTCGAACAGCATGACGCCGACAGGACGGTGCGCATCGAGATCAGCGACACGGGGCAGGGCATGACGCCCGACTTCATCCGCGAGCGCCTGTTCAAGCCTTTCGACTCCACCAAGTCGGCCGGCATGGGCATCGGCGCCTTTGAAAGCCGCGAATACATCCAGGAACTGGGCGGCCAGCTGGACGTGCGCAGCGAACCGCTGCGCGGCACCACGTTTACGGTCACCCTGCCGCTGCACCGCGCCGACGCCGTCGGCCGGGCCGCCTGACCAGCATAAAAGATTAAAGGACTGCCGTGACGCCAACCAAACCGAAACTGCTCATCATCGAGGACGATCCCGGCCTGCAGAAGCAGCTCAAATGGAGCCTGGACGCGTACGACGTCGTCGTGGCCGGCGACCGCGAGGCCGCGCTGGCCCAGCTGCGCCGCCACGAGCCGGCCGTCGTGACGATGGACCTGGGCCTGCCGCCGGACCCGGACGGCGCCACCGAAGGCCTGGCCACGCTGGAACAGATGCTGGCGCTGGCGCCGGACACCAAGGTGATCGTCCTGACGGGCAACCAGGACCGCACGCATGCCGTCAACGCGATCGCGATGGGCGCCTACGACTTCCACCAGAAGCCGTGCGAGCCGGAGTTGCTGAACCTCGTGATCCAGCGCGCCTTCGTGCTGCACGGCCTGCAGCAGGAACACCGCCGGCTGCAGCAGAGCCAGGCCGATTCGCCGCTGGCCGGCATCGTCAGCCGCGATCCGGCAATGATGAAGGTGTGCCGCAACGTGGAAAAGGTGGCGCCCAGTTCGGCCACCGTGATGGTGCTGGGCGAGAGCGGTACGGGCAAGGAAGTGGTGGCCCGTGCGCTGCACCAGCTGTCGCCCCGCGCCAAGGAGCGCTTCATGGCGATCAACTGCGCGGCGATTCCCGAAACGCTGCTCGAATCGGAACTGTTCGGCTACGAGAAGGGCGCCTTCACCGGCGCTGTCAAACAGACCAAGGGCAAGGTGGAACTGGCCAACGGCGGCACGTTCTTCCTCGACGAGGTGGGCGACCTGCCGATGGCGTTGCAGGCCAAGCTGCTGCGCTTCCTGCAGGAGCGCGTCATCGAGCGGGTCGGCGGCCACGAGGAGATTCCCGTCGACGTGCGCATCATCTGCGCCACGCACCAGAACCTGAAGGCGCTGGCCGCTGCCGGCAAGTTCCGCGAAGACCTGTATTACCGGCTGTCCGAGATCGTGCTGACGATCCCGCCGCTGCGCGAACGCAGCGGCGACGCGGTGCTGCTGGCGCAGCACTTCCGCAACCGCTTCTGCACGCAGGAAGGCCGCGCCAACCTGCACTTCACGCCCGATGCGCTGGCGCAGATCGCCCGCCACGACTGGCCGGGCAATGTGCGCGAGATGGAAAACTGCATCAAGCGGGCGATCATCATGGCCGACGGTCCCGGCATCACGGCCGACGACCTGGGCCTGGGCATCGACGGCGGCGAGGAAGAGCCGTTCAACCTGCGGCAGGTGCGCGACGAGGCGGAGTACAAGGCCATCGTCAAGGCGCTGGCGCGGGTGGACGGCAATATCGTCAAGGCGTCCGAGCTGCTGGGCATCAGCCGGCCCACGCTGTACGACCTGATGGAGCGCCACGCCATCAAGGCCACCGCCGCTTCCGTGTAAGAGGCGCTGTCGATGGGCTATCTGCTGGTGCTGTACGCAGGCCTGCTGGTGTACGGCAGCCTGTATCCGTTTGCCTGGGGCGCGCCGCTGCAGCCCCTGTTCGCCTTCCTGCACGCGGCGTGGCCGGCGCACCTGGACAAGGGCGACATCGTCCAGAACGTGCTGGTCTACATGCCGTTCGGCCTGTTGGTGGTGGCGTGGCGGGGCCACCGCACGCGCTTTCCCGCCGCGCTGCTGCTGGCGGCCGTCGCCGGCACGGCGATCAGCTTCGGCGTCGAGACGGTGCAGCAGTTCCTGCCGGCGCGCGTGCCGTCGCTGGTGGACGTGGCCACCAACCTGCTGGGCAGCGTCATCGGCGCCCTGCTGGGCGCCCTCGTCAGCCGCCATACCAGCGCCGGTGCGAACGTGCTGGGCTGGCGCGACGCATGGTTCCGCCCCGGCCCGCTGGCCAATACGGGCCTCGTCGTGCTGGGGCTGTGGTTCCTGTCGCAGACCAGCCCCCTCGTGCCGTCGCTCGACATCGCCCAGCTGCGCCATGGCCTGGGCATCTTCTACCGTTCCGTGACCGATCCGTTCGGCGCCGACGTCGGCAAGTTCTGCACGCTGCTGTGCTACCAGGCGGGCCTGGGCATCCTGCTGTGCAGCGTGCTGGCGCCGGGCCGGCCGCTGCTGGGGCTGTACGTGGTGGCGACGGGCTTCGTCTGCGTGTGCAAGCTGCTGGTGGCGGGACGCGTGCTGTCGCTGGAGCTGGTCGCTGCCGCCGCCTGCGCGCTGCCCGTGCTGGCGCTGGCGCGCAACCTGCCGCCGCGCGTGCTGGCCGGCTGCGGCGTGGTGCTGCTGGCGCTGGGGCTGGCGATCTACGAACTGGTGCCGGGCATCGCGATTGCCGGCATCGATCCGGCCTTCAACTGGATTCCGTTCCAGGGCCAGATGAACGGCCTGTCCGGCTTCGAGAACATCCTGGAATTCCTGTGGCCGGCGATGGGCATGGCGGTGCTGCTGCGGCTGGCGCTGCCGTTCCACCGGCAGGATGCCGGCGCCGTCATCGGCACCGTGACGGTGGCGCTGGGGATCTTCGTGCTGGAGTGGCTGCAGCAGTCGGTGCCGGGACGCTATGGCGACATCACGCAGGCGCTGCTGGCCTGCGTGGGCTGGATCGTGCCGTGGTGCGTGCGCGTGCGCTTGAAACAGCCGGCGCATGCCGCCGCAACGGTGGCGGCACGGCGCGGCTGACGGTCAGCGCGCCGCTGCCGGTGCTTCGCCGGCCTCCTTCGCCGGCAGTACTTCGTACTTGCCATCCCACTTGCCGGCGTCGACCAGCATCTTGCGCAGGCCCGGCAGCGGGAAGCCCAGCTGGTAGGCCTTCTTCGCGTGCTGCACGGCCAGCTCGTAGTTCTTCGCATTGAAGTAGGCGATGCCGGCGTTGTAGTTGACGGCCGGGTTGTCCGGCACCAGTTCGGCAGCCTTTTTCAGCATCGGCAGCGCGCGCGCATTCTCGCCCAGCGCATAAACATACTGGCCATAGGCGCCCCAGGCGAGGCCGTCGTCCGGCTGGAAGCGCACGGCGCGCTCGAAATAGCATTCGACCGCGTAGCGGGCGCCCGGCAGCTGCAGCGTGCGCTGGCGCAGCGCCGCGCGGGACAGCGCGGCCAGTGCCTTCGTGTGATTCGGGAAGGCGCGCAGCGTGTAGTCCAGGTCCTGGCCCAGCGTGCCGGTATTGCCCTTGACGCCCTGCTGGACTTCCTCGGTGAAGTGGGCCATCTCGACCAGGTACAGCTGGTCCGGATCGGGCGTGCGGTAGTCGAAGGGGCCGAAGGCATTGGCCAGTTCGCCGCAATAGGGCTTGGCCAGCGCGCCGGCCGATGCCGCCAGCAGCGCACTCAGGACAACCAGGCGGAAGGTCAGCATGCTTCGCTCGTTTCTTTGACTTGTGGATGGGGCTGCGCTGCCGATACCTGCCGCAGCAGGTGGGCCAGTTCGGCGGTGCGGGCGCGGCGCGAGTTGGCGGCGATTGCTTCGGCCGACGCCAGCGGCGCATTGCCCGCCTCGGCCAGCGCCAGGAAGCGCAGCAGGCCCGCCGCGATGCCGGCGCGGTCGTCCAGCGGCGCGATGGTGTCGATGCCGGCCTGGCGCAATGCGGCGGCGGTGTCGCCGATGGCATCCGTCAGGGCCAGCACGGGCCGGCGCGCGCGCAGGTATTCGTACAGCTTGGCCGGGATCTGGTGGTTGCAGTTGGTGGCCTGCAGCACCAGCAGGCCGTCGGCGGACAGCATCTCGGCCAGTGCATCGCGGTAGGCCACGTGCGGCGCCAGGCTGACGATGTCGGCGATGTCGTACCGGGCGATCAGGCCATTGAGGTAATCGTCGTGCGCCGTTGCGCGCAGCACCACGCGCAGCCGCTGCGCCGTGACGATGCCGGCCGCCTTCAGCGCCTGCAGCGCCTCGAAGAACGGCACCGGGTCGCGCTCGGACGGGTAGATGATGCCGCTGTGGATCAGCGTGAACGGCCGTCCCGTGATCGGTGCAACGGGCGTCTGCAGCGCGGCCGCGTTGGCGAAGTTTTCCTCGTCGTAGCCGTTCTCGATCAGCGCGAAGCGGCTGGCCGGGATGTCCGGATAGCGGGTGGTGTAGGTGACGATCGCACCCGGCGTCGTGCAGACGGCCAGCGTGCAGTTGCGCACCGTTTTTGCCTCGATCCACCGGTACACGCGCCGCGTCAGCGGATCGGCGGGATAGTCGACGTCCGTCATCGGGTCGCGCAGATCGGCGATCCACGGCAGGCCCGTCAGCTTGTGCAGGGTCAGGCCGATCAGCTTGGCGCTGGCGATCGGATACGTCGTCCAGATCACCTGCGGCCGGTGTTGACGGATCATCCGCAGGCCGGCGGGAATCGCGCCGATGCACCACGTGACCCAGCGGTCCGGCAGCGCCATCCAGCCCACGTAGCGGCCCCTGAACGACAGGTGGCGCGACGTGTCGAGCGCGAAGGCGCGGTGCACGATCGCTTCCGGCGGGATCTCGGCCAGCTGGTCGTCGCCGCTGTTGGCGTACGCGCGCGGATGGGCCGACAGCACCAGCGGCTGCCAGCCGTACTGCGGCAGGTATTGCGAGAACTTCAGCGTGCGCTGGATGCCGCTGCTGCCGCGCATCGGCGGATAGTGGTAGGCCACCATCAGCACGCGCGGCATCGGCTTGGCCGGCGTCACCATGAGCGCACCCATGCGGCCGTCCAGCCGGCCACCTGGTCGCGCCATTCGCGGCGCGAGAACGTGTGGTCCGCGGCGGCCAGCGTCTGCCGCTGGACGCGCGGTGCCGCCAGCAGCTTTTGCCACGGGCGCGATGCCTTCACCATGTCGAGGAACTCCTGCGCCGTCAGGTCGGCGCCGCTGATGATCAGCAGCACGGGGCCGTCGAAACCCTGCCACCCGGCCAGCATGCGTTCGTGCAGGCCCGGCGCGGCCGGCACGGCGGCGGCGGCCGGTGCTTGCTGTTCGGTTTGTTTCGATGCGCGCAGCAGGCCTGTGAACGAACGCACGGCCTTGCCGAACTCGAACCGGCCGCTGGCGATCTTCTTCCACAGCGCCGGCTGCAGCAGGCGCTCCACGTAATAATGCTTCAGCGTGGCGCGCGCCAGGCCGTCCGCCGTGCGTGCCCACGGATTGAGCAGCACGAGGCCGGCCACGCGGCGGTCCGTGCGGGCGTAGAACAGCGCCGCGCTGGCCGCATCGCACAAGCCCCACAGCACCACTTCCTGCAGGCCCGGCACGGCGGCCATGAAGCGGTCCACCGCGGCGCGCAGGTCCACGTCGACATCGGCGAAATCGCGTGCGCTGCCGCTGCTGTCGCCCATGCCCCGGTAATCGAAGCGCATGGCGGGAATGCCCTGCGCCGCCAGCGCCCGCGCCAGCAGCGCGAACTGGCGGTGGCTGCCGGCGCGGTATTGCGGGCCGCCGACGACGATCAATACACCGCGCCTTGGTGCGCCGGCGGCGGGACTGAGGATGGCCGTCAGCCATTCGCCTTCGCAGGGGAAGGTAAGCGCCTGCTCGTCGAGAAGTACGTCAGGCGGCATGGCAGTCTTCCGTCAGTGTGCGCAGCGTGGCTTGCAGCAGCGCCGGGCTGTCCGCGATTTCCTGCGTGGCCCAGAACTGCGGGCCCGCCACGGCTTGCGCGTGGACGGTCGCGCCGCGCAGGCGCCAGCCATCCGTGACGCGGGCCGCCGCCGGCGACAGCGGCCGCTGCGCATCGGCGACCACGTCGAACCAGTGCACGGGGCAGGGCGGAGCGATCTTCGCGCCGTCGACGGCGTCGATGGCCAGCGCGAGCGCCGGGTCCAGCGTGTAGCCGGCGATTTCCAGCGGCTGGCCGTCGGCAAGCGCCTGGCGCAATGCGGCCGTGCCGCCGCCATCGCCGTCCGTCAGCATCCGGCTGGCCACTTTCAGCCGCAGGAACTGGGTGAGGAACTGGTTGCCGCTGGTGACGGGTTGCCACAGCAGCAGCGCCGCCGGCGCCACGGCAGCCGCCGCGTGCAGCGCCAGCAGCCCGCCCAGCCGCAGGCCCCACAGGCCGGGCTGCCGGCCGGTGCGCTCGCGCAGCCAGCGCATGCCGCGGGCGACATCGTCCTGCCACGTGGCCCAGCGCGCATCGCCGAAATCGCCGGCGCTGTCGCCGCAGCCGTGCAGGTCGATCTGCAGCACCGCGTGACCCTGCTGCGCCAGCGCGCGCGCCTGCAGCGCAGCCATCCGGCGCGCCTTGTTCATCTCTTCGGCAAACGGATGCACGTACAGCCACGCGCCGCGGCAGTCGCCGGCGGGGGCGTGGTACAGGCAGAAACGCGCCGCCGCGCCGCCGTCCAGGAAGAACGGTTGCGCGGGTGGCAACGTCACGAGAGGCACGGCGTGCTGCTGGTTCATCGGCGAAAGATCAGGCGGTCAGCTTGAACTTGACGAAGTTCGCCAGGCTGCCCAGCGTGGCGAACGTTTCGGCGCTGATCTCGTCATCGTCGACGGTGAAGCCGAACTGCTCTTCCAGCGCGCCGATCAGCTGCACGACGGCCATCGAATCGAGTTCGGGAATGCTGCCCAGCAGCGCGGAATGCTCGTCCAGCGTGCTGCCGGCAGGGCCCAGCGCGAGGACGTCGATGACGATCTGTTTGACTTCGGCGAGATACATGTTTACTCCGTGGTTGGGGTTTGCTGCGCCGTCACGGCGGGCGCGGGAGCCGGCTCGGCTGCAGGGGCGGGCACGGGCGGCTGCGCGGCACGGGCGGCGCGTTCCTGCGCCAGCAGATGCAGCTGCCGCAGCACGGGCCAGCGGTAATGGTTGACATGGTACATGGTGCGGATTTCGTCGGTCCAGCGCGTGTGCCAGTCCATCACCTTGCCGTAGAACTCCAGGCGCTGGTAACGGTGGGTGGCAAACAGCTGCTGGCAGCATTCCTCGCGCATCAGCAGTGTAGGCGACAGGCTGGCCGGCACGGATTCATCGTACGTGGTCTTGAGCACGATCAGCGCGCCATCGCCCTCGATGCACAGGTCCATCGCCACCAGCTGCTCGCCGAACCAGTAGCGGTAGACGGCGGCATGGCCGCGCTGCGCGAAGCCCTCCAGCATCGCCGTATAGAAACGGCCCTGCGCATTGTCCGGGTGGATCGCGGTGCCCAGCTGCGCCTTCCAGCCGGCGCTCTCGATGCGGCCGTAGTCGGCCACGGCGGGCGCCATCTGCTCGGGCAGACGGTCGATCTGCATGCGCGTGACGATGCCATCCTTGAGCAGTTTGGCACGCTGCTTTTTCAGGTTGCTGCGCAGGTTCTTGCCGCGCGCATTCCAGTACTCGTCGAAGGTGCCGGCAATCGACACGCGCGCCGTGCGGATGTAGTCGACGGTGCGCGTGACGGCGCTGTCGGCCGGCCGCGCTTCCAGCTGCGGGTCGCGCTGCGTCAGGCCCACCATCAGCGCGAAACCGGGCAGCTTGCGCACCAGGCCGGGCAGCAGCTGTTCCAGCGTCGCGTCGGGCCGGTGCAGCCACAGGCCCACCGGCGCCTGCGACGGCTGCAGCACTTCCCACGTGCCGCGGCCGCGCGGCGCCAGCAGGCCCATGGCCAGCACGGTGCCGTTGCGTTCGCACACGGCCAGGCGGGCGTTGGCTTCGCCGAACTGGGCAAGCAGCGGCTGCACGAACTCCGGCGCCAGCAGCGGCGAGCGGGCCGACTGCTCGTTCAGCTGGCGCCATGCGGCGGCATGCGCCGCGAATGCCGCGGCGGGATACACGGACCACTTCATCGCGCACCTCCGTCGTTCGCGCGCACGACATTGGTCACCTGGGCGATCATCCACGCGATCTCGTCGTCGCGCAGCTCCTGGTGGCAGGGGAACTGCAGCACGCGGCGCGACAGGTCCACGCTGTTGGCGCACACGGTGGCATCGACGCCCGGCCACAGGAACTCGCCGAAGCGGATCACCGGCACGCCGGCCCCCTTCAGCGTGGCGAACAGCGCCTGCGGCGCGTCGCACAGCAGCGGGAACACCCACGGATAGACGCCGTCCGGCAGCGTCGCATGCAGCGGCCGGCAGCCGGGCAGGCGGCCCAGCGCGTCGAACAGCCGCTGGTAATTGCGGCGCCGCAGGGCGCCCATCCGGCGGCGCGACACCAGCCGCAGCATGGCGCGCGAGAACAACGAGGAACGCTTGTCCAGCCAGGCGGGATCGAAGCCGAAGCCGCCGTCCGACGAACCGGGGGCCAGCGCCGGCGCATCGGCCGTGCGGCGCGCCTTGATGCGGCCCCACAGCGCCGTCTTGGCCTTCATCGGCAGCGTCAGCAGCATGCGCAGCAGCGGCAGGCGGCCGTAGGCAAAGCCGTCTTCGGCCGTGTTCAGCACGACCTTCGCTTCGAAGCCGGCGCCGGCCGACTGCAGCTGCACGCCATCGAGCGCATGGCGCGCCGACACGAGGCAGCCGCCTTCGTAGACGGGGAAGAATTTCATGCTGCTGGCGATCGCGTAATCGCCGTAGGAACCGAGCGGACGGCCGGCATGCTCGCCGAGGAAGGAGTGGGCGCAGTCCTCCAGCAGCCGGATGCCGTGCGCATCGCAGAACGCGCGCAGCGCCGGCAGCGGCTGGTGGAAGCCGAAGTAATTGGTGGCCATCAGCACCTTCACGGCGGGCGTCAGGCGGCTGGCCAGGTCGGCCAGGTCGACCGTGGTGTCGGGCAGGATGCGGTAGAACACGGGCGTGGCGCCGGCCCAGATCACCGGCTCGATCATCGACGCGCAGTGATACGACGGCACCAGTACCGCGTCGCCGGGACCGACGCGCATCGCGCGCAGCGCCAGCGCGATCGCGACGCGGCCGCTGGTGACGAAACGCCGGTGGGGAGCATCGAGGATGGACGGCACATGCCGGCGGCCGCCCCGCGCGAACGAGGCCAGCGACAGTACGGGCGCGACGGGCAGGCGGGAACGGGGCCACGGGCTCGCGGGGGCTTGCTGCGCGGCGCAAGGTGCGTTTGCCGGCTCTACGTCTGAAATACTCATCTTCCCCATCGCGGTCTCGCTGCAGCCAATTTTGCAAGTATAACCGGCCCGGCAGTCGCGAACCATCAAATTATTGCTATAAATTTATCTTTGTTGTTGTTTTTGAAGCATAATCGCCATCTTTTTTGATGTCGTCGTTGGCAAAAAACAGAAATTGCTTAGTTGTAAAATGTTAAGATTCACGCTTGCCTCCGCATGGGTACAAAAGTGTTTCCTGTGGGATCTTCCAGTACAGGACTTCATCATGAGTACGATTATGAGTGTGACCCCCGGCGATTCGATCCACGACTTCATTTTCCGCTCGGCCGGCCGCACGCCCGCCGCCGAAGCGCTCGTCCATGGCAGCCGCCGCCTCGATTACGCTTCACTGGCGGAGCTGGTGCGCACCGTGGCGGCCAGCCTGCTGGCCGGCGGCCTGGAGCGCAGCGGGCGCGTCGCCGTCTACATGGAAAAGAACGTCGAGAACGTGGCGGCGATGTTCGGTGCCGCCGCGGCCGGCGGCGTCTTCGTGCCCGTCAATCCTCTGCTGAAACCCGAGCAGGTGGCCTACATCCTGGCCGACTGCAATGTGCGCGTGCTGGTCACCACGGCCGACCGCCTGAAGCTGCTGCTGCCCGTGCTGGCCGACTGCCGCGACCTGCGCACGGTGATCGCCGTCGGCGGCAACGGCGAGCTGCCGGCGCTGCACGGCGTCGAGGTGCTGGCGTGGGATGCTGCCTTGGCCTCGGCAGCCGATCATGCGCCGCACCGCGTCATCGACACCGACATCGCGGCGATCCTGTACACGTCCGGCAGCACCGGCAAGCCGAAAGGCGTGGTGCTGTCGCACCGTAACATGGTGGCCGGCGCGCAGAGCGTCGCCAGCTACCTGCAGAACACGCCGCAGGACCGGCTGCTGGCCGTGCTGCCGCTCAGCTTCGACTATGGCCTGTCGCAGCTGACGACGGCCTTCCACGTGGGCGCCACGGCCGTGCTGATCAACCACCTGCTGCCGCGCGACGTGCTCAATGCCGTCGTGGCCGAGCGCATCACGGGCCTGGCCGCCGTGCCGCCGCTGTGGATCCAGCTGGCGCCGCTGGCGTGGCCGGACGACTGCACGCTGCGCTATCTGACCAACTCGGGCGGCGCGATGCAGCGTCCCACGCTGGACGCGTTGCGCAAGGCGCTGCCGAACGCGCAGCCGTTCCTGATGTACGGCCTGACCGAAGCGTTCCGTTCCACCTACCTGCCGCCGGAAGAACTGGACCGCCGCCCCGATTCGATGGGCAAGGCGATCCCGAACGCGGAAGTGATGGTGCTGCGGCCGGACGGCACCGAATGCGCGCCGGGCGAACCGGGCGAGCTGGTCCACCGCGGCGCGCTGGTGTCGCTGGGCTACTGGAACGATGCGGCGAAGACCGCCGAACGCTTCAAGCCGATCGCGTCGCGCCAGTACGGCCTGCCGCTGACGGAACTGGCCGTGTGGTCCGGCGACACGGTGCGCAAGGACGAGCAGGGCTTCCTGTACTTCATCAGCCGCAACGACGAGATGATCAAGACGTCCGGCTACCGCGTCAGCCCCACCGAGGTGGAGGAAGTCGTGTATGCCCGCGAGCAGGTGGCCGAGGCGGCCGCGCTGGGCGTGAAGCATCCGCAGCTGGGCCAGGCCATCGTCGTCATCGCCTACCCGCGCGACGGCATCGCGCTGACCGCATCGGATCTGCTGGCTGCCATCAAGCCGCAGCTGCCGGCCTACATGCTGCCGCAGAAGATCGTCATCGCCGACGCCAGCCTGCCGCGCAACCCGAACGGCAAGATCGACCGCAAGCTGCTGTCCACCCAGTACGAGAACGTGTTCGGGGAGGCACCATGATGAACGCGAAACCTCAGCACGCGCCGCTGCTGCAGTTCCCCGTCGTCGACGACTGCCTGCAGATCGGCGGCATGCCGCTGACCCGGCTGGCGCAGCGCGTCGGCCAGACGCCGTTCTACGCCTACGACCGCGCCGCGATGACGGCGCGCGTGGCCGAACTGCGCGCGCATCTGCCGCAGGACGTGCACCTGCACTACGCGATGAAGGCCAATCCGATGCCGGCCGTCGTGCAGCACATGGCGGGGCTGGTCGATGGCATCGACGTGGCGTCCGGCGGCGAACTGCGCGTGGCGCTCGATACGCCGATGAACCCGTTGAACATCAGCTTTGCCGGTCCCGGTAAAAGCGACACGGATCTGGCCTCGGCGATCGCCGCCGGCATCGTGCTGAACCTGGAGTCGGAAGGCGAGATGGAACGCGCCGCCGCCATCGGCCAGCGCCTGGGCATCGCGCCGCAGGTGAACGTGCGCGTGAATCCCGACTTCGAACTGAAGTCGTCCGGCATGAAGATGGGCGGCGGGCCGAAGCAGTTCGGCGTCGATGCCGAGCGCGTGCCGGCGATGCTGCGCCGGATCGGCGAGCTGGGTCTTGACTTCTACGGCTTCCACATCTTCAGCGGTTCGCAGAACCTGAAGGCGGCGGCGCTGCAGGAAGCACATGAAAGGACTTTCGCGCTGGCCTTCCGGCTGGCCGAAGACGCGCCGCGCCGGCCGCGCATCCTGAACATCGGCGGCGGTTTCGGCATCCCTTACTTCCCCGGCGAAGAGCGGCTCGACCTGGCGGCTGTCGGCACCAGCCTGCACCGGCTGATGGACGAACTGCGTCCGCGGCTCGAGGGCACGCAGGTGGTCATCGAGCTGGGACGTTATCTCGTCGGCGAGGCGGGCGCGTATGTGTGCCGCGTGGTGGACCGCAAGGAGTCGCGGGGGCACATGTATCTGGTCACCGATGGCGGCCTGCACCACCACCTGTCCGCATCGGGCAATTTCGGCCAGGTGATCCGCAAGAACTACCCGGTCGTCATCGGCAACCGCGTGCACGGCGGGGAACGGGAAAAAGCATCGGTCGTCGGGCCTTTGTGCACGCCGCTGGATTTGCTGGCCGACCAGATGGACCTGGCCCGCGCGGAACCGGGCGACCTCGTCGTGGTGCTGCAGTCGGGCGCCTACGGCATCACGGCCAGCCCGGCCGGTTTCCTCAGCCACCCGGCCGCGGCCGAAGTGCTGCTCTGAACATTTGAAGGGGAAGCGCGATGAGCGGACTGTGTGGATGGATCGGCCATGGCGGCGCGGAGCGTGAACTGATCGGCGCCATGGCGGCGCCGCTGGCCCGTTTCGGCGGCAACGGCGTGCAGCAGGTGCAGGGCCCGCGCAGCGCGGCGGCCGTGGCGGGCCAGGCCGGCGCCAGCCACCTGTTCCAGCGCGATGGGTTGCTGGTCGCCGTGTGGGGCCACCCCGTGCTGCGCGACGCGGCGCTGGCGGAACAAGCGGCAGCGCAGGGCATCGCCGCCACGCTGGCCGCGCACTGGCAGGCCAACCCGGAAAAGTTGTGCGGCCTGCTGGGCGGCGCATTCGCGCTGGCCATCCTCGACGAGCAGCGCGGCGAAGCGGTGCTGGCGGTCGACCGCATGGGCATCCACCCGTTGACGTGGCAGCTGGCCGGCGAGGCGCTGCTGTTCGCGTCGTCCGCCGATGCGCTGGTGCGCCATCCGCTGGCCGGGGCCGACATCGACCCGCAGGGCATCTACAACTACGTCTACTTCCACATGATCCCGTCGCCGCGCACCGTGTACAAGCACCAGCAGCGCCTGCTGCCGGGCGAATTCCTGCACTACCGCCAGGGCCGCGTCGAGACGAAGCCTTACTGGCGCATGCAGTTCCAGGAGGACGGCAAGCGCTCGTTCGAGGAACTGCGCACGGCATTCCTCGCCCAGCTGAAGCACGGCGTGCGCGAAGCAACGGCCGGCGCGAAGGCCGGCGCGTTTCTCAGCGGCGGAACCGACAGCTCGACCATCGCCGGCATCCTGTGCGACGTGGGCGGCGCGCCGGCCGACACGTATTCGATCGGCTTTGCCGCCGAGGGCTACGACGAGATGGAATACGCGCGCATCGCGTCGCGCCATTTCGGCACCAACCACCACGAATACTATGTGACGCCGGACGACGTGGCCGCAGCGATCCCTGCGATGGCGGCCGTGTGCGACCAGCCGTTCGGCAATGCGTCGGCGGTGCCGGCGTTCTACTGCGCGAAGATGGCGCGCGCCGACGGCATCACGCGGATGCTGGGCGGCGACGGCGGCGACGAACTGTTCGGCGGTAACGAACGCTACGCCAAGCAGCACGTGTTCGCGCTGTACGAAAAGGTGCCCAGCCTGCTGCGCAAGGCGCTGCTGGAACCGGCCGTCTTCAATTTCCCCGGCGGCGACCACGTGACGCTGCTGCGCAAGGCGAAAAGCTATATCGAGCAGGCGTCGGTGGCGATGCCGGCGCGGCTGGAAACGTACAACCTGCTGGGCCGCTACGGCGCGCAGCAGGTGTTCACCGACGACTTCCTGGCCGGCACCGATGCGGCCAATCCGCTGGCCGGCCTGGCGCATACCTACGGGCAGAGCGAGGCGAAAAGCCTGATCAACCGGATGCTGGCGCTGGACCTGAAGGTCACGCTGGCCGACAACGACCTGCCGAAAGTGATGAAGGCCTGCGAGCTGGCCGGCGTCGAGGCGGCGTTCCCGTTCCTGAACGATGCGATGGTGGCGTTTTCCGCCGGCCTGACGCCGCAGCAGAAACTCAATGGCCAGCAGCTGCGCTGGTTCTTCAAGGAGGCGTTGAAGGGCTTCCTGCCGGATGCGATCATCACCAAGCAGAAGCACGGCTTCGGCCTGCCGTTCGGCGTCTGGCTGCAGCAGCACAAGCCGCTGCAGCAGCTGGCCAGCGACAGCCTGCACGACCTGAAGCGGCGCGGCATCGTCCGCGGCGAGTTCATCGAGCAGCTGACCGGCCGGCACCTGCAGGAACACGCCGGCTACCACGGCACGATGGTGTGGGTGCTGATGATGCTGGAACAGTGGTTCCGGCAGCGCCAGGACGGGGGCCTCGCGCGGTGAAGGTCGCTGTCGTCATCCCGTATTACCAGCGGCAGCAGGGCATCCTGGCCAAGGCGCTGCGTTCGGTCTTCGCGCAGCAGGTGGCGGCGCAGGTCGACGTGATCGTCGTCGACGACGAGTCGCCGGTGGCCGCGCGGGGCGAAGTGGCGCACCTGCCGGCGGACCAGCAGGCGCGCGTGCGCATCGTCGAACAGCCGAACGGCGGGCCGGCGGCGGCGCGCAACAAGGCGCTTGCCCAGGTTCCTGCCGACACCGAGTTCGTCGCCTTTCTCGATTCGGACGACACGTGGACGCCGGATCACCTGGCCAATGCGTTGCGCGCGCTGGCCGCCGGCCACGATTTTTATTTCTCCGATTTCTACCAGCTGAACCAGACGGTCAGCGCGTTCGAACGGGCCGGCCGCATCGATCCGCAGCGCCACGCGCGGCTGCATGGCGAAGACCACCTGCACGCCTACCAGGCCGACATGCAGGCGCAGATCCTGGGCGGCAACGTGATCGGCACGTCGACGGTGGTGTACCGCTTCGGCTCGTTCCGCAGCCTGCGCTTCCGCGAGGAATTCGTCTATGCGGGCGAGGACTACCTGTTCTGGCTGGACCTGACGCGGCTGACGGACCGCATCGCCTTTTCGGCCGCCCGCGAAGTGGTGTACGGCGCCGGCGTGAACATCTTTGCCGGTTCCGGCTGGGGCACGGAAAAGTCGCTGATCCGGCTGCACTACGAGATGAAGTACAAGAAGGCCATCGCGCGGCTGTACCCGCTGACGGAACGGCAGGCCGAGGACAACCACCAGGCCGTGCTGGCGCTGCGCCGCAGCTTCGTCGCCGACGTGCTGCACCGCGTGGCGCACCGCAAGCCCTTCCTCGACGTGATGCGCAAGCAGTACGACGTCGATGCGCGCAGCGTGCTGCTGTTCGTGCCGCTGGCGTTCGGCCTCGTGCTGCGGCGGGGCCGCGCCGCATGAGGGTCCTCGTCAGCATCCTGAACTGGAACGGCGCGGCGCAGACGATCGCTTGCGTGCAGGATCTGCTGCGGCAGCAGTTGCCGGCGGATGCGACAGCGGACATCCTCGTCATCGACAACGGTTCAAGCGATGCGCAGCAGCTGGCCGATGGCCTGGCCGGCCTGCCGGTGACGCTGCGCCGCGAGGCCGTCAACCACGGCTTCGCCGGCGGCCATAATCTGGCGGTCGCCCAGGCCCTCGAACAGGGCCACGATTTTCTCTGGCTGGTCAACAACGATGCAGTGATGGGCAGCGCCGACGTGCTGGCCCAGCTGCTGGCGCTGATGGCGGCCGATGCGCGCTGCGGCGCCGCGTCGCCGCTGCTGGCGATCCTCGACCGGCCGGACAAGGTCTACTTCTGCGGTAACTTCCACGACTGGCCCACGCTGACGACGCACCGCGCGCACGACGTGGCCGATGCCCGCCAGCTGGCCGCGCGCCGCCTCGCCCAGCAATGGGTGCCCGGCACGGCGATGCTGCTGCGGCTGGACGCGCTGCGCGCCGCCGGTCCGCTGGACGAGCGGATGTTCGCGTATTACGAAGACGACGAGCTGTGCGCCCGGCTGGCCGCGCATGGCTGGCACAGCGCGGTGGCCTACGGCGCCCGCGTGCTGCACGCGATGCCGCCGCGCGAGACGGACCGGCAGTCCTACTATTTCTACCTGATGGCCCGCAACAGCCTGCTGTTCTGGCACGGCAGCACGCCGCCACCGTACCGCCGGCGCCTGGGCCTGAAGCTGCTGGACCGCGCCTTGTACGACGTCAACCGCCTGTACTACCGGGGTTTTCCGCAGCATGCGCAGGCCGCGCTGCTGGGCGTCGAAGACTTCCTGCGGGGCCGGCACGGCCAGCCGATGCCGGCGCGCACCGCATCGCTGCCGCTGCGCTGGCTGCGCAAGCTGTTGTGGCTGCCCCACGTGCGGGTGCTGCGCCGGCTGGACGGCACAGGCCGATGACACTATCCTCCAATCCATATCTCACAAGGTCTTCCATGTCCCTTCACCTGACCAAGGCTGCCGCGGCAGCCGTGCTGGCGGCCAGCGTCCTCGCCGCCTGCCATTCCGACACGCCCGAATCGCTGGTGGCGGAGGCCAAGCAGTACCAGCAGAAGGGCGACAACAAGGCCGCCATCATCCAGCTGAAGAACGCGCTGGAAAAGAATCCCGACGACGCGCAGGCGCGCTTCCTGCTGGCCAGCATCGCGCTGCAGACGGACGACGTGCTGACGGCGGAAAAGGAAGCACGCCGCGCGCTGGCGCTGAAATTCCCGGCCGAGCAGGCGCTGCCAGTGCTGGGCAATGCGCTGCTGTTGCAGGGCAAGCTGGACGAGGCATTGGCCGAGACGGAGAAAGGGCCGCAGACGGCCGACCTGCTGGCGGTGCGCGGCAATGCCCTGCAGGGCCTGGGCAAGCCGGACGAAGCGAAGCAGGCCTTCGATGCCGCCCTGGTCAAGCAGCCCGGCCACGGCGAGGCGATGACGGGCCTGGCGCGGCTGGCCGCGCTGCAGAAGGACTGGGACGGCGCGCTGCGGCTGGCCAACGACGCGATCGCCAGGGATGCGAAGAACGTCGGCGCCTGGCAGCTGAAGGCCGAACTGCTGCGCGTGCAGAACAAGCCGGAAGAAGCGATGGCCGCCTACCAGCAGATCCTCAAGATCAAGCCGGAACACCGTACCGCCCACCTGGAACAGGCCGCGCTGCACATCGCCGCCGGCAAGCTCGATGCCGCCCAGGCCGATATCGAAGCGGCCCGCAAGACGACGCCGGGCAGCTACCTGGTCGCCTACCACCAGGCGCTGCTGGACTTCTCGCGCGGCAAGATGACCGATGCCCAGGCCAACCTGCTGAAGGTGATGCAGGCCGCGCCGAACCACATGCCCAGCGTGCTGCTGGCCGGTGCCGTCGAGCTGAACCTGGGGCTGCTGGAACAGGCCGAGAAGGACCTGCGCAAGTATGTGGAATGGAATCCCGGCAATGTGTATGCCCGCAAGATGCTGGTCAGCACGCTGCTGAAATCGAACCAGCCCCGCGAAGCGCAGACCATCCTCGCGCCGGCGCTGCAGGGCAACGTGGTTGACGCGGGCTGGCTGCAGCTGGCCGGCGATGCGGCGATGCTGACGCAGGATTACGCCAAGGCCAGCGGCTACCTGGCCGCGGCCATCAAGCTGGAGCCGGGCCGCGCGGCCACCCATACGTCGCTGGGCACGATGAAGCTGGCGCAGGGCGACGCGGCCGGCGGCATTGCCGAACTGGAGAAGGCGGTGGCGCTGGATCCGGCCTCGCTGCCGTCCGGCACCGCGCTGGTCGAGGCGCTGCTGCAGACGGGCGCCACCGACAAGGCGGTGGCCGCCGTTGCCACGCTGGAGAAAACCCACGCCGGCAGCGTCGAACTGCAACTGCTGAAAGGCCGCACGCTGCTGGCCAAGCAGGACGTGCCGAATGCCCGCGCCGCCTTCGAACGGGCGCAGACGATCGATGCGGCCTCGTTCCCGGCCGCCGCCAGCCTGGCCCAGCTCGACATGGCCGACCGCAAGCCGGACCAGGCCCGCAAACGCTTCGAGACGCTGCTGGCGAAAGACGGCAAGAACATCGAAGTGCTGACCGCGCTGGCCACGCTGGACAAGAGCCAGGGCCGCAACGACGAAGCCACCGCGTGGCTGGAAAAGGCCAGCCAGCAGAATCCCGATGACCTGAAGGCGGCGCTCCGGCTGGCCATGCACTACACGGCCAGCGGCGAACCGCAAAAGGCGCAGACGATGCTGCGCAAGCTGCAGGTGGCGCATGCCGACGATGCGGGCCTGCTGGACGTGCTGGGCCAGGCGCAGGTGGCCAGCAAGGATGGCGCGGCGGCGCTGGAGACCTTCGGCAAGCTGGTGGCCGTGATGCCGCGCGCGGCATTGCCGCAGATGCGCCTGGCGGGCGCGCAGATGATGACGAACAATCCGGCCGCCGCCGCCGCCAGCATGGACAAGGCGGTCAGCCTGGAGCCGGACAATATCCAGCCCTATATCGGCAAGGCCGAACTGGCCGTGGCGCGGGGCGACCAGGCGCAGGCGCTGGCCGTGGTGCGGCAGGTGCAGAAGCGCTTCCCGAAAGTGGCCGTCGGCTACCTGCTGGAAGGCGACCTGCTGGCCCAGCAGGGCAAGCCCGCGCTGGCCGTCAAGCCGTACGAGCAGGCGCTGGCCATCAGCGATGCGCCGCCGGTGGTGATCAAGGTGGCCAAGGCGCTGCGCGATGCCGGCAAGGCGGCCGAGGCCGACCAGCGGGTGGCCGCCTACCGCATCACCCATCCGGACGAGCCGCTGACGTCCGTTTATCTCGCGGAAATCCAGATCGCGCAGAAGCAGTTCCCGCAGGCGGCGAAACTGCTGGAAAGCGTCGCCGCGAAAGCGCCCGAGAATGCGCTGGTGCTGAACAACCTGGCGTGGGTCTACCAGCAGCAGAAGGACGAGCGGGCGCTGTCGACGGCCGAGCGGGTGCTGAAACTGAACGACACCGATCCGAACGTGCTCGACACGGTGGGCTGGATCCTCGTCGAACAGGGCAAGGCGGAGCGGGGCCTGGCGCTGCTGCGCAAGGCGGCTGCCGCGGCGCCGAAATCGCCCGATATCCAGTACCACCTGGGCGCGGCACTGTTGAAAAATGGCGACAAGGCCGGTGCCCGCAAGGCGCTGGAAACGGCGCTTGCCGGGCCGGCGTTCGGCGATGCGAAGCAGGCGAAGGCATTGCTGGAGCAGCTGTGACGGGCGTGCAAAAAACTTCGTAAGCGGCCTCAAAAGCAGCTTTAAAAGTTTTATTAAACGCAATACAATAGACCAAAACTATACGTAGATTTGCCGGACACATGAACGTTGCCGCAGCTCGCTCCAGCTGCGGCCGCCGGACGGTTCGGCAAAGGGGAGCGTGCTATGAACTCAGAGTTCACCAGGGTCGATGACAGCGACCAGTATCCGCCGGACGACGATTTCGCGTCCGGCGAGCCACTGATCTGTGCCGTCGAAGAGGACAACTCTGCCAACATAACGCATGTGACTATCAATCAAACCGATTTCGGCATTCGTGTTGCCGATACCGAGGCCGGGCGTGCTTCCGTAAGCATGCTCATCAACAAAATGTATGCGTGGCGGGGCTATTCCGGCACCCACCGCATCGACAACAATCCGAACCGCATCACGCTCGCCGCATCGGACAAGGGCGAAGTGATCGGCACCGTCACGCTGGGCATCGATTCGTCGGTGGGCATCCTGGCCGACGAGGTGTTCCACGATTACGTGGACGAGTTCCGCGCGCGCGGCGCCAAGGTCTGCGAGATCACCAAGCTGGCCTTCGCGCCGCACGTGAAATCGAAGAACGCGCTGGCGTCGCTGTTCCACGTGCTGTTCATCTACGGCCATTACCTGCACCGCTGCACGGACGTGTTCATCGAGGTCAATCCGCGGCACCGGCGCTACTACATGAACATGCTGGGCTTCACGCAGATCGGCGAAATGCGCAGCAATCCCCGCGTGGATGCGCCTGCCTTCCTGCTGTACGTCAGCATGGATTATGTGAACGAGCAGATCCGCAAGCTGGGCGGCAGCAGCAGCCATCCGGAGGGCGAGCGTTCGCTGTATCCGTTCTTCTTCTCGCCGCGCGAGGAGCGGGGCATCGCCAACCGGCTGCTGGAGATGGGTTGAGCCCGTAAAAGGCGGGACGAAAAAAAACCTGGG
>DKJA01000036.1:34692-49179 GCA_002454505.1 Oxalobacteraceae bacterium UBA6704
CCCAGGTTTTTTTTCGTCCCCGCCGTGCCGGAGCGCGGCGGGAGATCGCTTGCCGATTACTGTTTGCGGCGGCGGATGCTGGCCAGGCCCATCAGGCCCAGGCCCATCAGTGCCAGCGAACCCGGTTCCGGCACGACAGCCTGGCTGCCGCCGAAGAAGTTGCCGGTGCCGGCGACATGGTTGATGCCGTCGATAGGCTGCGTGAAGCTGGTGCTGAACGACAGGTCGGAACCGTCGGCGCGCAGATTGGTGTCGAAGTTCGCCGCAGCGATGCCGCCGACGACGTCGAGCTGGCCCAAGCCGCTCAGCACGGGCGATGTTGGATCAGGATTCTGGATGGTACCCGTCAGCGTGACGCCATTGATCTGGTGGCCGGCCAGGCTCAGCCAAAGGGTACCCAGGCCCGTGTTGGCGTCGTTCATCGTCGTCGGATCGGATGGATTGATCGTCGATGGCGCGAAATTGACGAAGATATCGACCGTGCCGCCACTGTACAGCACCTGGTTGCCGACGTTAGCGATCGGCGTGTAGCCGCCGAACACGAAGGTCAGCTCGCAGCCCGGGCAGAATTGCGACTGGCCGTACCCGTTCATTGTGGACACGAAGCCATAGCCGCGCACCGTGCCGTCCGGTTCGATGATCTGCTGGATCTGCACGGACGAGGACGAGAAGTCCAGCGAGTAGTCAGGATCCCACGTGACACCGCCAACGGTGATTGGCGTGGCGACCGCGGCGGTCATTGCCGACACCGTCAGTGCCGCCCCCAGCATTACTTTTTTGAATATGTTCATTGAAAGACTCCTTGGATTGGTAACTGGTGCTTCAGGGCGGTTTGTTCCACCACGCTTAGCTAAAAGCAAACACCGTGCCACTTCCCTGGAAATCTGCCAAGTCCTTGATTTCTCTCAAGATGTAAACCAGTCCGACGCTTTGGTGTTGAGGTCACCACGACAACTGTAAAATCCACCGACACCGATATTTATTCTGTCGAGAAACTAGTATCTGCCCCGAGAAATAATCCGTGCCGGATCGAGTGCGGCGCGTAGCCGGTTGTTGAAGGCGGCGGCCTGCGGCATGCGTTCCGCCAGCGCCGCCATCGCATCGACGCCCACCCGGTAAGGGAACACGCCGAGCCCTGCGCCTGCCTGCACCAGCGCGTCGTAGCAGGCGCGGGTGCGCTCCGCCGAGCCTGCCACACCGCGGTCGAACAGCAGCGGCACCGTGCTGTCGAACAGCCGGTCGCTGATCGACGTGAACGTCACCAGCGGCTCCAGGCCGTAGTCGGCGGTGACGCGGGTGACCATGTCCACGTAGGCGCGTGCATCCGCGCCGCGCATCGGCACCAGCGGCGCGTACCAGCGCAGGCCGCAGCCGTCGCGGGCCGGGTCGCGGTCCTGCGCCGGCTGGCCGGCCGGGTTGCGCCAGTAAGCCAGCGGCAGCGCCGTCTCGTTGGGCCGGCCGCCGACCAGCTCCAGGGCGCTGGCCAGCGTCTGGCTGGTGCGGGCGACGCCCTGGCCCAGCGGTCCCGGCAGCCAGCGCGCGCCGCGCGCCAGCAACTGCGCATTGGCCGGGCTGAGGAACAGCAGCCGGCTGGCGATGCCGCGCAGCGCCCGGCGGATTTCCTTCTGCGCCGCGGCCACCACGGCGGGCGTGCCGTACAGCGTGCCGAAGCCCGTCCACGGCGCGATCTGGTATTGCCGGCCCAGCTGCGCAATGACGTCCGCGGGAATTGTTTTACCCGGTGCAATGCCGTCCGGATAAGGCGCCGTCATCGCCAGCACGCGGTGGCGGTTCATCAGGTTCAGGCCGGCCACGATGCCGGGCAGCGTGGCAAGGATGTGGCGGATGCGGTCGATGGCCGGTTCCAGCAGCGCGTCGTCGCGCAGATTGAAAAGGCACACCTTGACCGTTTCCGGCCGCCGCGCCAGCACGATCGACATCCGCGTCACGATGCCCAGCCCGCTCTGCGTGAACAGGCCGGCGGAATACGTGCCGATGCCCCACTTGAACAGCCGGGCCAGCTCGGGACTGCCCGCCTCGCTGAGCGCCGTGCGGTACAGCGTCCCGTCCGCCAGCACCGCCTCGACATCGGTGACGGCGCCGAAGTGGTCCGTGTGCGGCGTGATGCCGTAGCCCCGCTCGAGCGCATTGCCCAGCAGGCTCGTGTTCGGTCCGGCGCCGGTGACGGGCACCATGAACGCGTGGCCCTGCGCGTCGAGGTAGCTGGCCAGCATGCCCTGCGTGACGCCGGGCTCCAGCGTGACGACGCCCAGCTCCGCATCGACGGTGAACTGCTGCATGCCGGACAGGTCGAGCAGCACGGCGCCGCTGCAGGCCGGCAGCGCGCTGCCGTAGCCCCAGTTGCGGCCGGTACTGACGGGGTGGACGTGGCAGCCGTGCCGCGCCGCGATGCGCAGCACTGCCGGCAGCGCTGCGCCGTCGGTGATGGCCAGCGCGGCGGCGATGGTGCGGTCGATGCCGCTGGCGTCGCGGCCGTAGCGGGCCATCGCGGCCGGTTGGTCGAGCACCTGCGCCACGCCGGGGACGCCGCGCCATTCGGCCAGCGCCGACGGGAGTTGATCGTTCATCGCTTCGGCTGCACAGTGGAGATGGCCCGATAGTAGCGGTGCACAGGCGAACTGTACAGGCGTGTCACCCGGGCCACGTAGGCGATGGTCTCGGCGTAGGGCGGCACGCCGCGGTGGCGCAGCACGGCGTTCTCGCCGGCGTTGTAGGCGGCCGCCACCAGCGGCACATTGCCGTCGAACCTGGCCAGCAGCCAGCGCAGGTAGGCCAGGCCGCCGCGCAGATTCGCTTCAGGATCGAACGGGTCGGCCACGGCAAAGCGCTTTGCCGTGTCGGGGATCAGTTGCATGAGTCCCTGTGCATTTTTCGGCGACACGGCGTCCGGCCGGAAGCTGGACTCGACGGCGATGACGGCCAGCGCCAGTGCCGGATCCACGCCGTATTCCGGTGCCAGCCGTTCCACCAGCGCGCGGATGGCATCGGCGCCGGGCGGCAGGTCGGGCGCCGGCCACGGGTCCGGATCGAGTTCCACCTGCAGCGGCGCGGCCGGTGCCATGCAGGCCGGCAAGGCCGCATCCGGCCGAGCGGGCAGCGTGGCCGCGAGCTGCGTTGCCTGCGCGTGGCCCTGCGCGGCCGCCAGCGCGAACAGGCGCCAGGCGGCGCCGTCGTCGCGGGGCATGCCGCGGCCGTTGGCCAGCATCCAGCCCAGCGCGTATTCGGCATCGGCCAGGCCCAGCTGCGCCGCCTGGCAGTACAGCGCCGCCGCGCGGGGCAGGTCGCGGGCGACGCCTTCGCCATGTTCGTAAGCGGCGGCATTGGTCATCAGGCTGGACTGGGCGGCTGCCGCGGCGCTGCAGCACAACAGGCCCACCATGACGGCGCGGCGCATGTCACTTCTCCGCCGCGCGCCGGCCGTGCCGGGCCAGGCTGGCATTGAGCTGGGCGATGATTTCGGAGGCGGCCTGCACCACCTGCCCCGTGCCGAACCCGGCCTTTGCCATTTCCCGGTAAAACGAGCGGGCCAGCAGGCGCGCGATGCGGTCCGGCTGCTGGTAGCCGGCCGGGCTGTCGGGCGCCGCCTGCAGCAGCGCCAGCTGGGCGAAGCGCGACGCGAGGATGCCCTGCAGCTGCCGCACCTGCACGGCCTTGCCGGCCAACAGCGCGACCGCTTCCAGCAGGCCCAGGTCGTCCCGGCCGAAGCAGCCCTTGCCGCTGCTGCAGCTGGCGTTGACGGTGCCGACGACGCGCTCGCCGAGGCGGATGGGCACCAGCAGCACGGCGCGGCGCGGGTCGTCCGGGCGGCGCGCCAGGTGCGCGTAGGGGGAATCGGCGATGTCCGGGATCAGCAATGCCGTGCCGCTGGCCAATACCTGGCCGGCGAGCCCTTCGCCGCGGGCAATCGAGGCGGTGTGCGCGGCCGGGGCCAGCGGCCCGAAGCTGGCGGACACGCTCATCCGGGCCCGCTCGCCTTCGCCGTCGTTGACCAGCATGATGGAACAGGTTTGCGCGCCGATCAGCCGGGCGGCCAGCGCGGCCTGTTGCGCCAGGTCGTCGCTGGTGCTGCGGACGAGTTCGTGCAGGCGCTCCTGCAGCGGTGCGTGCGACAGATCGGACAGAGGGTCATCGGTGCGGTCGTCCATGCTTCCTCCTTGCTGCATTGTAGTGGCCGTTCGGGGGCGCAGCGGGCCGGTCAGGCGGTTTCCGGCCCCGTCTTGCGCGGCGACAGGAACGCCTTGTGGAACAGGTGCCGGGCCAGCAGCAGCGGCGGCATGCGCAGCCAGTTGCCGCGCAGGTAAAGCAGGAAACGCGCCGTGCCGCTGAACGCGTCGCCGCAACTGGCGTGTTCCGGCAGCAGCGCGCGGCGGAACAGGCTGTCCATCAGCGCCAGCAGCGGCGCCGACGGCCCCGGCACGGCGGCGCGCACATCGTCCGGCACGGTCGTGCCCAGCAGCATGGCGCTGTAGCGCAGCGCATAGAACAGCGGGCGTTCCAGCTGCAATGCGTTGGCCCGCGGCGCCAGGCCGGCCCAGAAGCGCCGGTCGGTGCCGAAGTGCGTCAGCAGCCGGTGGATGTCCAGCAGGTCGCGCAGGCCATTGTTGAACTCGCCGTCGGAAAACAGGTGGACGGCGCTGTGCAGCACCATGTCGGCCGGCGCCAGCGTGCGCAGCTGCGGATCGCCATCGAGCGGCACGCTGGCCGCGCGCAGCAGGGCCGGGTCGGGGCGCATGGCGGCCGTCTTCGGCAGGATCGCATGGTGCACGTCGAGCATCGATTCGCGGCGCACGTGCAGCATCGGCGGCAGCTCGTGCATCCATTCGCGGTAGTAGCGCTGGTCGTAGGCATCGTGGTGTGTGCCGGCCCAGCCGGCCAGCATCAGCGCCGCCTCCGCCTCGGCCAGCCGGTCTTCCGGCACGAGGATGTCGATGTCGGAAAACAGCCGGCCGCGCGACGGCGGCAGGCCGGCGGCCGCATAGGCGGCGCCCTTCAGCAGGATCAGCGGCACGTGCAGCCCGGCCAGCGCCTGGCGGATCAGCCGGATTTCCGCGCGCACGCCCTGGCGGTGCCGCTGCGCCAGCATCCGGGCCCAATCCAGCTGTTCGCGGGCCGGCGCGGGGATGCGTTCCAGCAGGCTCCGTTCTTCCAGCAGGTAGTACAGCGCGGCCAGCAGGTTGGCCGCGCCGGCCTGGCGCAGCAGCAGGTCCCAGCCCACCTCGTCCAGCGAAGCGAGCGCCGGCGGATCGCGCAGGGCGGCCGGCAGCAGCGGCGACAGGGGTGCGTGGTTCATGTGGCCAGGCTGTCGAAGAAGGCCAGCGCGTCGTCCAGCACGCCGTAGCGGAAGCGGCAGCCGTCGACCCGGTCGACGAGATCGGCCAGGGCCGTGAAGCCTTCCGCGCCCAGCACGCTGTAGTTGAAGCTGTTCTGCGCCAGCTGCATGAACGTGTCGGCTCTTGTCAGCGGCTCGGCCGTGATGGCCGCCCCCGCTTCGTAGCGGGGGAACACGACCCACGCCGGCAGCGCCGTGTCGCCGGCCCGCGCGACGCTGGCCGCCGGCGCCCGCACGTGCGCCACCGTGCCCTTGACGGTGTCGGTGACGGGGCGGCTCATCACGCTGTCCGGTACGTAGTCGCGAATGACGCCGATCGACGCGTTCTTCAGGCTGATCGGGCGGGGCAGCGGGTGCACCAGGCCGTCGTCGAGGCGCAGCAGCGTCAGCTCGTCGGACAGCAGCCGCCAGCCGCCGCGGCCGACGAGGGCGGCGCACAGCGTGCTCTTGCCGGAACCGGGCGGCGCCGGCAGGATCGCCGCGCGGCCGTTCTTTTCCACCACGGCGGCGTGCACGATCAGGTAGCGGTTGGCGCGGCTCGACACGCACCAGTTCAGGCCCCACTCGAACATGGGGAAGGCCTGGTCCAGCGGCAGCGGCTTGAACATCGAGCGGCCGTCGTACAGCAGCGTCACCTGCGGGCGCAGCCAGCGGCGCAGGCTGGCGGGGCGGACGAGGTCGAGGTGGAAGTCGGCAAATGCCGTGGCATCGGCCAGCGGGTAGGCGCCGTACAGCAGGTGGATGCCGTCGGCCACGCCCGGCAGCGGCGAGCGCAGGCACGTGGTGAAGCGGCCCGTGCGCAGGCGGATGCCGGGCCCGGCCAGCTGTTCGCCCAGCGCGGCACGGGACAGCGATGCAATGGTCAACATGGTTCGATCAGCTCCAGCTGGCGCAGGCTGGCCAGCAGGTCGGCCAGCTCCGGCGCGGCCAGTTCAGCGGGGTCGACGTCGCCGTCGCGCAAGGCCAGCAGCAGGTCCATCGCATCGCCGGACAGCAGGTGGGTGTCGCCGGACAGGTCGTTGTACAGCACCCAGGCATCATCCCAGCCGCGGTGCAGCAGGGCCTGGCCGGGAACGAGGCGCCACGGCAGCGCCATCAATACATCGTGCCTTTGAGGTAATCGACGATCTTGTAGCAATCCCAGCGGACGCCGGCGGTCGGCGTGTAATAGCCCTTGTCCTGGTATTCGGCCCAGATCCGGCGCAGCATTTCCTCCGTCTGGAACGTGGACAGCCCCGCCTTCACGTTCAGGTGGCAGGCCATCAGGTAGCGGCCGATGCCGTGCGTGTCCCAGCTCTTGCCTTCCACCATGGCGCCCTGCGTGCAGCTGCCATAGGTTTTGCCGACGTTGCCATTGCACGCGAAGACCTTGGTAAACGCGTTCTGCTTGTTCATGCCGCGCGGCCAGGTGGCGGTGCGCCAGTAACTGGGCGACCGGCCGGCGCAGACGGGCCTGGCGCCGCGGAAGCTCTGCAGCCCGCCGGACAGGTAGCCGGATGGCGTGGTGCAGATCTCGCAGGCCATGCTGGGCTGGCTGTGCAGGGTGAGCAGGACGCCGGAGGCGGCCACGCCGGCGCGCGTGAAGCGGCGGCGCGCCGCGCCGCGCGGCGGCAGATCGGCCGGGCCGGATACGCCGGCTGCTTCGTGCTGTTGTTCGGTGGCCACGTCGGTTTCCTTCTGGGCAATCGGGGAGGTGCGGGTAAAGTGTGGAACGAGTAAGCAAGACCCGTTCCCAATCAGGGCGAGGCGCCGCTGGCGCGCCGGGAATGCAGCAAAATCAATGACTTACGATAAGCCGGCTGCAGTCTTATCTTAGCATTGTTTGATACGGCTCAAACACTGTAAGAATTATCGACAGTGTAGCTTAGAAGAAGCTTTCCGGGACCACCAGCACGTCGCCCGGGCGCATCGGCACATTGGCGGAGATGTCGCCTTCCTTGATCAGGTCGTTCAGGCGCACGCGGAACTGCTGCTGCTTGCCGTCGACCGTGCGGATGATCGTCGCCTTGTTGCCGGACGCGAATTCGGTGACGCCGCCGACGGCGATCAATACATCCATCAGTGACATGTCGCGACGGTAAGGCAGCGCCTGCGGCCGGGCCGCCTGGCCGATCACGCGGATCTGCTCGCCATAGGTGCCGGTGAAGCCCGTGACGATGACGGTGACCACCGGCTGCTGGATGAACTTGGCCAGCGCCTTTTCGATGTCGCGCGCCAGCTCCGTCGACGTCTTGCCGCTTGCCTCGAGGTCTTCGACCAGCGGCGTCGTGATGCGGCCGTCCGGACGCACCGGCACGCTTTGCGACACTTCCGGATTGCGCCAGACGATGATGTTGACGTTGTCGCCAGGGCCGATCAAATAATCGGACGTGGGCGTCGGGCCGGGATCGGCCATCGTGGTGACGGGGGTGCTGGCGCAGCCGGCGAGGGCCAGCGCACCGAGCATGGCGGCGCCGAGCGCCAGCCGCTTGAGCAGCGTTTGCAGAGGATTCACGGGACTCTCCGGTTGGAATGGGAAGTTACATTAAAGTAACTTTTGTTATGAAAACTTCAGCTTGCACATTTTATACGAGAAGCGCGATGCAGATGAGCAGCGGAAATTATTTTATTTTTCGGTGGCACTTTGCCGCAACAACTCCGTCACATAACGCACCGGAATGGCATACGATATGCCACTCGGATTGCTCAGCGCGTTTTCCTTCTGGCTTTTGAGGAACGTCATGTTCAGCACGCCATAGACGACGCCGCTGTCCGGGTCGTAAACGGGGCTGCCGCTGTTGCCGGGATAGGCGGTGCCATCCAGTTGCATGATGGGAAACGGCCGGCGCTGCAGTTGCGAGATCGTGCGCGCATCGAGGCGCCGCGAACTGAGCGACGGCAGCAGGATCGGCGTGATGGCCGACAGCATGGCCCGGTGCGTGACGGGCGTCAGGCCCAGCGCCATGCCGAGCGGGAAGCCGGTGAAGGCGAGGGGCTGGCCTTCGGCGACATCGCCGGCGTTGTCGAGACGCAGTGCGGGCAGCGGGGCTCCGGACGTCAGGCGCAGGTGCGCGATGTCGTGCTCGCGGTCGATGGCCGCCACGGTGGCAGGACGAAAATCGAATTTCTCGCCGTGGCCGATGACGATGCCCAGCGTCTCCATCTTGTCCACGTCCAGTTCCGGCAGTGCATGGGCGTTGGTGATGATGGACAGGCCGTCGCCGACGGCAAAGCCGGTGGCGACGAACACCACCGCCGGACTGCGGGTGCGCAGCATGGTGCCGACACCGACCACCGACGGCTTGACGGTGGTGATGGTGTCCTTCAGCGCCGCGCCGGCCGGCCACGCCAATGCGGTGGCCGCGACGAGAACGGCACACAGCAGGCAGGTCAGCAGGGCGGATTTCACGGGGCGGTTCATGGTGCTCATCGGATCAGCATAGCAGAATCGGGGAACCGGCAGGCGGTGCCGCGCCGACGCAAAAAACTTATATTAAAGAAATTAATTGTTCCATTTTGTCACTATAATGCAACGTGTGGCGGTGCAGTTCGCCGAAAGGAAAGATTAATATCAACGGGCAACGATTTCTGCTGTATCATGGTAAAATTGATGTAATTTAAGCAATAATTTAAGCAATTTAGGCAAGATTCAGGGCCGGTTATGCCGGTACACATGTGTTGCAAATACGCACCTGATGCGCTGATCGAAAGGCGAGTTTACAAGATGGCAGAACTGATGGCCTTGCTTTTGACGTTTCTCAAAGCAATTGGCAAGTACCGCTGGTATGCGGTGGCAATTACCTGGGTGGTCGCCATCGCCGGGTGGATCGTCGTCTATAAATTGCCGAACGACTACCAGGCCACCGCCCGCGTGTACGTCGACACGCAAAGCATCCTGAAGCCGCTGCTGGCCAGCATGACGACGCTGCCGAACACGGAGCAGCAGGTGATGTTCATGCGCCGCACGCTGATCAGCCGGCCGAACGTCGAACGCGTGCTGCGCATGGTCGACCTGGACATCAAGGCGAAAACCGTCAAGGAACACGAACGTATCGTCGATGAGCTGATGACGCAGATCACCATCATCGGTACCGAGCGCGACGATATTTACACGATCTCCTACAGCAATCCGAATCCGAAGCTGGGCAAGGACATCGTGCAATCGCTGCTGACCATCTTTGTCGAAGGCAGCTTCGGCGGCAAGAAACAGGATTCCGAGAAGGCGGTGCAGTTCATCGACGACCAGATCCGCATGTACGAGGAAAAACTGGCGGCCGGCGAGAATGCGCTGAAGGAATTCAAGATCCGCAACATGGGCATGCTGCCCCGCCAGGGCGGCGATTACACGTCGTCCTTCGGCGACATGACGGACAAGCTGAACCAGGCGCGGCTGGAGCTGCTGGAAGCGGAGCAGGCGCGCAACGCGATCAAGCGGCAGATCGCCGGCGAAGACATGGCACCCGTGACGGAGACCACCGAACGGGCCATCGTCAACCCGGAAATCGACGGCCGCATCGCCACGGTGCAGAAGCAGCTCGACCAGCTGCGCATGCAGTACACGGAAGAGCATCCGGACATCGTGTCGTCGAAGCGCCTGATTGCCCAGCTGGAAGCACGCAAGAAGGACGAGGCCAGGAAAATGCGTTCGATCGATCCGGGCGCCAATTACAGCCCGATGCTGCAGCAGATGAACGTGCAGCTGTCGGTGGAAGAGGCGCGCATCGCGTCGCTGAAGGCCCGCGTGGGCGAATACAGTGCCCGGCTGGCGCAGATGCGCGCGCTGAGCACGCAGGCGCCGGAAGTGGAAGCCCAGCTGGCCCAGCTGAACCGCGACTACGCCGTCAACAAGGACAACTACGAAAAACTGGTGCAGCGGCGCGAATCGGCCAAACTGTCCGGCGACCTGTCGACGGCCACCGACATGCTGACGTTCCGCGTCATCGACCCGCCGTCGGTGCCGCTGACCCCGGCCGGACCGAAGCGCCCGCGCCTGTACTCGCTCGTGTTTGCCGGCGCGCTGCTGGCCGGGCTGGGCACGGCGCTGCTGCTGAGCCAGATCCGCCCGACCTTCGTCAGCCAGCACAGCCTGCGCGAAACGACGGGCCTGCCGATTCTCGGCAGCATCGGCATGAACTGGACGGACCAGCAGAAAGTGCGCCGCCGCCGTCGCCTGTATGCGTTCGGCGTGGCCGTTGCCTCGCTGTTCACCGCCTATGGCGGCGTGCTGGCCATTACCCTGATCCGGCAAGCGTAAGCCGGGGAAAGCACAGGTTTTATTGTGAGCATCATTGAAAAAGCGGCCGGCCGGATCGGCAAGGATTCCCCACCGGTACCAGCACCCGTGCCGACACCCGAGCCGGTGCCGGCGCCAGCCATTGCCGCGGCCGTGGCGGTACCCGTGCAGGCACCGGCGCAACCGCCGGTCGACGAACTGGTCAACCCGGCGCCGGCCTTCGTGCCGCCGCCGGCCGACCCGGCCCGCCGGCCGGCCACCCGCGCCGTCGAACTGGACCTGGCCCGCATGAGCGAGGCCGGCCTGGTGACGGCGGCCGGCGGCCGCACCAGCCTCGTCGAGGATTTCCGCATCATCAAGCGGCCGCTGATCAAGCGCGCGTTTGCCGCGCGCAAGCCGGGCGCCAATCCGGGCAACCTGATCATGATCACCAGCTCGCTGCCGGGCGAAGGCAAGACGTTCACGTCGATCAACCTGGCGATGAGCATCGCGATGGAGCTCGACCACACGGTGCTGCTGATCGATGCCGACGTGGCGCGCCCGTCCGTGCTGCGCACGCTGGGCCTGCCGGCGCAGCGGGGCCTGATGGACATCCTGCTGGACGACAAGCTGGACATGTCGGAAGTGATGCTGCGCACCAACGTCAACACGCTGTCGATCCTGCCGGCCGGCACGTCGAACCCCCGGGCCACCGAGCTGCTGGCCAGCCAGGCGATGACGTCGCTGGTGCTGGAGATCGCCAACCGCTATCCGGACCGCATCGTCATCTTCGATTCGCCGCCGCTGCTGCTGACCAGCGAAGCGCACGTGCTGGCCAGCCACATGGGCCAGATCGTTGTCGTCGTCGAGTCGGAGCAGACGACGCAGCACGCCGTCAAGGAAGCGCTGAGCCAGCTGGAAGGACTCAGCAACGTCAACCTCGTCTACAACAAGTCGCGCGAGCTGGGTGCCACCAGCAAGTACGACTACCACTATGGCTGAACGGCGCACCTGCCGCGCGCTGCCGCTGCTGGGCACCGTCCTGGCGCTGTTGCCTGCCGCCGTGCAGGCGGCATGGCAGGTCACGCCCTCCGTGGAAGTGCGCGAAACGTGGTCGGACAACGCCGCGCTGCGCCCGGACAACCAGAAGGAAAGCCAGTTCATCACGTCCGTATCGCCCGGCATCCAGGTGATGAACAACACGCCGCGCCTGCAGTTCACCGCGTCGTACCAGCTCAGTGCATTCGCCTATTCGAACGAGCGGCTGAACGGCAACGAACGCATCAACCACAACCTGAACGCGACGGCCAAGGGCAAGCTGATCCAGGATTTCCTGTTCGTCGATGCGCAGGCCGGCATCACGCAGACGCCGACGTCCGCCTTCGGTCCCGTCAGCGACAACGAATACAGCAACGCCAACCGCAGCGAAGTGCGCACGTGGCGCGTGTCGCCGTACATCCTGCACCGCTTCGGCGGCTTCGCCACGGCCGAGCTGCGCTATGCGCACGACCTCGTCGACAGCGATGCCACCGGTTTCGGCCGCAGCACGGCCGACACGGCCACCGTCAACATCAACAGCGGTCCCGTGTTCCGCACGCTGGGCTGGGGCTTCCAGGCGACCCGCCAGAACCTCGACGACAGCATCGCGCCGGAAACGTCCAGCAGCACGGCGCTGGCTTCGCTGCGCTACATGCTGACGCAGCAGTTCAGCCTGACGGCGACGGGCGGCTACGACAAGTTCGACTACGCCGGCATCGGCCAGGGCACGCAGGGCGCGTCGTGGTCGGGCGGCTTCGCGTGGAACCCCAGCTCGCGCACGAGCCTGACGGCCAATGCCGGCAAGCGCTACTACGGCAACAGTTACTTCCTGGCCGCCACGCACCGCAGCCGCAACACGGTGTGGAGCATCAACTACAACGACAACGTTACGACCAGCCGTGAGAATTTCCTGCTGCCGTCGGCCGTCAACACGGCGTCGATGCTGGACCAGCTGTTCCTGCCGAACTATCCCGACCCGGTGCTGCGGGCGCTGGCGGTGGCGGCCTACATGCGCGCGCTGAACCTGCCGGCCACGCTGCCGGACAGCGTCAATTACTTCAGCAACCGCTACATCCTGCAGCGGCAGTTCAATGCATCCGTGGCGCTGCGTTCGGCCCGCACGACGACGATGCTGACACTGTTCAAGACGCGCCGCGAAGCGCTGTCGCTGCTGGAGTACGACAGCGAGCTGCTGGGCAGCAGCCAGCAGAACCTGAACGACAACACGAGCCAGACGGGCTTCGCGCTGATGTTCGACTACCGCTTCAATCCGCGCACCAATGCCAGCCTGTCGGCGAACGTCAGCAAGACGGATTCGCATACGCTGGGCCTGGGCGAGCGCAACCGGCAGTACCGTGCGATGCTGTCGCGCAGCTTCCAGGCGCGGCTGTCCGGCTCGCTGGAACTGCGCCGCAACTACGGCGGCCTGGCCCTGCAGCAGAGTTCCTATACGGAAAACTCGGTGGCGGCCACCCTTTCGATGAAGTTCTAGCGGAGCACGCTTTCCATGTACGAGAGTTATTACGGGCTCAGCGACAAGCCTTTCCGCCTGCGTCCCGATCCCCATTTCTTCTTCGGCAGCAAGGGGCACAAGCGCGCCATGGCCTACCTGGAGTACGGCCTGTCGCAGGGCGAGGGATTCATCGTCATCACCGGCGACGTGGGGGCCGGCAAGACGACGCTGGTGCGCAACCTGTTCCGGCAGATCGCCTCGGAGCGCATCGTCGCTGCTCACATCGTCAACACGCACGTGGACGCGGACGACATCCTGCGCGGTGTCGTGGCCGCGTTCGGCCTGCCGTTCGAGGACAGCGCCAGCAAGACGACGCTGCTGAGCCGCCTGGAAACCTTCCTGCGCAGCTGCGGCCAGCAGGGCAAACGGGCGCTGCTGGTGGTTGACGAAGCGCAGAACCTGACGCCCCGCGTGGTGGAAGAATTGCGCATGCTGTCCAACTTCCAGACGGACGACCGGTCGCTGCTGCAGACCTTCCTGCTGGGCCAGCCCGAGTTCCGCGCCACGCTGCACAGCCCCGGCATGCAGCAGCTGCGCCAGCGGGTCATCGCCACCTACCACCTGGGCCCGATGGACGAGCAGGAAACCCAGGCCTATATCGAACACCGGCTGCACACGGTCGGCTGGCAGGGCGATCCGTCGTTCAGCCCGGCGGCCTTTGCGGCGATCTACCAGTTCACGGGAGGCATACCGCGCAAGACCAACCACCTGTGCGACCGCCTGCTGCTGATGGGCTTCCTCGAAGAAATGCATGCGTTCACGGACGCCGACGTGGACACCGTGATCCGCGACATCTCCCAGGAATTCGATGCGCCGGGCGCCGAGGCAACGACGGCATTGTCCGCGCCATTGGCCGACAATGTCGACATGGCCGTGTTCGACAGCGGCTATCCGTCCGTGCTGGACGAGCGCATGCAGCGGCTGGAAAAGTCGATGGGCTCGGTCCTGTCGATCCTGAAGAAAATCGTCCGCACGCCGGGCAGCCCGAACCAGTCCAACCCGGCCAGCCAGGCCTTCGACAGCAACGAGTAACCATGAACAGCACCACCAACGCGATGAACAGCCCCGCCAACGACCAGGTCCACCGCATCCTGTGCGTCGTCGGCGCCCGCCCGAATTTCATGAAGATGGCGCCCATCATGGCCGCCTTCGCCGCGCTGGGCCCGCGTGTCGAGGCCAAGCTCGTGCACACGGGCCAGCACTACGACGTGGCGATGAACCACCAGTACTTCCAGGCGCTGGGCATTCCCGATCCGGACATCAACCTGGAAGTGGGCAGCGGCAGCCACGCCCAGCAGACGGCCGAAGTGATGCGCCGTTTCGAACCGGCGCTGGACGACGTGCAACCGTCGGCAGTGCTGGTCGTCGGCGATGTCAACTCGACGATCGCCTGCG
>DKJA01000036.1:49291-71022 GCA_002454505.1 Oxalobacteraceae bacterium UBA6704
ACTCGACGATCGCCTGCGCCCTCGTGGCGGCGAAGAAGGGCGTGCCGGTGATCCACGTCGAGGCGGGCCTGCGCAGCTTCGACCGCGCCATGCCGGAAGAGATCAACCGCGTGCTGACGGATCAACTGTCCGACTTGCTGTTCACCACGGAAGAAAGCGGCCGCGCCAACCTGCTGAACGAAGGCATCGCGGACAGCCGCATCCACTTCGTCGGCAACGTGATGATCGACACGCTGCGCCACAACCTGCCGCGCGCGATTCCCGTCGCGGCCATCGCGCAGGATGCCGGCCGGCCCGGCTTTGCCGACAACGGCTACGCGGTGCTGACGCTGCACCGCCCGTCCAACGTGGACGACCAGGCCGTGCTGCAAAGCCTGCTGGAAACGGCGGCCACGATCAGCGAACGCACGCCGGTGATCTTCCCCGTGCACCCGCGCACGAAGGCCACGATCGAGCGCTTCGGCCTGTCCCACCTGCTGGACCGCGCGACGGTGCTGCTGGTACCGCCGATGGGCTACCTGGAGATGCTGGGCCTGATGAAGGATGCCCGCGTCGTGCTGACCGATTCCGGCGGCATCCAGGAAGAGACCACGGCGCTGGGCACGCCCTGCATCACGCTTCGCCAGAACACGGAACGCCCGATCACGGTGGACGAAGGCACCAATACCATCGCCGGCAACGACCCGGCCACGATCCTGGCCGCCTACGAGGAAGTCATGACGGGCGGCGGCAAGGCCGGCCGCGTGCCGCATTTCTGGGATGGCCGCGCCGCCGAGCGGATCGCCGCCATCGTCGCCGGCTGGCTGAAGGCGCGGGAGGCATGATGCAGACGAAGCTGCGCAATGCGATGACGATCGACGTGGAAGACTACTTCCAGGTGTCCGCATTTGCCGATACCGTCGCGCGCGACAGCTGGCCGGAGCGGGAATGCCGCGTCGAGGCAAACATCGAGCGCATCCTCGCCATGCTGGACGAGGGCGATGCCAAGGCCACGTTCTTCACGCTGGGCTGGATCGCCGAACGCTATCCGGCGATGGTGAAACGCATCGTCGCCAGCGGCCACGAACTGGCCAGCCACGGCTACGGCCACCTGCGCGCGTCCGACCAGACGCGCGAACAGTTCATGGACGACGTGGCGCGCAGCAAGGCGATCCTGGAAGACATCGGCGGCCAGGCCGTCCTCGGCTACCGCGCGCCCAGCTTCTCGATCGGCCCCGGCAACCTGTGGGCGCTCGACACGCTGCAGGAGGCCGGCTACCGCTACAGCTCGTCGATCTATCCGATCGCGCACGACCATTACGGCATGCCGGACGCGCCCCGCTTCGCGTTTCATCCGAACGGTGCAGGTGGTTTGCTGGAAGTGCCGATCACCACCATCCGCGTCAACCACCGCAACCTGCCGGCCGGCGGCGGTGGCTACTTCCGGCTGCTGCCGTATGCGCTGAGCCGCCGCATGATGCGCCGCGTAAACGATACCGACGGCGAGAGCGCGATCTTCTACTTCCACCCGTGGGAAATCGATCCGGGCCAGCCGCGCATGGCCGGCATCAACCTGAAGACCCGCTTCCGCCACTACGTGAACCTGCAGCGCATGGAGCGCCGCATCCGCGCGCTGACGCGCGACTTCGCGTGGGACCGGATGGACCGCATCTTCCTGGAGCGTCCGTGAGCGTCATCGAACAGGCCATGCAGCGCACGCAGGCACCCGCCGCCGCGCCGGGGCCATTAACCGTGCGTTTGCTGCGCGACGATGCGGCCGACCGCGCGCGCTGGGATGCGTTCGTGCACGCCTGCCCGGACGCCACCTTCTTCCACCGCGCCGGCTGGCAGCGCGTGGTCGCCGAGTCGTTCGGCCACCGCACGTGGTTCTATATGGCCGAGCGCGACGGGCGGATCGAAGGCGTGCTGCCGCTGGCGCAGATCAAGAGCCGGCTGTTCGGGCATTCGCTGGCGGCGCTGCCGTTCTGCGTGTACGGCGGCGTGGCGGCCGTTTCGCCGGAAGCCCGCGAGGCGCTGGACACCGAGGCGCTGCGGCTGGCGCAGGAGCTGAATGCGGGCCACCTGGAATACCGCAACTACACGGCGGCCCACCCGGACGACCCGCGCTGGCTGACCAAGGACCTGTACGTCACGTTCCGCAAGGAGATCGCGGCGGACGACGAAACCAACCTGAACGCCATTCCCCGCAAGCAGCGCGCGATGGTCCGCAAGGGCATCAAGCTGGGCTTGCACGCCGAGATCGACGACGACGTCGACCGCTTCTTCACCGCGTATGCGCACAGCGTGCACCGGCTGGGCACACCCGTGTTCCCGAAAAAATACTTCGCGCTGCTGAAGGAGGAATTCGGCGCCGAGTGCGAAGTGCGCATCATCGTGCAGGGCGAAGGCGCGGAAAAGCGCCTGGTGGCCGGCGTATTGAGCTTCTTCTACCGCGACGAGGTGCTGCCTTACTACGGCGGCGGCATGGCGCTCGCGCGCGACGTGGCCGGCAACGACTTCATGTACTGGAACCTGATGCAGGCGGCCGCCGCGCGCGGCTGCCGCATCTTCGACTTCGGCCGCAGCAAGCGGGGCACCGGTGCGTTCGACTTCAAGAAGAACTGGGGCTTCACCGCCCAGCACCTGCCTTACGAATACCGGCTGGTCGCTTCGACCGAGCTGCCGGATGTGAATCCCCTCAATCCGAAGTACCAGCTGTTCATCCGCGTCTGGAAAAAGCTGCCGCTGGCGGTGGCCAACGCACTCGGTCCGTACATCGTCAAAGACCTGGGGTAGACCGTGGAAGACCTGCTGCTGCTGGTGCACCGCATCCCTTATCCGCCGAACAAGGGGGACAAGATCCGCTCGTGGCATCTGCTGCAGCACCTGGCCGCCCGCTACCGCGTGCACCTGGCAACCTTCGTCGATGACGAGGACGACTGGCAATACGTGCCGCACGTGCGCAAGCTGTGCGCATCGTGCCATGCTGCGCCGCTCAGCCCCCGCCTGGCCCGCGTGCGCAGCCTGCGCGCATTGGCGGGCAACCGCGCGCTGTCGCTGGACTACTACCGCGACCGCAGCATGTGCGCGTGGATGAAGCACCTGGCCGCCAAGCACGATATCGCCAATGTGGTGGTGTTCTCGTCGCCGATGGCGCAGTACGCGGAAATGATGCCGCAGGCGCGCCGCATCGTCGACCTGTGCGACGTCGATTCGGAAAAATGGCGCCAGTACGCGCAGCAGAAGTCCTGGCCGGCCAGCATGATCTACCGGTACGAGGCGGACCGCCTGCTGCGTTACGAGCGCCAGATGGCGGCACAGGCCGATGCGGCCCTGCTGGTGTCCGCGCCGGAAGCGGAACTGTTCCGCCGCCTCGCGCCGGAAAGTGCCGGCCGCATCGGCTGGTACGGCAATGGCGTCGATACGGATTATTTTTCGCCATTGGCCGCGCATGACAATCCCTACGCGCCGGGCGAGCGCACGCTGGTGTTCTGCGGCGCGATGGATTACTGGCCCAACGTGGATGCCGTGCAGTGGTTTGCCCGCGAGGTGCTGCCGCTCGTGCAGGCGCGCGAACCGCAGGCGCGCTTCTGCATCGTCGGCGCGCGCCCGACCGCCGACGTGCTGGCGCTGGCGCAGCTGCCCGGCGTGACCGTCACCGGCACCGTGCCGGACGTGCGGCCGTACGTCGCGCACGCCGCGCTGTCCGTCGCGCCGCTGCGCGTGGCGCGCGGCATCCAGAACAAGGTGCTGGAAGCGATGGCGATGGCGCAGGCCGTCGTGCTGACGCCGCAGGCGCTGGAAGGCATCGACGCCGCCGCCGGGCGGGAAGTGAGCGTGGCCGCCGAGGCGGGCGCGTTTGCCGACGCCGTCTGCGCCGCGCTGGCCGATCCCGCCGCCGCCGGCACCATGGGCCGCGCCGCGCGTGCCCGCATCGAATCCTCCTATGGCTGGGAAGCCCGGCTGGCGCCGCTCGACGCGCTGCTGGCAGCACCCCGCCACGGCTCCGCCGCAGCCGTCTCCAAGCCCGGCGCCACCCCACCGACCTGGAACCGGGCATGAACACGATCATCGATACCGACACCGCCGCACTGGCCGACGCAGCACCGGCCGTGCCTTCCGCGCCGCAGCCGCGCACGCAATGGCTGATCGCCGGCGTGGCCGTGCTGCTGCCGCTGCTGGCCTACTTCGGCACGGCCGCGTCGATCGTGTCGATCTGGGAGCGCTCGGCCACGTTCGCGCACGGCTACGTGATCGTGCCGATCTCGCTGTGGCTGGTGTGGCAGCGCCGCGAACTGCTGGCGCAGCTGCCGGTGCGGCCCTGCCTGCCGGCGCTGGCGGCCCTCGTGCTGTGCGGCGCGGCGTGGATGCTGGCGCTGCTGGGCGACGTGCTGATCGTGCGCCAGTATGCATTCGCGCTGATGATCCCTCTGACGGTGCTGGCCGTGGCCGGCGTGGCGATCACCCGCGCCATTGCGTTCCCGCTTGGCTTCCTGCTGTTCGGTGTGCCCGTCGGCGAAGGGCTGATCGACCCGCTGATCCAGATCACGGCCAGCTTCACCGTCGATGCGCTGCGCATGACGGGCATTCCCGTGCTGCGCGAGGGGAACAACTTCAGCATCCCGTCCGGCGACTGGTCCGTCGTCGAAGCATGCAGCGGCCTGCGCTACCTGATTTCATCGATCACGCTGGGCTGCCTGTATGCCTACCTGACCTACCGCTCGGCGTGGCGCCGCGCGCTGTTCGTGCTGGTGGCGCTGCTGCTGCCGATTCTCGCCAACGGCCTGCGCGCCTACATGATCGTCATGATCGGCCACCTGAGCGGCATGACGATGGCCGTCGGCGTCGACCACCTGATCTATGGCTGGGCGTTCTTCGGGCTCGTGATGCTGCTGCTGTTCTGGATCGGCAGCTTCTGGCGCGAAGACCGCGCCGCGCCGCCGCCGGCCCGCTTTGCCGTCGCCGGTGCCCGTTCGGCACCGGCCGCGAAAGTGCTGGCCGCAACGCTGGGCGTGGTTGCCTGCATCGGCGTGTGGCCCGCGTATGCGTGGTACATGGACCGCAACAACGCCACGCCGCCGGCCGTCGAACTGCGCCTGCCAACCGCGGCGCCGGAAGCCGTGCCGTTCACCGAGTGGCAGCCCGCCTTTGCGCCGGCCACCGGCATGCTGCACCGTTACTACCAGGTGGGCGGTGCGCGCGTCGGCCTCGACCTGCGCTATTACCGCGACGGCGGGGCAGGGCGGCTGATCAGCTCCACCAACAAGCTGACCGGCCAGCGCGTGGCGTGGCACGAAACAGGCAACAGCATCCGCATGGAAGCCATCAGCGGCCGCACGCTGGAGCTGCGCGAAAGCACGGTATCCGGTCCGGAGGGGCGCTTCGTCGTGTGGCAGTGGTATGCCATCGATGGAAAAGTAACCGCGAGCAACTATGTGGGCAAATTATGGCAGGCCCGGCAGAAATTCCTGACCGGCAGCGATGACGGGGCCGCCGTGATGGTATTCTCGCCGTACGACGAAGATGCCGCGACGGCGCGGCCCGCGCTGCGCGCCTTCCTGCAGGCCCATCTGGCCGCCATCGACGCCGCGCTGGCGGCGAATGCCCGCCGCTGATCGTCCGCTTATCGCCATGAACGACATCCCCCTTATCGTCCACCTGATCTACCGGCTCGACTTCGGCGGCCTGGAGACGCTGCTGGTCGAACGCATCAACCGTATGCCGGCCGAGTGCTACCGGCACGCGATCGTCTGCCTGACGGACGTGAATCCCGCGTTCGCGCAAAAGATCGCCCGCGCGGACGTGACGGTGCACGCGCTGCGCAAGCAGCCCGGCCTGTCGCTGGCCACGCACGGTGCGCTGTGGCGGCTGCTGCGCCAGTTGCAGCCGGCCGTGCTGCACTCGTATAACCTGTCGGCCATCGAATACGGCCCCGCCGCGCTGCTGGCCGGCGTGCCGGTGCGCGTCAACGGCGCCCACGGCCGCGATGCCGACGACCCGCACGGCACCAACCGCAAGCACAACCTGCTGCGCCGGCTGATGGTGCCGTTCTACGACTGCTGCTACGCCAATTCGGCGGCGATGGAAACGTGGAACCGCGACGTCATCGGCGTGCCGGCCGCCAAGAGCCGCATGCTGGCCAACGGCATCGATGCCGAGCGTTTTCGTCCCCGCACGGCGGCCGACGTCGCGCAGGTGGCCGATTGCCCGTTCGGGCCGGAACACGTGGTGATCGGCACGGTCGGCCGCGTGCAGGCCGTGAAGGACCATGCCACGCTGCTCGACGCGTTCGCGCTGGTGCACGCGAAGGTCCCGCATGCACGCCTCGTCATCGCCGGCGACGGCCCGCTGCTGCAGCCGCTGCGCGATAAAGCCGCCGCGCTGGGCCTGGCCGATGCCGTCTGGCTGCCGGGCGCACGCACGGACGTGGCGCAGATCCTGCGCACGCTGCACGTGTTCGCGATGTCGTCGATCGCCGAAGGCACGCCCGGTTCGGCGCTGGAAGCGATGGCCACCGGCCTGCCGGTGGTCGGCACGCGCGTGGGCGGCATCCCGGAAGTGGTGGACAACGGCGTCACCGGCTTCCTCGTGCCGCCGTCGGACGCGCCGGCGCTGGCCGCCGCACTGGAACAATACGTGCTTTCGCCCGAGCTGGCGGCAAGGCATGGCGCAGCAGGCCGCGAACGCGTGCTGCACAAATACAGCATGGCAGCGATGGTCGCGGCTTACCGCGGCATGTACGACGCGCTGTGCGAACGAAAAATCAAGATCGGAAGGGCGGTGCCATCATGTGCGGAATAGTCGGAATCCTGGATACGCGGGGGCGGCGCGACATCGATGAAGCGGTGCTGCGGCGGATGAACGACACGCAGCATCACCGCGGGCCGGACGAAGGCAGCGTGCACCTGGAGCCGGGCGTCGGCTTCGGCCACAGGCGGCTGTCCGTCATCGACATCGCGTCGGGCCAGCAGCCGCTGTCCAATGCGGACGGCAGCGTGACGGTCTGCTACAACGGCGAAATCTACAACTACCGCGAGCTGACGGCGCAGCTGCAGGCGCTCGGCTATGTGTTCCGCACGAAAAGCGATACGGAAGTGATCGTGCACGCCTGGACTGAGTGGGGCGAGGCCTGCGTGGAGCGCTTCCGCGGCATGTTCGCCTTCGGCCTGTGGGACCGCAAGCAGCAGCTGATGTTCCTGGCGCGCGACCACATGGGGGTCAAGCCGCTGTTCTACGCGATGCTGCCGGACGGCCTGTTCGCGTTCAGCTCCGAACTGAAGGCGCTGCGCTCGCTGCCCGGCCTGCCGCGCGACATCGACCCGCACGCCGTCGAGGATTATTTCGCCTACGGCTACGTGCCGGAACCGAAGACGATCTACAAGGGCGCCTATAAACTGTCGCCCGGCTACCGCCTGGTGCAGAAGGTCGGCGCGCCGCTGGCGCTGCCGGTGCGCTGGTGGGACGTGCCGTTCAAGCTGCACCATGCGATGACGGAAAGCGATGCGCAGGGCGAGCTGGTGGAGCGCCTGCGCGACGCCGTGAAAAGCCAGCTGGTGGCCGAGGTGCCGCTGGGCGCCTTCCTGTCCGGCGGCGTCGATTCCAGCGCTGTCGTCGCCACGATGGCGGGGCTGACGGACGGCGCCGTCAACACGTGCTCGATCGCCTTCCGCGACAAGGCCTACGACGAATCCGCGTATGCCGCGCAGGTGGCGCAGCAGTACCGCACCGACCATCACGTGCAGACGGTGGACACGGACGACTTCGGCCTGCTCGACACGCTGTCCGACCTGTACGACGAACCGTATGCGGACAGTTCGGCGATTCCGACGTACCGCGTGTGCCAGCTGGCGCGCCAGCGCGTAACGGTGGCGCTGTCCGGCGACGGCGGCGACGAGAACCTGGCCGGCTACCGCCGTTATCGTTACGCGATGGCGGAGGAAAGCGTGCGCGGACGGATTCCGTCCGGCCTGCGCAAGCCGCTGTTCGGCACACTGGGAAAATACTATCCGAAGGCCGACTGGGCGCCGCGCGTGTTCCGCGCCAAGAGCACGTTCGAATCGCTGTCGCGCGACCTCGTCGAAGGCTATTTCCACGGCGTGTCGATCATGACGGATGCGATGCGCCGCAACCTGTTTTCCGATAAATTCCGCACCGGCCTGCAGGGCTACCGGGCCATCGACGTGATGCGCGGCCATGCCGCCGCATCGCCGACGGACGATCCGCTGTCGATGATCCAGTACCTGGACATGAAGACCTACCTGCCGGGCGACATCCTGACCAAGGTGGACCGGGCCAGCATGGCGCACGCGCTGGAAGTGCGCGTGCCGCTGCTGGATCACCAGCTGGTCGAATGGATTTCCGGCCTGCCGCCGGAGATGAAGCTGAAGGGCAGCGAAGGCAAGTACATCTTCAAGAAAAGCATGGAGAAGTTCCTGCCGCACGATATCCTGTACCGCCGCAAGCAGGGCTTTGCGGTACCGCTGGCGGCATGGTTCCGCGGCCCGCTGCGCGAGCGCGTGCGCACGTCGCTGCTGGGGCCCAACCTGGCCGCCACGGGCATGTTCAACCAGGCTTACCTGGCCGAGATGGTGGAGCATCACCAGTCCGGCCGCCGGGACTACAGCGCGCCGATCTGGACGCTGCTGATGTTCGAAGCCTTCATCAGGAAGGAAATGCAAGCGTGATGGCTACTGTCGACAATCCGGCCGACTTTCCCGCCGCCGCGCAGCCACTGACGGCGCCATTGAAAATCCTGCACGTGCTGGATCATTCGATCCCGCTGCACAGCGGCTACACGTTCCGCACGCGTTCGATCCTGCAGCAGCAGCGCGCGCTGGGCTGGGACACGCACCACATCACCAGCCCGAAACACGGCATCGAAGCGAAAACCGCCGCGGTGGATGAAACGGTCGATGGCCTGCACTTCTTCCGCACCGAGCCGGCCGATGGTGCCATTGCGCGCCTGCCGGTGCTGAACCAGCTGGCCGTCATCGACCGGCTGGCCGCGCGCCTGCTGCAGGTGGCGCAGCAGCTGCGGCCGGATGTTCTGCATGCACACTCGCCGGCGCTGAACGCCGTCGCCGCGCTGCGCGTGGGGCGCAAATTGGGCATCCCCGTCGTGTATGAAATCCGTGCGTTCTGGGAAGACGCCGCCGTCGATCACGGCACCAGCCGCGAATGGGGCCTGCGCTACCGGCTGACACGGGCCATGGAAACCTGGGCGCTGAAGAATGTCGATGCCGCCACGACGATCTGCGAAGGCCTGCGCAGCGAGATCGCGGGGCGCGGCATCCCGGCGCAGAAGATCACCGTGATCCCGAATGCCGTCGATATCGCCGACTTTTCCGTCGACGGCCAGCGCGACGAAGCGCTGGCGCGCGACCTGGGGCTGGAAGGCAGGACCGTCATCGGCTTCATCGGTTCGTTCTATGCCTATGAGGGGCTGAACGTGCTGCTCGACGCGCTGCCGGCGATCCTCGTGCGCCGTCCCGAAACGCGCGTGCTGCTGGTCGGCGGCGGCCCGCAGGAAGCATCGCTGCGCGCGCAGGCGAAGGCATTGGGCATCGAAGGCCAGGTGGTCTTCACTGGCCGCGTGCCGCACAGCGAAGTGCAGCGCTACTACAACCTGGTGGACGTGCTGTGCTATCCGCGGCTGAAGATGCGGCTGACGGACCTCGTCACGCCGCTGAAACCGCTGGAGGCGATGGCGCAGGGCCGGCTGCTGGCCGCGTCCGACGTGGGCGGCCACCGCGAGCTGATCGAAGACGGCGTCACCGGCGTGCTGTTTGCCGCGGGTGACGCCGATGCGCTGGCGCGCAAGGTGCTGGCGCTGCTGGATGCGCCGCAATCGTGGCCGCAGCTGCGCGCGCAGGGCCGCGCCTTCGTGGAGGCCGAACGCAACTGGGCCGCCAGCGTGGCGCGCTACCGCAAGGTCTACGGCGGCATCGTCACGCGGGTGCAGCCATGACGCAGCTGTCCATCGGTCTCGTGGGGCCGCTGCCGCCGCCGTCCGGCGGCATGGCCAACCAGACCTTGCAGCTGGCCGCGCTGCTGCGCGCCGAAGGCGTGCACGTCGAGACGGTGCAGGTGAACGCCGCCTACCGGCCGGCGTGGGCGGGCCGCATCAAGGGCGTGCGCGCGCTGGTCCGGCTGCTGCCGTATTTCGCCGCGCTGTGGCGCACCGCCGGCCGCGTGCAGCTGTTCCACGTGATGGCCAATTCCGGCTGGTCGTGGCATCTGTTTGCCGCGCCGGCCATCTGGATCGCGCGGCTGCGCGGCAAGCCTGTCGTCATCAACTACCGGGGCGGCGAGGCGGACGGTTTCCTGGCCCGCGCGCGGCGCTGGGTACGCCCGAGCATGCGCCGCGCGGATGCCGTCATCGTGCCGTCCGGCTTCCTCGAAGCGGTGTTCGGCCGGCACGGCTACGCCACGCAGGTGGTGCCGAACATCGTCAACCTGGAACGCTTTTCGTCCGACCGCGCCGCAGGCCACGATGCCGGCCCGCGGCTGCTGGTGGCGCGCAACCTGGAACCGATCTACGACAATGCCACCGCACTGCGCGCCTTTGCGCTGGTACGCGAACGGCATCCTTCCGCCACGCTGGTGATCGCCGGTTCCGGCCCGCTGCGCGCCGAACTGGAAGCGCTGGCCGCGCAGCTGGACATCGCCGCTGCCGTGACCTTCACGGGCCGGGTCGACAATGCCGGCATGGCCGCGCTGTACCGCAATGCCGACGCCATGCTGAACTGCAGCCTCGTCGACAATATGCCGAACTCGGTGCTGGAGGCGCTGGCCTGCGGCGTGCCGGTCGTCAGCACGAACGTGGGTGGCGTGCCTTATCTGGTGGAAGACGGCAGCACGGCCTTGCTGGTGCCGCCGCAGGCGCCGCGCGCAATGGCCGACGCCGTCCTGCGCCTGGCCGCCGAGCCGGCACTGGCCGCACGCCTGCGCGATGCGGGCCTGCGCCAGGTGCAGCAGTACACGTGGGCCAGCGTGCGTCCGCGGCTGTTTGCCGTCTACCAGGATGTGCTGGCCGCCCGCCGCGGCACGCCGGCAGTGAGCCAGCCATGAATGCGCCTTACCGCCCGGCGCCGTACACGGCGCTCGTCACCAACCTGATCTTCCCGCTGCACGAGCGCGTCAAGCAGCACAGCAGCGTGGCCGTGCGCAAGCAGCTGGAGCAATCGCAGTACTGGCCGGAAGAGCGTCTGCGCGACCTGCAGCTGGCGCGGCTGCGCCGCCTGCTGGTGCGTGCCGGCACCGCGGTGCCGTATTTCCGCGAGCTGTTTGCCACGCTGGACTTCGATCCGCAGCGCGACCTGCAGTCGCTGGCCGACCTGCAGCGGCTGCCGCTGATGGACAAGGCGATCATCCGCGCCAATGCCGAACGGCTGAAGGCGGACGACGCGGTGGGCCTGGCCCGCTTCAACACGGGCGGCTCCAGCGGCGAACCGCTGATCTTCCATATCGGCCGCGAGCGCGTCAGCCACGACGTGGCGGCCAAGTGGCGCGCCACGCGGTGGTGGAACGTCGATATCGGCGATCCGGAAATCGTCGTGTGGGGCTCGCCCATCGAACTGGGCGCGCAGGACCGCGTGCGGGCGCTGCGCGACCGGCTGCTGCGCACGCAGCTGCTGCCGGCCTTCGAGATGTCCGATGCGAAGCTGGACGGCTTCGTCGAGCGCATCCGTGCGCACCGGCCCCGCATGCTGTTCGGCTATCCGTCGGCGCTGTCGCACATTGCCCGCCACGCCCGCGCCAAGGGCCAGCGGATGGACGACCTGGGCATCCGCGTCGCCTTCGTCACGTCCGAGCGGCTGTACGACGAGCAGCGCGCGCAGATCTCGGCCACCTTCGGCTGCCCCGTCGCCAACGGCTACGGCGGCCGCGATGCCGGCTTCATCGCCCACCAGTGCCCGGCCGGCGGCATGCACATCACCGCCGAAGACATCATCGTCGAGATCCTCGACCCGGACGGCCGGCCCGTGCCGCGCGGGGAGTCCGGCGAGATCGTCGTCACGCACCTGGCCACCGGCGACTTCCCGTTCGTGCGCTACCGCACCGGCGACATCGGCGTGCTGGGCAAGGACGCCTGCAGCTGCGGGCGCGGTTTGCCGCTGCTGCAGGAGATCCAGGGCCGCAGCACCGACTTCCTCGTCGCGCGGGATGGCACGGTGATGCATGGCCTGGCGCTGGTGTACATCCTGCGCGACCTGCCGCAGGTGAAGGGCTTCAAGATTTGCCAGGAAAGCCTGGACCTGACGCGCGTGCAGGTGGTGCTGGAAGCGCCGCTGGACGAGCCGCTGCGCCGCCATATCGAACAGGGCTTCCGCGCCCGGCTGGGTGCCGGCGTCGCCGTCGAGGTCGAGCAGGTCGACGACATCGCGCCGGAAAAATCCGGCAAGTTCCGCTACGTGGTCAGCAAGGTCGCCAGTCAGGCCGCCAGCCATGTCGCCGCGGGGAGCCCGGCGGCATGAGGGACGTGATCGTCACGCTGCTGGTGTTCGCTTCGCTGCCGTACATCTTCAAGCGCCCGTCCTTCGGGATGGTGATGTGGATCTGGATCAGCGTGATGAATCCCCACTCGCAGGGCTGGGGCTTCGCGCGCGACTTCCCGTTTGCCGCGATCATCGCCGCCACCACCGTGGCCGCGATGGTCACCAACCGGCACCGGCGCTACCGGCTGCCGCTGACACCCGTCACCGCCACCTTTTTGCTGTTCGTCGCGTGGATGTGCGTCACGTCGGTGTTTGCCATCCACCCGGACCAGGTGTCCACGCAGCTGATCAAGGTGCTGAAGATCATGGGCATGACGCTTGTCGTGCTGATGCTGGTGCGCAAACGGCTGCACGTGGAATGGCTGGTCTGGACGGTCGTCGTGTCGATCGGCTTCTACGGCGTCAAGGGCGGCATCTTCACGGTGCGCAGCGGCGGCCAGTACCGCGTGTGGGGGCCCATCGGCACCTTCATCGACGGGAACAACGAGATCGCGCTGGCGCTGGTGATGACGATCCCGCTGATGCTGTACCTGTACGGCCTGATCCCGAACAAGTGGGGCAGGCGCGCGATGATCGCGTCGATGCTGCTGTGCGCGCTGGCGTCGCTGGCGTCGTATTCGCGCGGCGCGGCGATCGCGATGGCGGCGATGCTGACGTTCCTGTGGCTGAAGAGCCGCAACAAGGCGATGATCGGCATCCTGCTGGCCTGCTGCGTGCCGTTCGCGCTGATCTTCATGCCCGACCAGTGGCACGAGCGGATCGACACGATCAACGAATACGAGCAGGACCAGTCGGCAATGGGCCGCATCAACGCGTGGCGCATGGCGTTCAACCTGGCCAACGACCGGCCGATGGGCGGCGGCTTCGAGATCTACGATCCGGACGTGTTCCAGATGTATGCGCCGATCCCGGAAGACGTGCATGCCGCGCACAGCATCTACTTCCAGGTGCTGGGCGAGCATGGCTGGCCGGGCCTCGTCATCTACCTGGTGCTGGGCGTGCTGACGTGGCGCACGGGCTCGTGGATCATCCGCAACGCCGAGCCTTACCGCGAACTGGAATGGGCCGGCAACCTGGCCCGAATGATCCAGGTCAGCCTGCTGGGCTTCGCCGTCGGCGGCGCCTTCCTCAGCCTGGCGTATTTCGACGTGCCGTATTACCTGATGGCGGCGATGATCGCCACCCGCCTGATCATCGAGCGGGAAAGGCTGGCCCTGAAGCCGCTCGCGAAGCGCAATCCGATGGCCCCCGAGCCGCTCGATGAAACCGAAGAAGAGATCCGTCATGACCATGCCTGACCAGGGGCGCCGCCGCGACGGCGGCGCGCCGCTGCTGGAAAAAAGCGTGCTGTCGCTGCTGTCGCCGGGCGGCCGGCGCGGCCTGTCGATCCTGATCTACCACCGCGTGCTGCCGCAGAAGGACCCGCTGTTCCCCGGCGAAGTCGACCGCACCGAGTTCTCCGCCCAGATGGCGCTGGTGAAATCGCGCTTCCATGTGCTGCCGTTGCTGGAAGCGGTGCGCCGCACGAAGGACGGCACGCTGCCGCCGCGCGCCGCCGCGATCACGTTTGATGACGGTTATGCGGACAACGCCGAAGTGGCGCTGCCCGTGCTGCAGCAGCACGGCGTGAATGCCACGTTCTTCGTTGCCACCGGTTTCCTGAATGGCGGCCGGATGTGGAACGACAGCGTCATCGAACTGGTGCGCCATGCGCCGGCCGGCGTGCTCGATGCCACAGCGCTGGGCCTGGGCGCGCATCCGCTGCAGTCGATCGGCGACCGCCAGCGCGCCATCCCCGCGCTGATCGGCCAGCTGAAATACCTGCCGATGGCCGAACGGCTCGCCATGGTGGAACGCCTGGTCGCGCTGGTTGGCGTGGCGCTGCCGGCCGACCTGATGATGACCGATGGGCAGGTGCGCAAGCTGCATGCCGCCGGCATGGGCATCGGCGCGCACACGGTGAACCACCCGATCCTGGCGCGGCTGCCCGATGCGCAGGCGCGCGACGAAATCGCCCGGGGCAAGCTGGCGCTGGAAGACATCATCGGCGCCACGGTGCCGCTGTTTGCCTACCCGAACGGCAAGCCGGGCGAGGATTACGCGGCGCGCCACGTGGCGATGGCGCGCGAACTGCGCTTCGAAGGCGCCGTGTCGACCGCCTGGGGCAGCAGCCGCGGCAAGCCGGACCCGTTCCAGCTGCCCCGCTTCACGCCCTGGGACCGCAGCCGGCTGCGTTTCCTCCTGCGCCTGGCGCGTAACCTCACCACCGGCGCGCAGCTGGCATAAAGAGCAGAACCCCGCATGTCATTGAAGAAGGATGTCCTGCACGGACTGAAGTGGATGGCCGGCGCCAAGTTCGCCAGCCAGATCGTCACCTGGGCCATCACGATCGTCGTGATGCGCATGCTCACGCCCGGCGACTACGGCCTGATGGCGATGGCCACCGTGTTCCTGGCCTGGTGCGCGATGTTCGTCGAGATGGGGCTGGCGCCCGCGCTGGTGCAGGCCAAGGAAGTGTCCACCGAGCGCTTGCGGCAGGCCTACGGCATTTTCGTGCTGGTCAATTTCGCCCTCGTGGTGGTGCTGGTCGCCGGTGCGCCGCTGATGGCGCGTTTCTTCGACGATCCGGCGCTGACGCTGCTGATCCGCGTGCTGGCGCTGCAGTTCGTCATCGCGCCGTTCGGCCTCGTGCCGGAAGTGCTGCTGCAGCGGGGCCTGAACTTCCGCGCCCGTTCGCTGCTGGACCTGACGCAGGCCGTCGCCACCAGCGTCGCCACGCTGGCGCTGGCCTGGGGCGGCCACGGTGTGTGGTCGCTGGTGATCGGCACGCTGGTGGGCGCCGTGTGGCGCACCGTCAGCGTCAACTGCGTGGCGCCGTTCCCGCACCTGCCGAAGTTTTCCGTGGACGGCATGCGCAGCCTGCTGACGTTCGGCGGCAAGGTGTCGGCCTCGCGCTTCCTGTGGTTCGTGTTCTCGCAGGCCGACACGGTGATCATCGGCCGCACGCTGGGAAACGAGATTCTCGGCGTGTACGCGGTGGCGCTGCACCTGGCCAGCCTGCCCGTGCAGCGCGTGTCGTCCATCCTGAACCAGGTGGCGTTCCCCGCGCTGGCGCGCTACCAGAACGACCGCGCCGCCATCGGCCGCCAGTTGCTGCGGGCATTCGAGCTGGTGTCGCTCGTGGCGTTCCCCGTGCTGTGGGGCCTGGCCAGCACGGCCAGCGACATCGTGCTGGTGTTCCTGGGCCAGCACTGGGAAGGCGCGATCCTGCCGCTGCGCGTGCTGGCGCTGATCATGCCGTTCCGTACCGTCGTGCAGTTCCTGCCGGCCGTCACGGATGCCGTCGGCCGGCCGGGCGTCGCGCTGCAGAACGGCATCGTCGCCTGCACGCTGATGCCGCTGGCGTTTTACTTCGGCACGCACTGGGGCATCTTCGGCGTGGCGATGGCGTGGGCGCTGGTGTATCCCGTCGTCCTGCTGATCAACCTGCACCGGATGCTGGGCGTGATCGGCCTGACGATGCGCGAAGTGGCGGCGCGGATGCTGCCGGCGATCCTGTCGGCCGCCGTCATGTACGCGGCCGTGCAGGGCACGCACGTGCTGCTGGCCGACCTGGCCGACCGCCGCATCGCGCTGGCGATCCAGGTGGCTGCCGGCGGCGTCAGCTACCTGCTGGCCAGCTGCCTGCTGAACCGCGCGGCCGTTGCCGACGTGTGGCGGATGGTGCGCAAGAAGGGACAGCCCGTTTGAGCCGGGTGCGCGTGCTGCCGCTCGACGCGACGTTCGACGCGGCACCGGGCGAAACGCTGCTGCAGGCGGCGGAGCGGGCCGGCATCCGGCTGCCCAGCTCCTGCCGCAACGGCACCTGCCGCACCTGCCTGTGCGGCAGCGACGGCGGCGCCGTGCGCTACCAGGTGGAGTGGCCGGGCCTGTCGTACGATGAAAAGCTGGCGCACGACGTGCTGCCCTGCGTGGCCGTGCCCGAAGGCGACATCACGCTGACGGTGCCCGCCGCGCGCCGGATGCCTCAGGCCTGACGGGCCGTCCGGCGATACTCGCCCGGCCCCACGCCGTGGTGGCGCTTGAACACGCGGTTGAACGCCGCCTCGGATTGATAACCCACCTGCTCGCCGATCTGCGCGGCGCCCAGCCGGCCCTGCGCCAGCAGCCGCGCCGCCTGCGCCATGCGCAGTTGCGTCAGCACTTCCGCCGGTGGCGTGCCGGCCGCCTGGCGGAACAGCCGCACGAACGTGGCGCGCGACATGTGGCACAGTGCCGCCAGTTCCTCCAGGTGCCAGGGCTGTTCGGGCGCCGCCAGCATCGCATGCAGTGCCGCCTGCAGGCGCGGCTCCGCCAGCACGGCAATCAGGCCTTGCGCCCCCGCCTGTTCCAGCCAGCCCCGCAGCAGCATCGCGAACAAGGCGGACGACAGCTGCGCCATGATGGCCGCGGCGCCGGGGCGGGCTTCGTCCGCCTCCTGCTGCAGCAGGGCGATCAGCGCGCGCAGGCTGGCCAGCGCCGGCTGCTCCGCGGTGCGCACGATGACGACGTCCGGCAGGGTGCGCAGCAGCGGCGCCGCTTCGGGCCCGAAATGGAATTCGCCGCACAGCACATTGCTGGCCGGGCCGGTGCCGTCGTTGGTTGCGACGACCATGTGCGGTGCGGCCGCATGCCGTTGCGGCGCGGGCGCGCTGTCGCCGGCGTGGATGCGGTGCGCACTGCCGCGGGGGAACAGCACGGCGTCGCCCGTGTGCAGCGGCGCGCGGCTGCCATCGGGCAGTTCGAGCCACGCATCGCCGGAAATCAGCAGGTGATACGGCGCGCAGCCTTGCACCGCTTCCGGCAACTGCAGCTGCCACGGCGCGCCGAAGTGGCAGCGCACGTTCAGGGCCGCTTGCAGCGGATACAGGGAGAGCAGGCGGCTGAGGGAGTCCATGGGCAGTGACCGTGAGACGAACGGGCAAATTATAGCGCCGGCCGGGCATTCAGGAGCGTGGCCGCTTTCCCTACACTGGCTCCATCAACCACACACAAGGAGCTCACCATGAACCGCCTCTTCAACCAGCCAGCCACTGAAGCAACCGGCCACGCCGCCCAGCTGTTCGGTGCCATCAAGGGCGCCATCGGCATCGTGCCGAACGCCTATGCGGCCATCGGCAGCAACAGCCCCGTCGCACTGGAAGCGGCGCTGAACCTGGATGGCGCGCTGCGCAAAAGCAGCCTGTCGGCACGCGATATCGAAGCGGTCAAGCTGGCCGTCAGCGAACTGGCCGGCTGCGATTACTGCCTGGCCGCGCACACGCTGTCCGGCCGCAAGGCAGGGCTGCCGGCCGACGCGATGATCGCGCTGCGCAAAGGGCAGGGCACGGGCGATGCGCGCATCGATGCGCTGACCGCTTTCGTGCGCGCCATCGTCGGCACCCATGGCACCGTGCCTGCGGCAGCCGTGCAAGCCGTGCAGGCGGCCGGCGTGACGGATGCGCAGATCGTCGACACCTTCCTGGCGATCGCCAGCATCACGTTCACGAACCTGTTCAACCGCGTCAACGACACGGTGCTGGATTTTCCGGCGGCGCCGCAGGTATAACTAGCCGTCGGGCGCACCCGGCTTGCGCAGCCGGGCCAGCAGCGCCTCGGTCTGTTCGCCCAGCGGCAGGCCGTGGCGCCGCAGCAGCTGCACGTGCAGCACGAGGTTTTCCAGCACCAGCTTGGCGGCCACGGCCAGCAGCGTCAATTGCCGGTCCTCCTGCGAGAAGGCTTCCATCGCATCGGCCATCTCGCACAGGTGGCTGGCGACGACGCCGCGCAGATCGTGCTCGTCGAACGGCAGGTCGGCGAAATCGATCGGGTCTTCCTGCTCCACTTCCTGCATCAGCTGCTCGAGTTGCTGGCGGGTGATCGGCATGGGGGGCTCCTGTTGGCTCTGCTGCATTGTAGGCCAAAGGCGACAACGGGCCACGCCCCCGCTTGACACAAAGTTGGTTTGTGGCAATAATTAAATTTCTGATAATTTCGTTGACTGCCGTGGCAAAACTCTCCGACATCACCACCGCGCCCCTGTCGCACCTGAACCATATCGATGCCCTGCTGAGCAAGGGGCCCGCGTGGAACTACCAGACAGGCAATCCCGCCAACACGATCTACTACAGCTTCTCGCTGGCCGGCTACACGCTGCCGGACAACGAGGATGTGCCGGGTGCCGTGCAGGCCTTCAGCGCGACGCAGCAGCAGGCGACCCGGTTCGCGATCAGCTACCTCAGCGCCGTGACCGGCATCGACTTCGTCGAAAGCAGCGGCGCCGACGCGCAGGTCCACTTCGTCAATGGCGACGTGCTCGGTGCCGGCGTCACGGCCGAGTGCCTGTGGCAGGCGGCGTACGAGACCGACGGCTGGGGACGGGTGGTGGCGTACGAACCGGAAGCGGTGATCTACCTGGACAATGCCCAGTACGGCGCGGAAAACGGCGACCTGACGCCGGGCGGCGCCGGCTATGAAACGCTGCTGCACGAGCTGGGCCACATGCTGGGGCTGAAGCATCCGTTCGAAGGCAGCGTGACGCTGCCGGATGCGACGGACAACACCTATTACACGCTGATGTCCTACAGCTACGGCGGCGGACCTTATGCCAGCTATGGCGAATACGACCTGGCCGCGCTGAAATGGCTGTACGGCGGCGACGGGCTGGCCGGTGGCTGGGGCGTCAATTCCGTCGATGGCGGCGTCTGGCTGACGGGCACGTCGGGCAACGACGTCCTCACCGGCACTCCGGGCGGCGACCTGCTGGAAAGCGGCAGCGGCAACGACATGGTGTTCGGCAGCCTGGGCCTGGACGCGGCCATCTTTGCCGGCGACCGCAGCGATTACGTCGTCACGGCGGCGCCCAACGGCTTCCGCATCTTCAGCGACGGGCTTGCCACGGACACCCGCCTGTTCGGCGTGGAACGGCTGCTGTTCGACGACGCGGTGGTGGCCCTCGACATCGACGGCAACGGCGGCGCCGCGTACCGGCTGTACCAGGCGGCGTTCGACCGCGCGCCGGACGAGGTGGGGCTGGGCTACTGGATCGATGCGCTCGACAGCGGCGTCAGCCTGCACGATGCGGCAGTCGGCTTCATCACCAGCGACGAATTCATCGCGCTGTACCACGGCATACCGGACAATGCCACCTTCGTCGACGGCCTGTACCGGAACATCCTGCACCGCGCGCCGGAGCAGGGCGGCTACGATTACTGGGTGGGCGTGCTGGCCGAGGGCCGCGACCGGGCCGACGTGCTGGTGGGGTTCAGCGAAAGCGCGGAAAACAAGGATGCGCTGGCGGCCGTCATCGGCAACGGCTTCGAGTACACACCGTTCGGTTGACCGCAGCGCCGTGGGCTAGGCTGCCCACCAGCCGAGAAACATGTCCACGGCCGTCGCCACGACGGCCGCCTGCTGCGCCTCGTCCAGCGCCGGCTGGCCCAGCGCCACCTGCGGCCAGAACGCAAACGTCTTCAGCTGCCCCTGCAGCAGGTTCGACATGAACGCGGCATCGCCCGCCTTCAGCTTGCCGTCCGCCTGGGCGGCGCGCACGAACGCGGCGCCGCCTTCCTCCTTCTCGCCCAGCTTGGCCACCATGCTGCGCGCCCGTTCCGGCGTGTGGATCGCCTCGGCAATCGCCACCCGCGCCAGGTCGAGAAAGTAGGGATCGCGCAGCAGCGCCATCTTCTGCGTCAGCAGTTCCACCAGTTGCGCGCGCAGCGGCAGGCCGGGACGGTAGGCCGTCGCGTCCACTTCCTTGCTGCAGTCCCACAGCTCCTGCAATATTTGCGCGAACAGATCGTCCTTGCTGGGGAAGTGGTTGTACACGGTGCGTTTCGACACGCCGGCGGTGGCCGCCACGCGGTCCATGCTGGTGGCGTCGAAGCCATTGGCGCGAAATTCCGCGATGGCCGCCTGCACGACGGCGGCGCGCTTGCGGTCGGTCAGACGCGAGGTGGAAACGGTGATGGCGGGCTCGGACATGCGGATATTCTACACCGGGTAGTTTACTTTCCCAACATCCCGCGCTACACTGCAACGCAACTACACTGTGTAGTGTACTTATTTGCTTTTTGAGGATCATCATGCCCGCCACCCTTGCCCACACTTCGCCGCAACTGCAGCACGGACGCTTCCGCAATCCCGCCCGCATGCACAAGCCCGGGGTGCGCAAGACGCTGGCCATCATCTGGCGCGCGCTGTTCGGCAAGCCGGCCGACACCGTGCCGTCGCAGGCGATTCCCGTGCAAAAACTGAGTCGCGCCGAGCTCGATGCCGCGCCGGACAATACGGTGTTCCGCCTGGGCCATTCGACGGTGCTGCTGAAGATGAATGGCGCTTACTGGCTGACCGACCCCGTGTTCGCGCGGCGCGCCTCGCCGTTCCCGTTCATGGGCCCGGCGCGCTTCCATGCGCCGCCGCTGAGCCTGGACGAGCTGCCGCCGCTGGCCGCCGTAATCCTGTCGCACGACCATTACGACCACCTGGACCACGCCGCCGTGCTGGCGCTGGCCGGCAAGACCGATCACTTCATCACGCCGCTGGGCGTGGGCGACCGGCTGATCGAATGGGGCATCCCGGCCGCGAAAGTGCGCCAGATGGACTGGTGGCGCGGCCTGACGGTCGGCGGCCTGACGCTGACGTGCACGCCGGCGCAGCATTTTTCCGGCCGCACGCTCACCGACGGCAACAGCACGCTGTGGTGTTCGTGGGTCATCGCCAGCGCGTCGTTCCGCGTGTTCTTCAGCGGCGACTCGGGCTACTTCCGCGGCTTCAAGGCGATCGGCGACCGCTTCGGCCCGTTCGACCTGACGATGATCGAGACGGGCGCCTACGATGCCGAGTGGCCGGACGTGCACATGCAGCCGGAACAGACGCTGCAGGCCCACATCGACCTGCGCGGCGACGTGCTGCTGCCGATCCACAACGGCACGTTCGACCTGGCATTCCACTCGTGGCACGAACCCCTGGACCGCATCGCCGCCCTGGCCGACGCGCGGGGCCAGAAGCTGGCCACGCCGGTGATCGGGCAGGCGCTGGGGCTCGCCGCGCCGCATGTCGATTTGCGGTGGTGGCAGCCGATTTATTGAGCGGGGGACTGTCCCCAGCGGGGACTGTCCCCGGGGTTGTTCTTCTGCATGCATGCCAGCAAAGTCAAAATCAACCCCGGGGACAGGCCCCGTTGGGGACAGTCCCCAGTCAACGGGAGGCGAAAAAAAGCGGCCCGCAGGCCGCCGT
>DKJA01000147.1 GCA_002454505.1 Oxalobacteraceae bacterium UBA6704
CTGCCCGCTGCCCGCTGCCCACCGCCACCGCCACCGCCACCACCGCAGCAGCAGCAGCAGCAGCAGCAGCCCTCATCACCCGCACGCCCCCGCGTATCCCCAGCCAGCCACCCAACCTTCCTGCCAGCCGCTCTTCGCCAGATCAGCGCTGACCGTCCCGACCCACAACGCAAACCGCGCCTGCCCCCAAGCACCGTAACCCACGAATTTTCGCACCCCCCGCCCGCATCGAGTGCAGCACGAAGTGCGCGACAGGCATATAATGAGTCTCCACTCACTTAACTGACAGTCAGCGCCCGGTTGCTTACCAGCGCTCAGATGCGAGTTCGACAATGCTAGCCGTGAGGCAGCTGTCTTCTTGTCAGTCCGGATAAATGAGTGAGTGATCGCGTAACCATACCGAGAGAAGGTTTCGATGAGCAAGCTGAAGCAAAATCCGGCGCCGGCCGACCATGTCGAGCTGCGCGACGTGGAAGTGCAGGGCGCCGCCGGGCCGCTGCCGGCGCGCCTGTACCTGGCCGGCGAGCCGGCGGCGAAGCGCGACACGCTCGTGGTGTACTTCCACGGCGGCGGCTTCGTCGGCGGCTCGATCGCCGAGGCCGACGATTTCCTGTCGCGCCTGGTTGGCATGGATGCTTCGCAGGTGGCGCTGTCGGCCGGCTACACGCTGGCGTCGGTGAAGCCATTCCCGGCCGCCGTCGAAGATGCGCATGCCGTGCTGCTGTGGGCCAGGAAAAACAAGGGCAAGCTGGCGTGGAACGGCAAGCGCCTGATCGTCGCGGGCATCGAGGCGGGCGCCAACCTGGCCGCTGTCGTCTCGTTGATGGCGCGCGACCGGGGCGGCCCGGCGTTGGCCGGCCAGGTGCTGATCATGCCGATGCTCGACCCGGGCCTGTCCACGTGCTCGATGCGCGAGATGCCGGTTTGCAAGGACAAGGCGGCGGTGGCCGACCAGGTTGCCGCCGTCTGCGCGGCCGGCTACCGCGGCTACCTGCCGAATGCGGCGGACCGCTCGCACCCGTATGCTTCGCCGCTGCAGTCGTCGCGGCTGAAGAACCTGCCGCCGGCGCTGATCCTGTCGGCCGAGGACGATCCGTTGCGCGACGAGGCGGAACAGTATGGCGCCAAGCTGATCCAGTGCGGCATCACGACCACCGTCAAACGCCTGCCGCCGCCGCCGCTCGAACAGCCCGGCGCCCGCAACGACTGTTGCGGCAAGGCGCTGGTCGAGATCGCCGACTTCATCCGCAGCGCGGCGTAGCCGGGCCGGCACTCATGAGTGCCGCTCATAGGGGCTTGCGCGCGACGCGGGCTACCGGCACCGCCGGCAGGGCGCTACAGTGTGGGCAAACAACTCTCGGGAGAGCCCATGATGTCGAAACGCCTTGCCGCACTGCTCCTGCTGGCTGCCACGACGGCTGCAACAGCCGCTCCCGAAGCCCCCGCCACAACCCAGACGATTTTCCGCGCCGCCGCGCAGGCGCCCGTCACGGGCAGCGCCGAGACCTTCACTGGCGCAGTCACCGTCCATCCCATGTTTCCCGCCGCCGCGCCGATGCGTTTCAGCGCCGGCGCCGTCACGTTCCAGCCGGGCGCCCGCTCGGCCTGGCATACGCACCCGGCCGGGCAGTACCTGATCGTCACTGCCGGCACCGGCTGGACGCAGGCGTGGGGCGGCAAGGTCGAGGAACTCCATGCCGGCGATGCCGTGTGGTGCCCGCCGGGCGTGAAGCACTGGCACGGCGCCACGCCATCCGCATCGATGACGCATATCGCGCTGAGCGGCAGTGCCGACGGCAATGCGGTCGAATGGCTGGAAAAGGTCAGCGACCGGCAGTACCGCAAGGAGTAGGGCTGGCCATGCAGTGGTGAAACCCGGCTCACATATTCGCGCCAGTGATAACGACTATCGCCATAATAAATTGGCCTGACCGGTTTCTTGCTGGCATGATGCACCTGTCTCCTCCAAGTCTTCTCAAAAAGAATTGGAATTCAGCCGGCCCCCTGGGTCGGCTTTTTTTTTGTCCGTTCGCCACGCAGCCCGCGTCACGGGCAGGTCACATCGGGCTTCTACAATGCGCGCTCGTCGTCGTCATTCGAGAGCCTGCCGTGTCCCCTCATGTGCCCCGTTTCGTCAGCCTGATCGTGCCCACGCGTCCGTTCCTGTCCCCGCAGGGCGCAGCAGCCGTAGCGAGCCTTCCGGAAGCCGCCTTCGATGCGGCGCGCCACCAGCTGACGCTGCGCGGCGATTCGTGCCCGGACAATGCAGTGGCGTTCTACGGCCCGCTGATCGCGCGGCTGCGCGCCCACCTGGACCGCTGCCGCGGCCAGCTGTTCCGCATCGACGTGGCATTGGGCGCCTGCGATATCGCCAGTGCAAGGATGCTGTTTGCGCTGTTCGACACGCTCAACGAGGCGGCGCTGACGGGCAACACGATCGCCGTGCGCTGGCAGCGGGGCAGCCTGAAGTTCCGCGACGAACTGGCCGGCCGCTTCCCGCTGCTGCAGTTCGGCGAGCTGCCGCAAAACGCCTGACGGGCGGTCAGTCCGTCATGCGCAGTCCGGCCACCGCCTTCAGCACCTTGCCGAGCCGGCGCGCTTCGGCCTGCCCGGCGGCGGCCAGGTAGCCGCGGGCAAACGCGGCCTGGCGCGCCAGCCCTTTGGTACGCTGCAGCTGCGGCAGCAGCCGGTCCGCCACCGCCATGTCGTTCAGCAGGCCCAGCCGGTCCTGCAAGGCCGCCAGCCGCGCCACATACCGTTCACCGGTTTTTTCATCGAGCACGTCGCGGAAGAATTCCGCGGCATAGCGCGCCTTCTTGGCGGCGATGCGGACCCGGTGGCGGGCCGGCGCATCCGCCGGCGCGAGTGCGGCGATGCGTTTCGCCAGCCGCTTTTCCGCCTTGCGCAGCAGCGGCCGGGCCGCCCGCAAGGCCGGCTCGTCAAGCGATGCAGGGTGCTTGCGCGGCCCGTTCAGCCAGGCCTTCAGCTGCACCAGCAGGCCCGTGAAGCGGGGCGACGCGATGGCCTTGTGCATGGTGGCGTGCAGCCTGGCGGCCCTGGCGTCGGCTGCCGCCTGCAGTGCCGCCACGTCGGCGCCGGTCACGCGGGCCAGCGTGGCACCGGCCAGCACGTCCCAGTCGCGCGTGGCGCCCAGTTCGCCGGCCAGCCACGCGAGGCCCTTGTCGATCGCCGGCGGGGGCGCGGCAAGTTCGTCGAACATGTCGAGCAGCGCACGCAAGCGGCGCAGCCCCACGCGCATCTGGTGCAGGCTCTCGGCATCCCGTGCCAGCACGCCGGGCACATTGGCTTCCATCTGCGCCAGGCAGTTCAGGCCGATGCGGCGGAAGGCCTCCGCCAGCGTGGTTTTCTTGCGCAGCCGTACCGGTTGTGCCCTGGCCGCCAGCGAGTCGTGGTTTTTCATTGCATCTCCAGAATCGTCCCGCATCGTCTCCTTCGCCCGACTATACCCTCGTTGGGCAGCGCACATCCTGTGCGGTCATCGATCTGTCATATCGGATGCGTATTATTGTGAAAGTTTCTCTTTGGAAATCTTAATGAAACCGAAGATAACGCGATCTTTCTCACAGTACCAACCCAACGACTCCAACACTTCCATGCTCACACTCATTCAACGCCATACCGGTGCGCGCGTCGTCGCCGCGTTTGCCGTCCTGCTCGTCATGCTGGCCGGCGTGACGCTCGCCTCGCTGCTGTCCCTGCAAAAGGTGGCCGACAACGCCACCGTGCTGGTCGACGACAAGCTGGCCCGCCAGCGCGTGACGACCGACCTGCTGGGCAACGAAAGGCTGAACGCCTTGCGCGTGCTGTCGATCGCACACAGCGACAGCCTCGAAGTGGGCGACTATTTCCAGCAGCAGCTGGGCGTCGGCGAAAAAGCATCCGCCGCGCTGCAGACGAAGCTGGCCAATATGCCGTCGGATGCCGCGGAGCAGGCCCTGATGCAGACAGCCGCCGCCGCACAGAAGCAATACCGCGCGGTGCAGGCCGACGTCATGAAGCAGAAGGACATGGGCCGCACGCAGCAGGTCGAGGAACTGGTGGCCGGCAGCCTGACGCCGGCCTTCAATGCCTACGCCGCGGCACTGAACGCACTGCTCGACCATCAGGGCCGCGCCGCGCAAAAGCTGTCGGACGACTCGCACGCCACCTACGCCACCGGCCGCGTCGTGCTGGCCGTGCTGGGCACGGTCGCCGTGCTGATCGGCGCCGGCCTCGCGTGGGCGCTGACGGGCAGCATCGTCAAGCCGTTGCGGCAGGCGCTGGACCTGGCGGAACGGGCCGCCGCCGGCGACCTGAGCGCCGTGCTGCGCCATGGCCGGCAGGACGAGATCGGCCAGTTGCTCGATGCGCTGAGCGACATGACGCGGCGCCTGGCGCGCACCGTCAGCGGCGTGCGCGATGCGGCGCTGGCGATCGATGCGGCATCCGTCGAGGTCGCGCACGGCAACCTGGACCTGTCGCACCGCACCGAGCACCAGGCCGCCACGCTGCAGGAAACGGCAGCGGCGCTGACCAGGCTGACGGAAATCGTGCGGGACAACACGGGCCAGGCCGTGCGGGCCGAGCAACTGGCGCGGGGCGCCGCCGACACGGCAGCCGCCGGCGGCGCTTCCGTCACCGCCGTGGTGGACACGATGCACGACATCCAGGCGTCCGCAGCGAAGATCGTGGACATCATCACCGTCATCGACAGCATCGCCTTCCAGACGAATATCCTGGCGCTGAATGCCGCCGTCGAGGCGGCCCGAGCCGGCGAGCAGGGCCGCGGCTTCGCGGTGGTGGCCAGCGAGGTGCGCGCGCTGGCGCAGCGCTCGGCCACGGCGGCCCGCGAAATCAAGACGCTGATCACCACCTCGGTCGATGCCATCCGGCGCGGCGCCACGCAGGCCGAAGGCGCCGGCACGACGATGACGGGGATGCTGGACGGCGCGCGTGCCGTCAGTGCGCTGATGAAGGACCTGGGCGACGCGTCGCGCAGCCAGGACGACGGCATTGCGCAGATCAACGCGGCCGTCACCGACCTGGATACCGATACGCAGCGCAATGCGGCGCTGGTCGAGGAAGCCGCCGCGGCGGCGGAAGCGCTGCGCCAGCAGGCCTCGGCGCTGCGGGCGCTGATGCAGCAGTTCCGCCTGGCGGAACCGTCCGGCGGCGGCGCGGTGGCCGCCGTGCCGGGACTTACTGCGCTGGCGCGCGCAGGCTGAGCAGGATCGCTTCCTGGTCGTCCGCGCGCAGCCCGCCGCTCAGCACGCGGCGCACGGTGGCGCCGTGAATGCCGCGCGCCATCAGGTATTCGACGGCGCAGGGCGTGCCCGACGTGTGCTGCAGGATGAGTGCCTGGCGGACGATCTCCGTTTCGTCCCGGCCGGGCAGGGCGTCGGTGGCCCGACGGTCGACGATTTGCGCTTCTTCCATGCTGTTCTCCATAGCTGACGTGCGACAGTGGTGCGGAAGGTTGCTTGCAATGTAATTGCAAGTTTCGCCGCACACTATACCGCCGGTAATCCGCACTGTCACGCGGCGGTACAGTTTTCCCGTTTCATGAAGAGCCGCAAATAATCCCTGTGGCGATCCATGAAATTCCTGCATAAGCCCATTGAAACGCCAACCCGTTCTACCGCTGTTTTCAACGTTAACATGCGTCCCCTGCGCGGAAGACTTTTCGTCTTTCCCGCACCTGCAGCAACGCTCAAGAAAACATGTAAAGGAAGCACTCAATGACCGTCAAAGCCTACGGCGCCCGCGCCGGCGACCAGCCCCTCGAAGCCATGGACATCGTCCGCCGCGCCTCCGGCGCCCACGACATCCAGATCGACATCGCGTTCTGCGGCGTCTGCCACTCCGACCTGCACACGGTGCGCGGCGAATGGGCCGGCACGCTGTACCCGTGCGTGCCGGGCCATGAAATCGTCGGCCGCGTGTCGGCCGTCGGCGGCCACGTGGCCGGTTACCAGGTCGGCGACCTGGTCGGTGTCGGCTGCATGGTCGACAGCTGCCGTCACTGCGCCGAGTGCGACGACGGGCTGGAAAACTATTGCGACCACATGACCGGCACGTACAACGGCACGACGGCCGATGCGCCGGGCCATACGCTGGGCGGCTACTCGGAACAGATCGTCGTGCACGAACGCTATGTGCTGCGCATCAGCCATCCGGTCGAGCAGCTGGCCGCCGTGGCGCCGCTGCTGTGCGCCGGCATCACCACCTATTCGCCGCTGCGCCACTGGCAGGCCGGTCCCGGCAAGAAGATCGGCATCGTCGGCATCGGCGGGCTGGGTCACATGGGCATCAAGCTGGCCCACGCAATGGGGGCGCACGTGGTGGCCTTCACCACGTCCGAATCGAAGCGCAAGGATGCCGAGGCATTGGGCGCCGACGAGGTGGTGGTGTCGCGCGACGCCGCGGCCATGGCGGCCCATGCGCAGACCCTGGACCTGATCATCAACACGGTGGCCGTTTCGCACGACCTGGACGCGTTCACGTCGCTGCTCAAGCGCGACGGCACGATGACGCTGGTGGGCGTGCCCGCCACGCCGCATCCGTCGCCGGCCGTGTTCAACCTGATCGGCAAGCGCCGCACGATCGCCGGCTCGATGATCGGCGGCATTCCGGAAACCCAGGAAATGCTGGACTTCTGCGCCGAACACGGCATCGTGGCCGACATCGAGATGATCCGCGCCGACGAAATCAACGCCGCCTACGAGCGCATGCTGCAGGGCGACGTCAAGTACCGCTTCGTCATCGACAGCGCCACGCTGGCTGCCTCATGAAGGTGGAGATGTCGTCCACTGCCGGCACTGTGCATGCCGGGCCTGCAGCCTGGGGCGCGGTGCTGGCAATGTCGCTGGCCGCGTTCGCGCTGGTGGCATCGGAGTTCATGCCGGTCAGCCTGCTGACGCCGCTTGCCGCCGACCTGCACGTCACCGAAGGGCAGGCCGGCCGGGCCATCGGCATCTCCGGCGCGTTTGCGCTGGTCACCAGCCTGGTCATGCCGATGCTGGCCGGCCGGCTCGACCGCAAGGTGCTGCTGCTGGCGCTGACGGTGCTGATGATCGCTTCCGGCACCATTGCGGCCTTCGCGCCGAATTACGCGATGTTCATGGTGGGCCGCGCCTTCATCGGCGTGGCCATCGGCGGCTTCTGGTCGATGTCGGCGGCGGTGGCGATGCGGCTGGTGCCGGACCGCGACGTGCCCCGGGCGCTGGCCGTGCTGAATGGCGGCAATGCGCTGGCGACCGTCGTCGCCGCGCCGCTGGGCAGTTTTCTCGGCGCGGCCATCGGCTGGCGCGGCGCGTTTTTCTGCGTCGTGCCCGTGGCCGCGCTGGCCTTCCTGTGGAAGATGTTCAGCCTGCCGGCATTGCGCGTCGTCGACAGGCCCGCCTCGGACAATGTGCTGCGGCTGCTGAAACGACCCTCCGTGGCGTTCGGCATGGCGGCCGTCAGCCTGTTCTTCATGGGCCAGTTCACGTTATTCACCTATCTGCGGCCGTTCCTGGAGACCGTCACGCAAGTCGGTGTCGGCACGCTGTCGTTCATGCTCCTGCTGCTGGGCGTGGCCGGCTTTGCCGGCACCACGCTGATCGGCGGCATCCTGCGGCACCGGCTGTACCGCACGTTGGTCGTGATGCCCTTGCTGCTGGCCGTGATCGCCATGGCGCTCGTGGCCTTCGGTGGTTCGGTCGCCGCCGTGACGGTGCTGCTGGCGGCGTGGGGCCTGATCGCCACGTCGGCGCCGGTCGGTTGGTGGACCTGGCTGGCGCAGACGCTGCCGCGCGATGCGGAGGCTGGCGGCGGGCTGATGGTGGCCGTCGTCCAGCTGGCGATCATGCTGGGCGCCACGGTGGGCGGCCTGCTGTTCGACGCCAGCGGCTACCGGGCCACGTTCGGCCTGAGCGCCGCTCTGCTGGTCGCGGCCGCGGTGATGGCCTGGCTGGCCGGGCGCGGCCGCAGCTAGGTTTTCAGCCGGATGGCGTCGATGACGAGATTCAGCGCCCGTGACGTGTGGCGCCGGCTGGGGTAGTAGGCGTGCAGCGCCTGGAAGGGCAGGCACCAGTCCTGCATCACGCTGACCAGCCGGCCTTCGCGCACGTGTGCTGCGACCATGCTTTCCGGCAGCAGCGCCAGGCCCACGCCGGCGAGCGCGGCGTCGAGCATGTGGTACACATTCGTCATCACCGCCTGGCCACGCACGCGCGCTTCCAGGGGGCGGCCGTCCTGCTGCAACTCCCATGCATAGATGCCGCCGCTGCTGGGCAGCCGCAGCGTGATGCAATTCTGCTTCATCAGCTCCTGCAGCGTGGTCGGCACCTGGTGCCAGGCGAAATAGGCGGGCGAGCCGACGATCGCCATCGGCACCTCGTCCGTCAGCCGCACGGCGATCATGTCCTTTTCCACCTGGTCGCCATGGCGCACGCCGATGTCGTAGCGCTCCGCCGCGATATCGATCATCCGGTAATCCGAGCTGATCTCCACGTGCAGGTCGGGATATTGCGGCAGCAGCGGGGCGATGCGCGGCCACAGTACCGTATCGATCACCTGGTCGATGGCGGTGATGCGGATGGTGCCCACCGGCTTGTCGCCCAGGTCGCTGACGGCGGCGATCTCCGCCTCGATCTCTTCCAGCCGCGGCGCCACGTTCAGCAGCAGCCGTTCGCCCGCCTCGGTCGGCGACACGCTGCGGGTGGTGCGCGTCAGCAGCCGCACGCCCAGCCGGCTTTCCAGCGAACGGATGATGTGGCTGAGCGCCGACTGCGTCATGCCCAGCCTCGCCGCGGCGCGCGTGAAGCTGCGTTCGCGGGCGACGGCGACGAAGGCGATGATGTCGTTGAGGTTGTCCCGGGCCATGCTTTCTCATGATGGATGGAAAGCATTGATGATACATCCTCAGCAATTACGGCGCTGAGTGATGAGCAGTTTTCATCGATCGCGCCATGCGACGCCGGATATCGAAACAGTCCTACGCCACGCAGCGCCGCTGTCCCACAGGGCGCCATTCCTTATCCGCGGCCGCTCCAGTAAGCTGAGGTTGTGTGTCCAGCGTGTATCTGGCAACGGAGGAAAACCATGGCAAACCAGTGCGAAGTGATGGTGGTGGACGATAACGAGGACGCAGCCGCGATGCTGTCCGAACTCGTCGCATGCATGGGCTGCCACGTGGAGGTGGCCAGCGACGGCTTCCAGGCGCTGGCGAAACTCGCCTCGTTCCACCCGCAGATCGTGTTCCTGGACATCGGCATGCCGGGCATGGACGGTTTCGAACTGGCCCGCCAGATTCGCTGCGATGCGGCCAACTGCGCCGCTTACCTGGTGGCCGTGTCCGGCTATGGCGATCCGGAGACCATCGAGCGTTCGCGCGCCGCCGGCATCGACCTGCACGTGCAGAAGCCGATCTGCCTGGAGCTGATCAATTCGACGCTGGCGCGCTGCACGCCGTGATTCAGTCCTTGCCGACGAACGGCCGGCAGTCGACGGGGATATCGATCAGGAAGGTGGTGCCGGTTTCGCCGCCGCTGTCGACGACCACCGAGCCGCCGTGGCTTTCCGCGACGGCCTTCACGAACGGCAAGCCGATGCCGTAGCCCTCCGCAGGGACGATGTTTTCCCGGTGCAGATAGGCGAAGATGTGGTCGAACCGGTCCGCGCCGATGGGGTTGCCGGTGTTGTGCACGGACATCTGCAGCCGCCCGAGCGTTTCGGATGTGTGGATGGTGACGGTTTCGCCATCGCCATACTTGACGGCATTGCGCACCAGGTTTTCCAGCGCCCGCTGCAACTGGCCGAAGTCCCAGTAACCGATGACCGAAGTGCCTGCCAACAGGATCGGCACATGCTGCGCCGAAAATTCCTCGCAGACGCTGCGGGCCAGCAGGCGGATATCGAAGGCGGCCGGATCGATCGGCAATTCGTCGCCCGCGCTGATCGTCAACGCTTCGAGCAGCTGGGCGATCATGCGGCCCAGCCGCTGGCCGTTGTCGATGATGCGGCGGGCGGTTTTCTTCGCCGCCGGCAGGTCACCGGCCAGCGTGATCAGTTCTGCGCCGGACACGACGGCAGCCAGCGGCGACAGCATGTCGTGCGACAGCGTGGCGGCCAGCTTGCGGCGCAGCACTTCGTGGATGGCGCTGAATTCGGCAATCGCCTCGCGCTGCGCGATATCGATGCCCGCGTCGATGATGGTGCGTTGTCCCGCATCGAAGGCCAGGCCGCCGCCTGACGCCACTGCATACAGTGCCGCACGGAACAGCTGGTATTCATGGATGACCTGTTCGGGACCGTACTGCGTCATCCGGGCCCGTTCGCTGCCATGCTGCGCGGCGGCGTTGTTGTTCTCGGTCGCCACGTTGCGCGGAAAGCCGGGCGACAGGCTCAGCGCGATGTTTTCGTAAAACGCGGGCAGGGTATTGGCCAGGATGGGTGTACTGAGGTGGCGTGCGCCGCGCACTTCCGCACGCACCCGTGCGATCCAGTGCGCCAGCACGTCGTCGCGCAAGGCCAGCATGCGGGTCGAGATCTCGGCCAGCGGGCTGCCGGCATCGTCTTCGTGAGCAATTATCATGGCATCGCCGATGCGAGGGTAACACCCTCCAGGACGTTCATTATGCCCTGAAATGTGAATATTTCCGTGCGAGAAATAACCTTCAGGCGATTTCGCTGCCCGCTGCCAGCGCGCCCGCATGCGATTCGATGCGCAGCGTGGCCCGCAGCCCCGGCGCATTGTCGGCCAGGGCCAGCGAGCCGCCATGCAGCCGCGCCACGGCCGACACGACGCTCAGGCCCAGCCCCACACCCGGCGTGCCGCGGCTGATGTCGCCGCGATAGAAGCGTTCGACGACGCGCTCCCGCTCGTGCTCGGCGATGCCGGGGCCGTTGTCGGCCACGACGATTTCAAGAGTCTCCTGCTGGACGCGGTGCGCCGAGATGGCGATCACGCCGCGTTCGGGCGCATACTTCAACGCGTTCTCCACCAGGTTGCCCAGCGCCTGCGCCAGCAGCACGGGATCGCCGACGGCGTGCAGCCGGCCATGCGGCGCGAACGTCAGCGTGATTTCCTTCAGCTCGGCCACCGGCACATAGAACTCGGCCACTTCCGCGCACAGTTCCGCCAGGTCCACGGCGACAAAGCCGTTACGGCGGCTGCCGCTGTCGATCTCGGCGAGGCGCAGCAGCGCATTGAAGATGCCCATCACCCGGTCGACATCGTTGATCGCCGCGTCGATCTCGGCAAATGTCTCCTCGTCCGGGGGGCGCGCCACGGACAGCTCTTCCAGCCGCGCGCGCAGTTCGGACAGCGGCGTGCGCAGGTCGTGCGCGATGGCGTTCGACACGTCCTGCACACCCGTCACCAAGTGCTCGATCTGGTCGAGCATGCGGTTGACGGTCTGCGTCAGCAGCTGCAGCTCGTCGCCGTCGCTGGGCTCCACCAGCCGGCGCGACAGCTTGCCCTCGATGATGGCGGCCGTCGTCTGGCTGATGCTCTGCACGCGCGCCAGCAGCGCGCGGCGGATCAGCACGCCGCCCAGCGCGGCGCCGGCCAGCACGGCCACGGCGCAGCCCAGCAGACCATACAGGAACAGGTGTTCCAGCTCGTCGAAGCGATTCAGGTTGCTGGCCACCAGCAGCCGGTAGCCGCCCGGCAGCGTCACGCGCATCAGTTCGATGCGGCGCGGTTCGTCGTCCACCTGGATGGTCACCGAGCACAGGCCGTCCTGGTCCGGCACGCCGGCCGGCCACGTGGGCAGGTTGCCGGCCAGCTTGACGCCGTTCGGCGCCATGAACAGCATGATCTTGCGCACGCCGTCGTTGGTGCCGAACACCTGGCTGTCGATGGCGGCGGCCAGCGCGAACGGGCCGTTGCGGGTAAATAGATTGGCGAGGCGGTGCGTGTCCGAGCGGATCAGCTCCGTGCGCACCTGGGCGATATTGGTGTGCCAGGCGAACCACAGGGGGCCGGCAAACATGGCCAGCACCAGCAGCGTGACGATGCCGTAGCCGATGGCGATGGTGCGGGCGGAAAAGCTGGGCAGCTTCAGCATGGTCGGTCAACCCTGTTCAAGGCTGGTCGGTGAGCATGTAGCCGGCGTTGCGCACGGTGCGCAGCAGCGGCGCACCGAAACCCGCATCGATCTTCTGCCGCAATTTGCTGATGTGGACGTCGATGACGTTCGTCTGCGGATCGAAGTGATAGTCCCACACGTTCTCCAGCAGCATCGTGCGGGTGACCACCTGGTTGGCGTGGCGGATCAGGTATTCGAGCAGCTTGAATTCGCGCGGCTGCAGCGCCACCGTCCTGCCGGCGCGCGTGACCTTGTGGGCCAGCACGTCGACGCTCAGGTCGCCCAGCACCATCGTCGTTTCCAGCGGCTGGTTGTGCGAACGGCGCAGCAGCGCGTCGAGCCGCGCCAGCAGCTCGCCGAACGCGAACGGCTTGATCAGGTAATCGTCGCCGCCGCTCTTCAGGCCGAGGATGCGGTCGTCCACGCCATCGAGCGCGGACAGGATCAGGATCGGCACGCGGTTGCCCCGCTGCCGCAGCGCCTCGATGATCGACAGGCCGTCGATCCCGCCCGGCAGCATGCGGTCCATCACGATGGCATCGTAGGTTTCGGTGACGGCGAGGTCCATGCCGTCGCGGCCGTTGTCGGCGTGATCGACCGTGTGGCCCGCTTCCGTCAGGCCCTTCCTGACGAAGCGCGCGACGCGCTCGTTATCCTCGACGAGTAAGAGTTTCACTGCAGGTCCCCGTTTTTTATTTGTGCATTCAGGATGCTGGCGCACCCTCGGCACCGACGTCGGCCGGCGCCGGCGTATCGCCGCTGCGTTCGATCCAGCCGCCGCCCAGCGCCCGGTACAGGCCCACCAGGGCGCTGAGCCGGTCCTGGCGCGCCGCGATCAGCGCGAGCTGCGCATTGTACAGGTCCGTTTTCGCCGTCAGCACGGTCAGGTAGTCGTTGGCACCGTTCTCGTACAGCAGCTCGGCCAGCGCCAGCCGGCGCTGCTGCGCATCGGTGTTGCGCTGGCGCGCCGCCAGCTCGTCGTCGTACGTGCCGCGTGCCGCCAGGCCGTCCGCCACTTCGCGGAACGCCGTCTGTACGCTCTTGCGGTAGTTGGCCACGCCGATGTCGCGGGCGATGCGCGTGGTGTCCAGGTTGGCCTGGCGCGCGCCGCCGTCGAATAGCGGCAGCAGCAGTTCGGGCGCGAACGACCAGGCGCCGGAACCGGCCTTGAACAGGCCGCCCAGCGTGGAGCTGGCCGTGCCGGCGCCGGCCGTCAGCGAAATGCTGGGGAAGAAGGCGGCGCGGGCCGCGCCGATATTGGCGTATTCGGCGCGCAGCTGCGCTTCGGCCTGCAGGATGTCGGGCCGGCGCAGCAGCAGTTCGGACGGCAGGCCGGCCGGGATGTCGGTGACGAACGCTTCCTTGTCCAGCGGCGTCACGGCGGCCAGGTCGCCCGGCAGCGGCTGGCCGATCAGCAGCACCAGCGCGTTTTCCGCCTGGGCGCGCAGGCGCTCCTGGGCAGAGAGGTTCGCCAGCGTCTGCTGCAGCACGCCCTGCGCCTGCGTTTCGTCCAGTTCCGACGTGGTGCCCGTATCGTATTGCAGCTTGACGATGCGGTACGACTCGCGCGCCGCCGTCAGCGTTTCCTGCGTCACGGCCAGCTGTTCGTCGTACGACAGCACGGCCAGGTACTGCTCGGCCACCTGCGCCACCAGCAGGATGTGCGCAGCCTGGCGGCCGTAGGCGGTGGCGAGATATTGTTCGCGCGCGCTGTCGGTCAGGCTTTGCAGCCGGCCGAACAGATCCACTTCCCACGCCGCGTTCAGGCCCACCACGTTGTTGCGGGTGACGTTGCGGTTGCGCGCGGCATTGCTGGCGCTGGCCGAGTTGTTGCGGCCGTTCGCGCCGGAGGCTTCCAGCCCCACGGTCGGCAATGCCGCCGCCCGTTGCAGCTGCAGCGCGGCGCGCGCCTGGCTGACGCGCAGCAGCGCGACCTGCAGGTCCTGGTTATTGGCCAGCGCGATGCGCACCAGCTGCTGCAGCCGCGCATCGACGAGGAAGTTCGACCAGCCCGTATCGGCCGCCGCGAGACTGTTCGCGGTGGGCGCCGTGGCGCCGTAGGCCCGGCCGGCGGGGTAGTCCGCCGGCGTGGCCGGTGTGGGGCGTTCGTAGGCCGGCTGCAGCGCGCAGCCGGAAGCGAGGAGGGCCGAGGCGAGCGCCAGCGACAGGGTTTTATGCATGCTCTTCATTTCAGTGCGCCTCCGGCTGTGCCGCGATGGCTTCAGGTGCGGCGCCATGCGCCGCCATGCGGTTCTTGATCTTGCCGGCGATGAGCACGAAGAACAGCGGAATCATGAACGTGGCCAGGAAGGTAGCGGTCAGCATGCCGCCGATCACGCCGATGCCCAGCGCGTTCTGGCTGGCCGCGCCGGCGCCGGTGGCGATCGCCAGCGGCAGCACGCCCAGCACGAACGCCATCGACGTCATGATGATCGGGCGCAGCCGCAGCTTGGCCGCTTCCATCGCCGCGTCCATGATGGTGTAGCCCTGCATCTGCAGCTCGCGGGCGAATTCCACGATCAGGATCGCGTTCTTGGCCGACAGGCCGATCGTCGTCAGCAGGCCCACCTGGAAGAACACGTCGTTCTCCAGGCCGAACAGCGTGGCCGCGCCCAGTGCGCCCAGCACGCCGATCGGCACCACCATGATCACCGACACGGGAATCGACCAGCTCTCGTACAGCGCGGCGAGGCTGAGGAAGACGACGAGGATCGACAGCGCGTACAGCAGCGGCGCCTGGGCACCGGCCTGGGCTTCCTGCAGCGAGATGCCGCTCCACTCGTAGCCGATGCCGGCCGGCAGTTCGCCCACCAGACGCTCCATGATCTTCATCGCTTCGCCGGTGCTGTGGCCGGGCGACGGCTGGCCGAGGATCTCGGCCGCCTCGATGCCGTTATAGCGCTGCATCGCCGGCGAACCCCACGACCATTGCGCCGTGGCGAACGACGAGAAGGGCACCATCGTGCCGGCGTTATTGCGCACGTACAGCAGCCGCAGGTCATCCGGATTCATGCGGAACTGCGCATCGGCCTGCACGTACACGCGCTTGATGCGGTTGTCCGTGTCGAAGAAGTTGTTGATGTAGCGCGAGCCCCACGCCGTCGAGAAGGTCTGGTCCACCGTCGTCAGGTTGACGCCCAGTGCGGCGGCCTTTTCGCGGTCGATATTGATCTTGTAGGTGGGGTTGTCGGCCTGGCCGGTGAAGCGCACACGCGTCAGCGCCGGCTCCTTCTTCGCCAGTTCCAGCAGCTGGTCGCGGGCCTGCGCCAGCGCATCGTGACCGAGGCCGCCGCGGTCCTGCAGCTGCAGCGAGAAGCCGCTGGCCGAACCGAGGCCGCGGATCGGCGGCGGTTCCACCGGCGTCACCTGGGCGCCCTGGTAGTTGGCGTAGCGCGCGGCGACGCGGCCGGCCAGCGCACCGACGCTCAGCTCTTCGCCCTTGCGCTCGTCCCAGGGTTTCAGGCGCACGAACAGGCGGCCCTGGTTCTGGCCCCGGTTCGGCTGGCTGGCGCCATTGGTCATGAAGGTGGAATCGACCATCGCCGCTTCGTCCTTCAGCAGGTACTGGTTGATTTCTTCCAGCACCTTGCCGGTGGTTTCCAGCGTGCTGCCGGCCGGCGTCTGCACCTGCACGAACATGGTGCCCTGGTCTTCGCGCGGCAGGAAGCCGCCCGGCAGGCGCAGGAACAGCATCAGCACGCAGCCGACGAGGATCACGTACAGGATCATCCACAGGCCGCGCTTGCCGATGATGCCGGCCACGCCGCCCAGGTAGCGGTCGCGGCTTTTGTCGAAGGCGCGGTTGAACCAGCCGAAGAAGCCGCCTTTTTCATGATGGCCCGGATCGGGCTTTTTCAGCAGCATGGCGCACAGCGCCGGCGTCAGCGTCAGCGCGACGAACACCGACAGCAGCATCGACGCCACGACAGTCAGCGAGAACTCGCGGTAGATCGCGCCCACGGTGCCGCTGGAGAAGGCCACCGGCACGAACACGGCCGACAGCACCAGCGCCACGCCGATCAGCGCGCTGGTGATCTGGCCCATCGCCTTCTGCGTGGCCTCGTACGGGCCCAGGTCGTCCTCGTGCATCACGCGCTCGACGTTTTCGACGACGACGATGGCATCGTCGACCAGCAGGCCGATGGCCAGCACGAGCCCGAACATCGACAGCGTGTTGACGGTGAAGCCCAGCGCCGACATGATGCCGAAGGTGCCGAGCAGCACCACCGGCACGGTAATCGACGGGATCAGCGTGGCGCGGATGTTCTGCATGAACAGGTACATCACGAGGAACACCAGCACGATGCCCTCGATCAGCGTCTTGACCACTTCATGGATCGACACTTCGATGAACGGCGTGATGTCGTTCGGGTACACCACGCGCAGGCCGTGCGGGAAGTACGCGCTCAGTTCGTTCAGCCGTGCGCGCACCAGGTCCGCCGTCGCCAGCGCGTTGGCGCCCGGTGCCAGCTGGATGCCCATGCCGGAAGCGGACTTGCCGCTGTAGCGCACGTCCACGTTGTAGTTCTCCGGGCCCAGCGCCACGCGGGCCACGTCGCCGATGCGCACGGCGGAACCGTCCGGCTGCACCTTCAACAGGATGCGTTTGAATTCCTCGGGCGTGCGCAGCAGGCTTGCTTCGCTGATCGTCGCGCTCAGCGTCTGCCCGGCCACGGCGGGCGAGCCGCCCAGCTGGCCGCCGGAGATCTGCACGTTCTGCGCCTGGATCGCCGAGTTGACGTCCAGCGGCGTCAATGCATAGCTGGTCAGCTTGATCGGGTCGAGCCAGATGCGCATCGCGTACTGCGTGCCGAACAGGTTCATGCTGCCGACGCCGGGAATCCGGCTCAGCGGATCCTGGATGTTCGACGCCACGTAGTTGGCGATGTCGAACTTGGTCATGCTGTTGTCGTCCGAGACGAAGGCGGCGACCATCAGGAAGTCGCTGGTGGACTTGGTCACGCGCAGGCCGGACTGCTGCACCTCGCTGGGCAGCCGCGGTTCGGCGGCGCGCAGCTTGTTCTGCACCTGCACCTGGGCGATGTCCGGATCGGTGCCGGCCGCAAAGGTCAGCGTGGTGGTGGACTGGCCCGTGTCATCGCTGGTGGACGTCATGTACAGCAGGTTGTCGATCGCCGTCATCTGCTGCTCGATCACCTGCACCACGGTGTTCTGCATGGTCTGCGCCGAGGCGCCGGGGAAGGTCGCGGCGATCTGCACGGAAGGCGGCGACACGGGCGGGTACTGCTCGACCGGCATCTTGAACAGCGCGATGCCGCCCACCAGCATGATCAGCAGGGAGATGACGATCGCGAAGATCGGCCGTTGAATGAAGAACTTTGGCATCGGTCGCTATCCTCAGTGCGCAGCCTGGGCCACCGCCGGCGCGGCGGCAGGGCGCACCTTGACGACGACGCCGGGCTTGAGTTTCTGCACGCCGCTGACGACGATGCGTTCGCCGTCCTTCAGGCCTTCGTCGACCAGCCAGTAGCCGCCGACCAGCGCGCCCGTCTGGATCGTCCGCTGCACGGTCTTGTTGTCGGCCCCGACCAGCATCACGGTGGCTTCGCCCTGCGGCGTACGCGTCACGGCCGGTGCCGGCACGCGCATCACGGCCTGGCGCGTGCCCTGGCTGACGGCGGCGCGCACGAACATGCCGGGCAACAGCAGGTGGTCGGGGTTGGGGAAGCGGGCGCGCAGCGTCACCGAGCCGGTGGCCGGATCGACCGTCACGCCGGCGAATTCCAGCGTGCCGGTGCGGCCGTAGGTGCTGCCGTCTTCCAGTTTCAGCGTGACCCTGGCCTGGTCGGCGCCGTCGATCTTCAGGTTGCCGGCGGCGATGTCGCGGCGCAGCGCCAGGCCCTCGACGCTGGACTGCTGCAGGTCCACGTACATCGGATCGATCTGCTGCACGGTGGTCAGCAGCGTGGCCGCGCCGCCCTGCACATAGGCGCCCTGCGTCACCCGCGACACGCTGCTGCGGCCGCCGATCGGCGCCGTCACGCTGGTGTAGCCCAGGTTGATCTTGGCGGTGGTGACCGCCGCTTTCGCGGCCGCCACGTCGGCGGCGGCCTGCAGCTGCGCTGCTTCCGCGTTGTCGTAAGCCTGCTTGCTCACCGCGTTGCCGCCGATGAGCACCTTGTAGCGGTTCAGCTGCGTGGTGCTGACCACCAGGTTGGCCTGCGTCCGCTGCAGCGTCGCCTCGGCGCTGGCCAGCGCCGCGCGGTAGGGCGCCGGATCGATCTGGTACAGCGCCTGGCCTTGGCGCACGTCGGCCCCTTCCGTGAAGCTGCGCTGCTGCACGATGCCATCCACGCGGGCGCGCACCTCGGCCAGCAGGAACGGCGCGGTGCGGCCGGGCAGCTCGACGGTGATCGGCACGCCGCCATGCCGGACGGCCAGCACGGTGACTTCGGGAACGGTGGCGGCGGCCGGTTTCGGGTCGGCGCCGCAGGCGGTCAGCGCGACGGTTGCAGCAATGGCAACGCCGGCCAGGGCGGCACGGTGCGGAGGGGTGGTGAAGGGCATGGATGGGTCCGGAGGCAAGGTTGACGTTCGGTTTTACGCTGCACTGCACTATGCCGGGTGGCAGCTAAATTGGGGATGGGGTAATCATTAAATTTCGTTAATGTAGCGCTCCTTTTTTGTATCAAGGCTGTTACTTTGGGTGGCGCACGCCGTGTTGTATGATGTGCCAGGCGCGGCTTGAACGCCGTTCCATTTCCTCTCATTCATCTATTCAATTCATGGACAGTCCCAGTTGTAGCGTTTTTCATCGTTTCCTCCCTCCAGCCTGCCCGCATGCCACGCTAGCCACCGACCTCGGAGGCGCGCCGTGGAATTCCTGATCCTGATCGGCCTGATCCTGCTGAATGGCGTCTTCGCGATGTCGGAGATCGCCCTCGTCACGGCCCGCAAGGCGCGGCTGCTGAAACTGGCCGCCGATGGCGACAGTGCCGCCGTCGTCGCATTGAAGCTGGCCGAAGACCCCACCAAATTCCTGTCGACCGTACAGATCGGCATCACGTCGATCGGCATCCTGAACGGCATCGTCGGCGAAGCCGTGCTGGCCGAGCCGCTGGCCGCGTGGATGGTCACGCATGGCGTCAGCGAATCGACCGCCATCGTCACGGCCACCGCCGGCGTGGTGCTGGTGGTGACCTATGTGTCGATCGTCATCGGCGAACTGGTACCGAAGCGGCTGGGCCAGATGAGCCCCGAGCGGATCGCGCGGCTGGTGGCCCGGCCGATGCAGGCGCTGGCCGTGGCCACGCGGCCGTTCGTCGTGCTGCTGACCGGCTCGACGCATGGATTGCTGCGGCTGATGGGCGTGCGCCAGACGGCACAGGCCAGCGTGACGCCGGAAGAGATCCACGCGATGCTGGAAGAGGGCTCGGAAAGCGGCGCCATCGAACAGCACCAGCACGATATGGTGCGCAATGTGTTCCGGCTGGACGACCGCAAACTGGGCTCGCTGATGATCTCGCGCTCCGACGTGGTGTACCTCGACATCAGCCAGCCGTTCGAGGACAACCTGGCGCGGCTGATCGACTCCGAGCACTCGCGCTTCCCCGTCTGTAACGGCGGCCTGCACACGGTGCTGGGCGTGGTGCTGGCCAAGCAGCTGCTGGCGCTCGTCGCGCGCGGCGGGCAGCCGGACCTGGCGGCCATCGTCCACCCGGCCGTCTACGTGCCGGAAACGCTGACCGGCATGGAGCTGCTCGAGCAGTTCCGCGCCAGCAGCATGCAGATGGCCTTCGTCATCGACGAATACGGCGAGTTCAAGGGCATCGTCACCGTACAGGACGTGCTGGAAGCGCTGACCGGCGAATTCACGCCGAACAATGCCGAAGACGCGTGGGCGGTGTCGCTGGCGGACGGCACCTGGCTGCTGGACGGCGCGATCCCGATCCCCGAACTGAAGGACTGCCTGAACCTGAAGCAGGTGCCGGAAGAAGACAAGGGCCGCTACCACACGATCAGCGGCATGGTGATGCTGCTGCTGGGCCGCGTGCCCGACACGGGCGACGAAGTGGAATGGGAGCGGTGGCGCTTCCGCGTCGTCGACATGGACGGCAAGCGCATCGACAAGGTCGCCGCGATCCCGCTGCGGCCGGATGAAACCGCCGCCGTGATCGCGCTCTAAATTCACCATGGCAAAATGAGGGCGGTCCGGCGTCCCGGCAGACCCATTTTTACAAGAAATTTCTTGTAAAACAGGCGGTCCGCCGATGCGGTCTGTCCCTATTTTTTCGCGGTGGCTACAGGTTCGCCACGCCGCCATCCACCAGCAGCTCGGTGCCGACGACGAAGCGGGATTCGTCCGAGGCGAGGAAGACCGCGGCCTTGGCCAGTTCCAGCGGCGTGCCGAGGCGGCCGATCGGCACCAGCTGGCGGATCTCTTCGTTCAAGGCGGCCAGCGCTGCGTCGGGCAGGCCGAGCTTCTGCAGCGCCGAGGTCTGCGTCGGCCCCGGGCTGAGGCCATTCACGCGGATGCCCCGTTCCTTCCACTCGCCGGACAGCGTGCGCGCCAGCGACAGCACGCCCTGCACCAGCGCGTACGTGCTCTGCAGGTCCTGGCCATGCAGGCCGGCGATGAAACTCTGATCGATCTTGAGCGTGGAGATCGGGAAGCGGTGCAGGTAGGACAGCGCCGAAAAGCCGGTGCCGAAATCATCCAGCTGCACCAGCACGCCGCGTTCGCGCAGCGCCTGCAGGATCCGCAGCGTGCGCGGACCGTCGTCGAGCAGCGCCACTTCGGTGATTTCCAGCCGCAGCCGGCGCGGGTCGGCACCGGCCG
>DKJA01000178.1:0-136 GCA_002454505.1 Oxalobacteraceae bacterium UBA6704
GCCACGTACAGCGTGCCGCGCCGGCGCGGCGGATCGTCCAGTGCCACGTCGTGCAGTACCGCGCCATCCGGCAGCACATAGGAAAGGTAGTTGGGACCGCCCATGCCGATCTCGCCCAGCGAGCCGACGCCGCGCG
>DKJA01000178.1:141-50083 GCA_002454505.1 Oxalobacteraceae bacterium UBA6704
TTCCAGAACGCCATCCCGACCGGAAACTGGATGTATCCGGTCATTAAAAGCGAGCTGCCGGCGGGTTTCCAGACGCTGAGCGTGCCGCAAACCGCGCTGCAGTATAGCCCGCAGCAAGTGGCGCAGCAGCGCGCAGAGTGGATTAACGCATGGCAACGCGCCGTCAGCCGCTAATCCCGCTGTGGATGGCGCCGGGCAGCGCTGCCGCGCTGCTGCTGTGCGGCGTGGCGCTGCTGGCGTTCGGCGCGCTCTGGGCCAGCGCGCCGGCAGGCGGCGCAAACCCCAGAAGGCGATGCCGGCAAGCAGAACGCCGGGCAGAGAGCGCGTTGCCAGCAATACCGCCACGAAGGCGATGCGGGCCGTGTGCGGCGACAGCAGCATGGCGGCGCCGCGGCGCCCGAACAGCTCCGCGACAGCCGTCATCCAGGGAACCGCTGATTTATTCATGGCGGCGATCTTAGCCGCGAGAAAACGCGCCCAGCGGCGCCGCAGATGCCCCGCCATACCCCGGTATGACGGGGCATCTGCGTCTTGCCGGACACGTTTTTCGCGACTAATCTCATCCACCAGCAATAAATCAGCGGTTCCCTAGCCAATGAACGAATCGAACTGCACCTCGAACTCCTGCAGCGCCTTCTGCGCATTCTGCATCTTGCGGCGGAACTCCGGGCCGCGCTGCAGCGCCAGGCCCACGGCCAGCACGTCGATGACGACGAGGTAGGCGAGCCGCGCGGAGATCGGCGTGTACGGGTCGGTGTTAAAAATCAGATCGATGGGGATCAGCACATTGGCCAGTTCGGCCAGCGGCGTGCCGGACGGCGCCAGCACGATCACGTCGGCGCCGCCGTCGCGCGCCAGCTGCACGGAATGCACCAGCGCAGGGCTGTTGCCCCGCTGGGAAATCGCCACCACCGCATCGCCCTTGCGCAGCAGCGCGGCGGCGATATTGTGGATGGCGGGATCGGAATACGCCACCGTCGGCACGCCGGAGCGGAAGAACTTGTGCTGCGCGTCGGCCGCCACGATGCCGGACGTGCCCTGGCCGTAGAACTCGATCTTGTTGGCCGACGACAGGATGTCAAGCGCCTGCTGGATCGGTTCATGGTGCAGGTTGTTGCGCAGGTCCAGCAGCGTATTGATCGACCGGCTGCATATTTTATTGACCAGGTCGGAGGCCAGATCGTCCTGCGACGGCGCCTCGTTCAGGCCGGGCAGCGCGAGGGCGAGGCCCTGCGCCAGCTTCAGCTTGAACTCGTGCCAGCCGTCGTAGCCCAGCGTGCGGCAGAAGCGCACGACGGTCGGCTCGGACACCTGGGCGCTCTTGGCCAGCGCCGTGATGTTCGCGCCGACGGTGCGCGACGGGTTGTCGAGCACCGCCAGTGCCACCTTGCGCTCGGACTTCGACAGCGAGTCGAGCTGGGTGCGGATGGAGTCCAGCAGCATAGGTTTGTTTAATCCTCAGGCAAAGCTTCTTCGCGCCACTGCAGGCCGTCGCGGCCGATCAGCGCCGACGAGGCGGCCGGCCCCCACGTGCCGGACGTGTAAGGCAGCGGCGCCGTGTCGTCCTGTTCCCAGTTGTTCAGGATCGGCTCGACCCATTCCCACGCCGCTTCCAGTTCGTCGCCCCGCATGAACAGCGTCAGCTGGCCGCGCAGCACGTCGAGCAGCAGGCGTTCGTAGGCATCCATGCGCGGCGCCTTGAACGATTCGCGGAAGTCCAGTTCCAGCTCGGCCGGTTTCAGGCGCATGCCTTCGCCCGGCGTCTTCGCCATCAGGTTCATGCGCAGGCCTTCGTCCGGCTGCAGCCGGATCACCAGCGAATTGGGCTGGAAGGAGGACGTCGGCTGGTTGAAGATCGAATGCGGGATCTGCTTGAAGCGCACGACGATTTCGGCCAGGCCATCGGCCATCCGTTTGCCGGTGCGCAGGTAGAACGGCACGCCGGCCCAGCGCCACGTATCGATTTCCGCCTTCATCGCCACGAAGGTCTCGGTGCGCGAGTTCTGCGGCGCATCCGGCTCGTCGCGGTAGCTCGGCACCGGCTGGCCGTCCACATGGCCGGCGCGGTACTGGCCGCGCACGATGTTCTGCGCCAGCGTGGTGGGCGTGAAGCGCTTCAGCGAGCGCAGCACCTGCAGCTTGGCATCGCGCACCGCATCCGGCGCGATCGATGCCGGCGGTTCCATGGCTACGATGCACAGCAGTTGCAGCAGGTGGTTCTGCAGCATGTCGCGCAGCGCGCCGGACGTGTCGTAGTAGCCGATGCGGTTGCCCACGCCGAGCTTTTCGGCGATGGTGATCTGCACGTCGGAGATCCATTCGCGGCGCCACAGCGGCTCGAACAGGATGTTCCCGAAGCGCAGCGCCAGCAGGTTCTGCACGGTTTCCTTGCCCAGGTAGTGGTCGATCCGGTAGATCTGCGATTCCTCGAACACTTCGCCCACTTCGCGGTTGATCTGTTTCGCGGACTCGAGGTCGCGGCCCAGCGGCTTTTCCAGCACCACGCGGGACTGCGGCGTCACCAGGCCGTTTTCCTTGAGGTTGTCGCAGATCTGCGCGAACAGCGCCGGCGGCGTGGCCAGGTAGTAGACGCGGGTCAGGCCCTCGTCGGAACGCAGCGCCTCGGCCAATGCCTTGTAGGTGGACGACTCGGTGGCATCCAGCGACACGTACACGATGCGCTTCGTGAAGCGCTCCCAGTTTTCCGGCGTCACCTTCGGCGACTTGATGTGCGGGCGGGACGTCGCGTTGACCGTCTCGATGAAGTCTGCCTGGCTGTTGTCGTGCCGGCCGATGCAGATGATGCGGGCGGACGGCGGCAGGTCGCCGCACACGTCGCGCGAGAACATCGCGGGGAGCAGCTTGCGCATCGCGAGATCGCCGCTGCCGCCGAACAGGACCAGGTCAAAATCGGAAAGTGCCATGATGGTTGGGTCGCTAAATGAGCTGAAAACGTTGGCTGAAAACTTACTACCGAAAATTGTCGCTAGCAAGAAGATTTACTACATTCAGGGTAACTCAGGGCAAATAAGCCGGCTGTACCAGCCCCGCCACGGCGACCCGCACGCTGAGCACGCGGCCGGACAGCGGATGCTGCGCCAGCTCGTCGGCCGGACGCTTGCCGGCGGTGGTGATGTACAGCGTGCGCAGATCCGCGCCGCCGAATGCCACCATCGTCGGGCAGCGCACGGGCAGCGCGATCTCGTCCAGCAGCTCGCCGGTGGGCGACAGCTTGACGATGCGGCCCCCTTCGAACATCGCGACCCAGTAGTTGCCTGCACTGTCGACGGCGGCGCCATCGGGCCGGCCGCCGTAGCCATTGGCCTTGTCCATCGAAAAGGCGCGTACTTCGCGCTGTTCGGACACGGTGCCTGCCGCCACATTGAAATCGTAGGCGGTGACGCGGTGCGACGTGGTGTCGGCGTGGTACATGGTCCGGCTGTCCGGGCTGAACGCCAGGCCGTTCGAATTCGTCATGCCGCCGGACCAGGCCAGCCGCACCCGGCCTTTTTCCAGTACATACATCTCGGCGGCCGGCTTGTCGCGCGGCTCGTAGATCGTGCCGACCCAGAAGCGGCCGGCCGCGTCGGGCTTGCCGTCGTTGAAGCGGGCCTTCGACTGGTCGAATGGCGATTTCGCGATGTCCGTCACCGCGCCGGTGGCCGTGTCCAGGTGGACGAAGCCGGCGCGCGTGGCGACAACGAGCCCGCCTGCGGCATGGCGCGCCAGCGACGACGGTTCCGTCGCCATGCTCCATGACGTGTGCGCACCGCTGCCGGTAATCAGCCGGTGGACCGCCAGACCGTCGATATCGACCCAGTACAGCGCGTTTTCCTCCGGCGCCCACAGCGGGCTTTCGCCCACCTGCATGGCGCCGTCGTACGCTACCGCGATCTCGTGGGAGCTCATTGGACCTTGGCTCCCTTGGCCATGACGATCAGGCCATTGGTCGAGCTGTCGTGCGCGGCCGGATCGACATCGCCTTCCAGTTCGGCCTGGATCTTCTTGGCCAGTACCTTGCCCAGTTCGACGCCCCACTGGTCGAAGCTGGCGATATTCCACACCACGCCCTGCACGAAGGTCTTGTGTTCGTACAGCGCGATCAGCGCGCCCAGCGTGGCCGGCGTCAGGTGCTCCATCAGGATCGTGTTCGACGGCCGGTTGCCGGGGAAAGTCTTGTGTGGCACCAGCTCGTCGATCTTCGTTTCGGCCACACCCTGGGCCTGCAGCTCGGCGCGCACTTCGTCGGCCGACTTGCCCTTCATAAAGGCCTCGGACTGGGCGAAGCAGTTGGCCAGCAGCGCATCGTGGTGGCCCGGCAGGTCGTGCGTGGCCTGCAGCGCGGCGATGAAGTCGATCGGCACGATGTCGGTGCCCTGGTGCAGCAGCTGGAAGTATGCGTGCTGCGCATTGGTGCCGCATTCGCCCCACACGATCGGGCAGGTGGGCGTATCGACCGGCTGGCCGTTTTTCGTCACGCGCTTGCCGTTGCTTTCCATGTCCAGCTGCTGCAGGTAGGCGGGGAAGCGGTTCAGGTCCTGGTGATACGGCGCGATGGACAGTGACGAAGCCCCGAGGAACTGGCGGTTCCAGAAGCCGATCATCGCCAGCAGCACCGGCATGTTCTGCTCCAGCGGCGCGGTGCGGAAGTGCTCGTCCATTGCGTGCGCGCCTTCCAGGAAGGTCTGGAAATAGCCGAAGCCGACGGCCAGCGCCACCGGCAGGCCGATCGCCGACCACACGGAATAGCGGCCGCCCACCCAGTCCCAGAACGGGAACATATTGGCCGGGTCGATGCCGAATTTCGTCACCGCTTCGGTATTGGTGGAGACGGCGACGAAGTGGCGCGCCAGGTCTTCCTCTTTACCCTCGCACAGGAACCAGTTGCGCGCCGTCTGCGCGTTCAGCATCGTCTCGGCGGTGGTAAAGGTTTTCGACGCGACGATGAACAGCGTGGTTTCCTGGTTCAACCCTGTCAGTACGGCATCCATGTCATGGCCGTCCACGTTGGACACGAAGTGCATCGACAGCCGCGGGTGGGCGAACGAGCGCAGCGCCAGCACGGCCATCTTCGGCCCCAGGTCGGAGCCGCCGATGCCGATGTTCACGATGTCGGTGATCGGCTTGCCGCTGTAGCCCAGCCAGGCGCCGGAGCGGACCTTGTCGGTGAAGGCTTTCACGCGGTCGAGCACGGCGTGCACGTCGCCGTTGACGTCCTGGCCGTCGACGACAAACGCCTTTCCGCGCGGCATACGCAGCGCCGTGTGCAGCACCGCGCGATGTTCGGTAAGATTAATTTTTTCACCAGCCAACATTGCATCGCGCTGCGTCGCCACGCCGCGGGTGCGCGCCAGGTCCACCAGCAGCTCGACCGTACGGTCGCTGATCCGGTTCTTCGAATAGTCGAGGAACAGGCCGGCGGCATCGACGGTCATCTTCGGGAAGCGGCCCGGGTCGGCGGCGAACAACTGGCGAATCTGCCAGTCCTGTGCGTCGACGGCGTGGGCTTGCAGGGCTTGATACGAGGCGGTGGTGGTGAGCAGGGGCTGGCGCATGGGATTTTTTTCAGTGCGGGGATGGCGGAACTATACAGGAAATGGAGGTAAATTCACTACGTCCGAAACCTAAAACCTGTAAATTTATTTGCATTGCCGCGGCCGGACGGTGCCGCGGCGGTGGGTATTTCGCTCGCAATCAGGCAGTCAAGCGCGCTTTACGACTTCTGTAGTAAAATTTCGGGAAATAATCGATAAGGAAGCAAAATGGCCTTGCACCCAGTACTCGAACAAGTCACTGCGCGGATCGTCAAGCGCAGCCGTCCTTCGCGCGGCGCCTACCTGGCGCACCTCGAAGCGGCCCGCATCAAGGGCCGGCCGCAGCGCAGCACGCTGGCCTGCACGAATCTCGCGCACGGCTTCGCCGCCTTCCCGCCCAACGACAAGCTGATCCTCAGGGAAGTCAAGAAGGCTTCCGTGGCGATCGTGTCCGCCTACAACGACATGTTGTCGGCGCACCAGCCGTTCGAGCACTTCCCGCAGGTGATCAAGGATGCCGTGCGCGACGTGGGCGCCGTGGCGCAGTTCGCCGGCGGCGTGCCGGCCATGTGCGACGGCGTCACGCAGGGCCAGCCGGGCATGGAGCTGTCGCTGTTCTCGCGCGACGCGATCGCCATGAGCGCGGCCATCGCGCTGTCGCACAATATGTTCGATGCGGCGCTGTACCTGGGCGTGTGCGACAAGATCGTGCCGGGCCTGCTGATCGGCGCGCTGCACTTCGGCCACCTGCCGGCCGTGTTCGTGCCGGCCGGCCCGATGACGTCCGGCCTGTCGAACAAGGAGAAAGCGGCGATCCGCCAGCGCTACGCGCAGGGCAAGGCCACCCGCGAGGAACTGCTGGAAGGCGAGGCGCAGTCCTACCACGGTCCCGGCACCTGTACCTTCTACGGCACCGCCAACAGCAACCAGATGCTGATGGAAGTGATGGGCCTGCACCTGCCGGGCGCCGCCTTCATCACGCCGTACACGGAGCTGCGCGAACAGCTGACGGCCGCCGCGGCGCAACGCGCGGCGCTGATCACGGAGCTGGGCAACGAATACATCCCGGTCGGCCATGTGGTCGACGAAAAGGCCATCGTCAACGCGATCGTCGCGCTGCTGGCCACGGGCGGTTCGACGAACCACACGCTGCACCTGCCGGCGATCGCCCGCGCGGCCGGCATCGTCATCGACTGGGACGACTTCAACGACCTGTCGGCCGTGGTGCCGCTGCTGGCGCGCATCTACCCGAACGGCGACGCGGACGTGAACCACTTCCACGCGGCCGGCGGCACCGGCTTCATCATCCGTGAGCTGCTCGACGCGGGCCTGCTGCACGAAGACGTCACGACGATCCTCGGCAAGGGCCTGCGCAACCACTGTCAGGAAGCGTTCCTGGGCGAGGGCGGCAAGGGCGTGGTGTTCAAGGCTTCGCCGGCCGTATCGGCCGACGACAAGGTGCTGCGCCCGGCCGCCGACCCGTTCTCGAAGGACGGCGGCATGGTCAAGGTCGAGGGCAACCTGGGCCGCGCGATCATGAAGGTGTCGGCCGTCAAGCCGGAGCACCGCACCGTGCAGGCGCCGGCGCTGGTGTTCACGTCTCAGGAGGATTTCATGGCCGACTACAAGGCCGGCAAGCTCGATCGCGACTTCGTGGCCGTGCTGCGCTTCCAGGGCCCGCGCGCCAACGGCATGCCGGAACTGCATGCGCTGACGCCGGCGCTGGCCAACCTGCAGGATGCCGGCCGCAAGGTGGCACTGGTGACGGACGGCCGCATGTCCGGCGCCTCCGGCAAGGTGCCGGCGGCGATCCACGTGTCGCCCGAAGTACTGGCCGGCGGCCCGCTGGGCCTCGTGCGCGACGGCGACGTGATCACCGTCTGCGCCGCCACCGGCACGCTGGAAGCCCAGGTCGATTCGGCCACGTGGCATGCCCGCGCGCTGGCGCACGCCGACCTGACGCCGAGCCATATCGGCATGGGCCGCGAGCTGTTCGCCATGTTCCGCAACAGCGTGTCGGCAGCGGAGGAGGGCGCGGCCACGTTCCCGCTGCCGTCGCCGACCGATACCACCGTCGAACTGCATGGCGGTGACGATGTGGGCAATACCGTGCCCGGTTCCGATGAAGACTTCCTTGCCAAGAAAGCGTGATTCCATGACTCTGCTCGACATTATGCGTACCTCGGCCGTGATCCCCGTGATTGCGATCGACGATCCCGACCACGCCGTCCCCCTTGCCAAAGCGCTGGTGGCCGGCGGCATCCGCGTGCTGGAAGTGACGCTGCGCACGGCCCACGGCCTGCAGGCGATCCGCGACATGAGCGGGGTGGAAGGCGCCATCGTCGGCGTCGGCACGCTGACGCAGCCGGAGGAATTCGCCGCCGCACGTGATGCGGGCGCCGTGTTCGGCGTGTCGCCGGGCCTGACGGATGCGCTGATCGCCGCCGCCAAATCGTCCGGCCTGCCGCTGCTGCCAGGCGTGATGACGCCGTCCGAAGTGATGAAGGCCCGCGAACAGGGCTTCAGGCAGCTGAAGCTGTTCCCGGCCGTGCCGGCGGGCGGCGTGGGCATGCTGAACGCGATTGCCGGTCCTTTGTCCGACGTGACGTTCTGCCCGACCGGCGGCATTTCGCAGGAAACTGCACCGGCCTTCCTGGCGCTGAAGAACGTCGCCTGCGTGGGCGGTTCGTGGCTGACGCCGAAGGATGCGATCAAGGCGGGCGACTGGGCCCATATCACGGCGCTGGCCAAGGCGGCCAGCTCGCTGCGCGGCTGATCGCACCGTAATCACGGAACGCCGGGGTCAGGGACTTAATTCGCGGGCAGCGCGAATTAAGTTCCTGACCCCGGTTTGCATTGCGCCTCGATCTTTTTGCCTACGCATTATTACGCAAATGTCCTGAACAACCGTTGAATCAGTTAGCACTCTAATTAAATGGTCTTTATGCATGCAATTCAATTCCCGCGTTCGTCAATCCGCGCGGGCCTGATTGGCAAGTTGCGCTAACTCCTTCAAATTCAAAACGAATTCCCGCCGGCCTTTAATCAAAAGGCCATATTTCCACTCTGGCACATAGTTATCGAATAGCGACCGCGACTCGGTAGTTCCGTTATCCGCAGGCTAATACCTGTCGGCTTGGCGCGACCTTTTATCACATTTATCGCTTTAAGACTTGCGCTACGGCAATTGCATCTGCAATCATGTAGGAGTGCGCCGACATAATGCGCCGAATAACCCGCTGCGCAGTCCAATCGCAGACCAGTGCGCGACGCGGCGATGTTTTATTCGCAAAACCGCTGCATCTTCTTTCACCGAATTCCGGAGCCAACGCGTGACCCGATCACTGCATTCGTTTTATCCGCTCGCCATTTCGATACTGGCGGCCGTCGCCATCGTGCCGCTGGCCGGCTGGCAATGGCATGGCTGGCTGATCGCCGCCGCGCTGGTCGCTGCCGGCGCCGCGGCCGTCGTGCATGCGCAGCGGCAGGTGCCGGCCGCGAACAGCGCCGACGACTACCTGGCCAGCCGCCAGGCCTTCGGCACGGAAGTGGCGGACGTGTGGGCGTCGCACATCGATGCGTCGCGCGCGCAGATGGAAGAGGCCGTGGTGGCGCTGATCGGCACGTTCTCCGGCATCGTCTACAAGCTCGAACAGGCCCTGTCCGCATCGGCCGGCGCCCGCCATCACGAAGGCGGCAGCATCGTCGACGTGTTCGCGGCCAGCGAGAAGGAACTGCGCTCGCTGCTGGACATGCTGGCCAGTGCCGCGGCCAGCAAGACGCAGATGATGGAAAAGATCGGCGGCCTGCAGCACATCACGCAGCAGCTGCAGACGATGGCGGCCGACGTGGCCAGCATCGCATGGCAGACCAACCTGCTGGCGCTGAACGCGGCGATCGAAGCGGCCCGCGCCGGCGAGGCGGGGCGCGGTTTCGCCGTCGTCGCCAACGAAGTGCGGATGCTGTCGAACCGCTCCGCCGAGGCGGGCAAGCACATCGCCCAGCAGGTCAGCCAGATCAGCACCGCCATCAACAGCACGTGCAAGGCGGCCGGCGAATCGATGAAGGACGAGGCCCGCTCGGTGCAGGCGTCGGAGGAACTGATCGGCCACGTGCTGGGATCGTTCCGCGGCGTCACCGATGCGCTGGTGCAGTCGTCCGACCTGCTGCAGCAGGAAAGCGCCGGCATCCAGTCGGAAGTAAGCGAGGCGCTGGTACAGCTGCAGTTCCAGGACCGCGTCAGCCAGATCCTGTCGCACGTGCAGCAGAACATCGCGCGGCTGCCGTCCTACCTGGACGAGCACCGTGCCCAATCCGCCGAAGCGCTGCAGCCGATCGCGGCCCGCGAGCTGCTGGCCGAGCTGGAGAGCACATACGCGATGGCCGAAGAGCGCACGCTGCACAAGGGCGGCGCCGTACAGAACACATCGCAGCCTGCGCACAAGCAAATCGCGCAGGACGAAGAGATCACCTTTTTCTAGGAGCTTCACATGGCAAAAACCATCATGGTCGTGGACGATTCGCTGTCGATCCGCCAGGTCGTCGGCATCGCGCTGAAACAGGCCGGTTACGACGTCATCGAAGCGGCCGACGGCAGCGATGCGCTGACCAAGCTGACGGGCCAGAAGGTCAACCTGATCATCAGCGACGTCAACATGCCGAAGATGGACGGCATCAGCTTCGTGCGCGAACTGAAGACGCGCCCGGCCTACAAGTTCACGCCGGTGATGATGCTGACCACCGAATCGCAGCAGGAAAAGAAGGCCGAAGGCCAGGCCGCCGGCGCCCGCGCATGGATGGTCAAGCCGTTCAAGCCGGAAGCGCTGCTGGCGGCCGTCCAGAAGCTGGTTCTTCCCTAAGCCATTGCATTGAGCCGCCGGCCCTGCGCCGGCCACCACGGAGAAGCACATGAGTATTGGTCAAGCCGACCAAGGGGACGCTGTCGCCCGCGTTTCCCTCGCCGTCGAAGGCGAGATGACGATTTACCGCGCGGCGGAGCTGAAGCCCGTGCTGCTGGACGCCGTGCGTGCCGACGGCGTGCCGGCGTTCGACCTGGCGGCCGTCACTGAATTCGACAGCGCCGGCGTGCAGCTGCTGCTGATGGCGCGCCGCGAAGCTGCGCACCTCGGCAAGGCGCTGCACATCGTGGCCGCCAGCCCCGCCGTGCTGGACGTGTTCGCGATGCTGGGACTGAACATCGGGGAGGCCGCATGAATCTCGACCAGGTGATGCACACCTTCATCGCCGAGAGCCGCGACCTGCTCGAGGAGATGGAAAACGGCCTGCTGGCCGTCGCCCAGGAAGGCGACGAGGCGGTCAACGCGATCTTCCGCGCCGCCCACACGATCAAGGGTTCGGCCGGCATGTTCGGCCTCGATGCCATCGTCGACTTCACGCACGTGGCCGAAAGCGTGCTCGATCGCGTGCGCGAAGGGGCCGTGCCGGTGACGGACGAACTGGTGACGCTGCTGCTGGCCTGCCGCGACCACATCGCCGCGCTGGTCGATGCGGCCGAAGCGGGCACGCTCGATACCGACGTCGAGCTGACCGCAGCCGGCGCACCGCTGACGGCCGCGCTGAATGCCTACCTCGATGGCGATGCAGGCCAGGTGACGCATGCGGCCGCGCCGGCAGTGCCGCCATCCGCCGCGACGGAAGCGGCGCAGTGGCACATCTCTCTGCGCTTCGGCGCCGACGTGCTGCGCAACGGCATGGACCCGCTGTCCTTCCTCCATTACCTGGGCCAGCTGGGCCGCATCACCGGCATCGCCACGCTGGCCGATGCGCTGCCGGCGGCCGACGAATTCGACCCGGAATCGTGCTACCTCGGCTTCGAGATCGGCTTCGCCAGCACCGCGTCGAAAGCGGAGATCGACGGCACGTTCGATTTCGTGCGCGACGACTGCGCGATCCGCATCCTGGCGCCGGACAGCAAGATCTCCGAGTACGTGGCGCTGATCGACGCGCTGCCGGAAGAGCGCACGCGCCTCGGCGAAATGCTGGTCCGCTGCGGCAGCATCACGGCGCACGAACTGGCGCAGGCATTGACCGTGCAGGCGGAAAACGCTGCCGCGCCGCTGGGCGAGATCCTGGTGGGGCAGGGCGCCGTGCCGGCCCCCGTCGTCGAGGCGGCGCTGGTCAAGCAGAAGGCATCCGAGCCGAAGGCCGCGGCGGGCGAGAGCCGCTCGGTGCGCGTCGATGCGGACAAGCTGGACCGCCTGATCAATCTCGTCGGCGAACTGATCATCGCCGGCGCCAGCGCCAACCTGATCGCGCGCCGCACGCAGATTCCGGAACTGCTGGAGTGCACCTCCACGCTGTCCGGCCTCGTCGAGGAAGTGCGCGACAGCGCGCTGCAGCTGCGCATGGTGAAGATCGGCGGCACGTTCAACCGCTTCCAGCGCGTGGTGCACGACGTGTCGCGCGAGATCGGCAAGGACATCCGCCTGCAGGTCAGCGGCGAGGATGCCGAACTGGATAAAACCGTCGTCGAGAAGATCGGCGACCCGCTGACGCACCTGGTGCGCAATGCGATGGACCACGGCATTGAGCCGGCCGATGTGCGCCTGGCGCGCGGCAAGCCGGCGCACGGCACCGTGGCGCTGAACGCCTACCACGACTCGGGCAGCATCGTCATCGAAGTGACGGACGACGGCGGCGGCCTGAAAAAGGACCGCATCCTCGCCAAGGCGCTGGAACGGGGCCTGGTGGAACCGGGCCGCACGCTGTCGGACAAGGAAATCTTCGGCCTGATCTTCGAGCCGGGCTTCTCCACGGCGGAGCAGGTGACCAACCTGTCCGGCCGCGGCGTGGGCATGGACGTGGTCAAGCGCAATATCGTCGCGCTGCGCGGCAGCGTGGACGTGGCCAGCACGGAAGGCGTGGGCACCACGGTCACCGTGCGGCTGCCGCTGACGCTGGCGATCATCAACGGCTTCCAGGTGGGCCTCGGCAAATCCGTGTTCGTGATCCCGATGGACATGGTGGAGGAATGCATCGAGTTCCGCGAGGATGCCACGCGCGACTACGTGGACCTGCGCGGCCACGCGCTGCCATTCGTGCGGCTGCGCGACCGTTTCGCCGTGCAGGGGCCGGAAGCGCGGCGCCAGAGCATCGTCGTGGTCCGCTACGGCAGCAAGAAGGCCGGCCTCGTCGTCGACACGCTGCTGGGCGAATTCCAGACGGTGATCAAGCCGCTCGGCAAGGTGTTTGCCGGCGTGCGCTTCCTGTCCGGTTCGTCGATCCTCGGCAACGGCGACGTGGCGCTGATCCTCGACATGGCGGCGCTGCTGAACGGCGTCGAATCCGACAACAACACGCTGGCCGCCTGAGGCAGCCGGCGCCGTCAAATTTTTTCTATTTCTGAACTGGGAGCCATCGTGCTTAAGAATCTCAAAATCGGTATCCGGCTTGGCCTGGGCTTCGGTGCCGTGCTGTTGCTGCTGCTGGCCATCGCCATGCTGGCCATCAGCCGCATGGCCGCGATGGACCAGAACACGTCCGACATCACGGCGGACGCCTATCCGAAAGTCGTGCTGGCCAAGGACCTGATCCGCGACGCGGTCGACATTCCCCGCCAGATGCGCGGCCTGCTGCTGGCCGAGGACGCGGACGCGGGCCGCTACCAGAAGACGATCGACGGCCTGCGCGCCGATTCCGTCGGCCGCATCGCCGAGCTGACCAAGTCGGTCGAGAGCGAAAGCGGCAAGAAGCTGCTGAAAGGGATCGTCGATGCGCAGGCCGGCATGGAATCGAAGTACGAGCGCTTCTATGGCCTGGTGCGCACCGACCGCGCCCAGGCGGCGAAGTTCGTCACCGATGAAGTGCTGCCTGCCAACCGCGCATTGATCGAAGCCGTCGAGGAACTGGCGAAGCACCAGAGCGACAAGATGAAGAGCCTGGCCGCGGACGCCAATCACACGTATGACGAAACCCGCGAACTGGTGTTCACGATGACCGGCATCGCGCTGGTGCTGGCGATCCTGATCGCTACCTTCATCACGCTGTCCGTCACGCGGCCGCTGCGCCAGGCCGTCGACGTGGCCGACCGGCTGGCCGGCGGCGACCTGACGGTGACCATCGACAGCACGTCGCGCGACGAGGCGGGCCAGCTGCTGCACGCGATGAAGAACATGGTGGGCAAGCTGACGCACGTGGTCAGCGAAGTCAACGCCGGCGCCCAGTCGCTGGCCTCCGCCTCCGAGGAAGTCAGCGCCACGGCGCAGGCGCTGTCGCAGGCCGCTTCCGAGCAGGCCGCCGGTGTCGAGGAAACCAGCGCATCGCTGGAGCAGATGACGGCATCGATTTCGCAGAACACCGAGAACGCCCGCGTCACCGACGGCATGGCCGGCAAGGCGGCGCAGGATTCGTCCGAAGGCGGCGACGCCGTCAAGGCCACCGTGCAGGCGATGAAGCAGATCGCCAAGCAGATCGGCATCATCGACGACATCGCCTATCAGACCAATCTGCTGGCGCTGAATGCGGCCATCGAAGCGGCGCGTGCCGGCGAACACGGCAAGGGCTTTGCCGTCGTCGCGGCGGAAGTGCGCAAGCTGGCCGAACGCAGCCAGGTGGCCGCGCAGGAAATCGGCGAAGTGGCCAGCAACAGCGTGGAACTGGCCGAACGGGCCGGCAACCTGCTGGACCAGATGGTGCCGAACATCCGCAAGACGTCGGATCTCGTGCAGGAAATCACCGCGGCTTCCGAAGAGCAGTCGGCCGGCGTCGGCCAGATCAACGCGGCCGTCGGCCAGCTGAGCCAGACGACGCAGCAGAACGCGTCCAGCTCCGAAGAGCTGGCGGCAACGGCCGAAGAGATGAGCAGCCAGGCCGAACAGCTGCAGCAGGCGATGAGCTTCTTCCGCCTGCAGTCGGAGTCGGGCAGCGTGCGCAAGCCGCCGGCACCGCGCGCCGCCGCGGCACCGAAACGGCGCCAGGAAAGCATCGCCATGCAGAACCCCGTGTTCGCATCGGAAGGCCCGGACGAAGCCAGTTTCACCCGGTTCTGAATTTCTACCCCTGTAATTGACGCGCGGCCCGCGGCCGCAGAAAGCAGAGCATGTTCTCCAACCTGAAAATCAGCACGCGCCTCGGCCTGGCCTTCGGCGTCGTCAGCCTGCTGTTGGCAGGCATCGTCCTGCTCGGCATCCGCAGCCTGGGCGAAGTCAGCGAAAGCGCCGACGACATGGTCGTCGACAAATACCCGAAAGTGGTGTGGAGCTACGGCCTGATCGGCGACATCAACCAGATCGCCATCGGCATGCGCAATATCGCCATCTTCGAGAACGCCGACGTGGTGCGCCGCGAACTGGCCTCGATCGAAACGGCCAAGGCATCGATCAAGGCCGGCATCGACAAGCTCGAAACCCGCGTCAAGTCCGAGAAGGGCAAGGCGATGCTGCGCACGATGCTGGAAAAGCGCGAGCTGTACCGTACGTCGCAGGAAGAGTTCCTGCGCCTGGCCGCCGAAGGCAAGCGCGATGAAGCGCGCGACCTGCTGGTGAACAAGCTCGATGCGACGCAGACCGCCTACGTGGATGCGATCCAGGCCGTCATCACCTACCAGAGCCAGCTGATGGACGAGACGGGCAAGCAGGCGCAGGCCGACTATGTCAGTGCCCGCGACCAGATGATGGCACTGGGCGCGCTGGCCATCGCGTTCGGCATCGGCATGGCGCTGTGGATCACCATTTCCATCACCCGCCTGCTGGGCGGCGAGCCGGCCTATGCGGCCGACCTGCTGAAGCAGATCGCCGCCGGCGACCTGTCCGGCGAAGTCGTCACGCGCAAGGGCGACAGCACCAGCATGCTGTTTGCCGTCAGCGCGATGGTCGTCAAGCTGCGCCAGGTGATCGCCGGCCAGCGCGCCGTCGTGGAAGCGGCCAACCGCGGCAACTTCGATGCGCGCGTCGACGTCGCCGGCATGCAGGGCTTCCAGAAGGACATGGGCGATGGCCTGAACCAGCTGGTGACCACCACCGGCGCCAGCATCGACGACGTGGTGCGGGTGATGTCGGCACTGTCCGACGGCGACCTGACGACCCGCATCGACAAGGAATACCATGGCGCCTTCGCCAAGCTGAAGGACTATTCGAACAGCACGATGGACAAGCTGTCGCAGGTCGTCGGCGACGTGAACGGCAGCGCCCAGTCGCTGGCCTCCGCCTCCGAAGAAGTCAGCGCCACGGCGCAATCGCTGTCGCAGTCGGCCTCCGAGCAGGCCGCCGGTGTCGAGGAAACCAGCGCATCGCTGGAGCAGATGACGGCATCGATCGCGCAGAACACCGAGAACGCCCGCGTCACCGACGGCATGGCCGCGAAAGCTGCCGCCGAGGCGGCCGAAGGCGGCGAAGCCGTCAAGGCCACCGTGGTGGCGATGAAGCAGATCGCGAAACAGATCGGCATCATCGACGACATCGCCTATCAAACCAACCTGCTGGCGCTGAACGCGGCCATCGAAGCGGCGCGCGCCGGCGAGCACGGTAAAGGCTTTGCCGTCGTGGCAGCGGAAGTGCGCAAGCTGGCCGAACGCAGCCAGGTGGCCGCGCAGGAAATCGGCGAAGTGGCCAGCAACAGCGTGGAGCTGGCCGAACGGGCCGGCAACCTGCTGGACCAGATGGTGCCGAACATCCGCAAGACATCCGACCTGGTGCAGGAAATCACGGCGGCATCCGAAGAGCAATCGGCCGGCGTCGGCCAGATCAACGCCGCTGTCGGCCAGATGAGCCAGACGACGCAGCAGAATGCATCGAGCTCGGAGGAGCTGGCGGCAACGGCCGAAGAAATGAGCGGCCAGGCCGAGCAGCTGCAGCAGGCGATGAGCTTCTTCCGCATCGCCGACGGCGCTTCGCGCAGCCGCGCGGCCGTCGCGGTACGGCAGCCGGCACGTCAGTCCGGCACCCGGCGCGGCCAGCTGCGCCTGGCGGACAGCTTCGCCACGGTCGGCGAGCCGGACGAAGCGAACTTCACGAACTTCTGATGCGGACGCAGCGATGAACAAGGCAAAACAAGACAACGGCGCCGGCGGCAACGAGGCGGCGCAATACCTGACCTTCATGCTGGGCGGCGAATCGTTCGGCATCGGCATCATGGCCGTCAAGGAGATCATCGAGTTCTCCGGCATCACCGAAGTGCCGATGATGCCGGACTGTATCCGCGGCGTCATCAACCTGCGCGGCGCCGTGGTGCCCGTGATGGACCTGGCGGGCCGCTTCGGCCGGCCGCTGGCGGTGCCGGGCAAGCGCACCTGCATCGTCATCGTCGAACTCGATGTCGATGGCGAGCGGCAGGTGACGGGCGTCGTCGTCGATGCGGTCAGCGCGGTGCTGGATATTCCCGCTTCCGAGATCGAACCGGCGCCGTCGTTCGGCACGCGCATCCGCGGCGACTTCATCGCCGGCATGGGCAAGCTCAATGGCCGCTTCGTCATCCTGCTGAACGTGGAGCAGGTGCTGGCGCTGGACGTGCTGGCCACGCTGCCTGAATCGGCTGCCAACGCGGCGGCAGAACTGACGGCATGACGGCGATCGCCATCAACGAGCGGGAGTTCGCCCGCTTCCAGCGCTTCATCCTCGACATGGCGGGCATCACGATGTCGGATGCGAAGAAGGCGCTGGTCAGCGGCCGCCTCGCCAAGCGGCTGCATCACTTCGGGCTGGACAGCTACGAAGCGTATTTCGAACTGCTGGCGGGCGGCCATCACCCGGATGAAACCCAGGTGGCGGTGGATCTGCTGACGACCAACGAAACCTATTTCTTCCGCGAGGCGCGCCATTTCGACCTGTTGCGCGAAGCGGCCCAGGCATCGCTGGACCAGCGCGGCGGCGGGCCGTTCCGCGTGTGGAGCGCGGCGTGTTCGTCCGGCGAGGAGCCGTACAGCATCGCGATGGTGCTGGCCGACGTGATGGGCAACGCGCCGTGGGAAGTGGTGGCATCCGACATCAGCACCCGCGTGCTGCAGCGGGCCCGCGTGGGCCACTATCCGATGGAGCGGGCCAGTCACGTGCCGCCCGACTACCTGAAGCGCTACTGCCTGAAGGGCATCCGCGAGCAGCAGGGCACGCTGCTGGTGGACCGGGCGATCCGCCAGCGCGTGCAGTTCCGCCAGGTGAACCTGAACGTGCAGCTGCCGTCCGACCTGGGCATGTTCGACGTGATTTTCCTGCGCAACGTGATGATCTACTTCAGCGCCGACACGAAGCGCCACGTGGTGGCCCGCGTGACGTCGCGGCTGAAACCGGGCGCGCAGTTCTTCATCGGCCACTCCGAGAGCCTGCACGAGATCAGCGACGCCGTGCAGCCGGTGATCCCGTCCGTCTACCGCAAGGCTGGCTGACGGGCGAGTTGACCCAAAGCGCTGCAAGACGCGCACCGCGCAAGGCCCGCATGCGCTAAGCTACCGGCTTTGCGCAGCAGCCCACTCTCCAGAAATGCCTACAAATACTATCAACGTGATGGTCGTCGACGACTCGGCCGTCGTCCGCAAGGTCGTCGGCGCGATGCTCGAAGCGGCGCCCGGCATCAAGCTGCTGCACGCCGTCTCCGATCCGCTGCTGGCGATCGAACGCATGAAGCAGCAGTGGCCGGACGTCATCGTGCTGGACGTCGAGATGCCCCGCATGGACGGCATCACGTTCCTCAAAAAGATCATGGCCGAGCGGCCGACGCCCGTCATCATCTGCTCGACGCTGACCGAGCGTGGTGCGGAAACAACGATGGCGGCGATGGCGGCCGGCGCCGTGTCCGTCATCGCCAAGCCGAAGCTGGGCCTGAAGGAATTCCTCACCGACAGCGCGGACGAACTGGTGAGCGCAGTGCGCGCCGCCGCCCAGGTCAACGTGCGCCGGCTCGGCCTGCGCAGCGCCGCTTCTGCCGGGTCGCCCGCCGCGCCGCTGCAGCCGACCGTCAAGCTGACGGCCGATGCGATCCTGTCGCCGGCCGTTGAATCCCGTTCGCCGCTGCAGACGACGGAGCGGGTCGTCGCCATCGGCACGTCCACCGGCGGCACCCAGGCCCTCGAAGAGGTGCTGACGGCACTGCCGCGCGTCACGCCAGGCATCGTCATCGTGCAGCACATGCCGGAGAAGTTCACGGCGGCGTTCGCGGCGCGGCTGAACAACCTGTGCCAGATCCAGGTGATGGAAGCCAAGCACGGCGACCGCGTGCTGCAGGGCCGCGCGCTGATCGCGCCGGGCGGCCGCCACATGCTGCTGCGCCGCGACGGCGCGCAGTACTACGTGGACGTGATCGACGGCCCGCTGGTGAACCGCCACCGGCCGTCGGTGGACGTGCTGTTCCGCTCCGTCGCCAAGCACGCCGGCGCCAACGCGCTGGGCGTGATCATGACGGGCATGGGCGACGACGGCGCGGCCGGCCTGCTGGAAATGCGCAAGGCCGGCGCGCGCACCGTGGCACAGGACGAGGAGAGCTGCGTGGTGTACGGCATGCCGAAGGAAGCGGTGAAGAAGGGCGCGGTGGAGAAGACCGTGCCGTTGAAGGCGATCGACCGGGAGATTTTGCAGCAGCTGGCGTCGCACGGACGGTAGGGGACTGTCCCTGCAAGGGACTGTCCCCGGGGTTGTTTTTGACTTGAGCGGAAGGCTGGCAAACTTCAACAGCAACCCCGGGGACAGGCCCCTGCGGGGACAGTCCCCTTACGCGACCACGATCCGGTTCCGCCCCTGGCGCTTGGCATCATACAGCGCATGATCGGCAGCGCCGATCAGCCCCGCAGCATCGTTGATCTGCCCGGGCCGCAGCGTGGCGATGCCGATGCTGACCGTGATCTGCGGCAGCGCGCTGCCCGTGTAGTCGTGGCGGATGTGCTGGTCCAGCACGCGCTGGTGCAGCACCTGGGCGATGCGCAGCGCCTGCTGCGGGTCGTTGTCCGGCAGGATCACGGCGAATTCCTCGCCGCCGTAGCGGGCCAGCATGTCGACGGAGCGCTGCAGCAGCGCCTGCAGCGCGGCCGACACCTGGATCAGGCACTGGTCGCCCTGCTGGTGGCCGTAGTGGTCGTTGTACGGCTTGAAGTGGTCGATGTCGATCATCAGCAGCGACACCATGCCGCCGTTGCGCTTGGCGCGCCGCACTTCGCGGTCGATCGCCACGTCGAAGGCGCGGCGGTTGGCCACGCCCGTCAGGCCGTCGGAGAAGGTCTGCATGCGCAGCAGCTCGGTCTGTTCGCGCAACAGCTTTTCGCGGCTGGCCGCCATGCTGACGTCGCTCAGCTGGATCAGGCAATACTGCCCGTCGTCGCCGATGGTCAGCGGCGTGACGGCCACCGCCTGCTGCATCCGTTCGCCGCGCGCGGCCGCGGCCGGGTTGGAGAACAGCGGGAACGGCGAGCGGTTCAGCGTGGGCGACAGCAGCGACGAGAAGTGGTTCGTCAGCGCCTGCGTGACGGCGGCCTCGAGCCGGCCGCCGCGCAGTTCCGGCAGCAGGTCGAACAGCGCCACGCCCAGCGCCTTGTCGTCGGCGCAGCCGGAATGGCGGCTCATCCATTTATTCCACAGCACGATCCGGCGGCTGCCATCGACGACGATGGCACCGACGCTGACGGCCGCCAGCACGCTTTCCAGCAGCTGCAGGCGCGAGGTTTGCTCCAGCTTGTTCTCCGGCGTGTGCGCCATGTTCAGCATTGCCCCATCACGCCTGCCCCATCGCGCGGGCCAGGTAGCGGTCGATCTGGTCCTTCAGGTCATGCAGGGCCGTGATGTCGAGGATGAACGCCACGTAGCCGTGGATCTGGTGCTTTTCCAGGATGAAGTCGATGTGCAGCATCATCACCACCGTTTCGGCGCGGGCGCCGGTGGCGTCGAGGATCTCGTCGCTGCTGCCCACGTGGTAGACCGGCAGCGAGCCATGCAGCTCCTGCTGGAAGATGTTGGCCAGCGTGCCCACGCAGGAATTGAGGATGATGTTGCCGATCTCGCTCATCGCCTCCTGTTCCATCTCCGTCAGTTCGGCCAGCGGGATCGCTTCGCCCACCATCAGGCGGACGATCTCCAGGCTTTTATCTTCCGGGAACATGAGGATCGCTTCCGTCTGGAACGCGCCTTCGTAGTGCTGGCTGACGCCGCAGATCCGTTCGCTGCCGGCACCCGGGTCGGGCGCGCCGGCATGGCTTTTCCGGTGCGCTTCCTCCAGCAGGTGCGCGGCATCGGCGCGGCTCAGGAAGGTGATCGACGGAACGGACATCGTCACTTCCTCGCTGACGATGCCGCTCATCGCGGCGGCCGCCTGGCCGACGCCGATATTGAAGATTTCGACGAGGGCGTCGTGCTCCAGTTCGGACAGTTCGATCATGTCAGCTTTCCAGTGGCGCCACGAGGCGGGCGATGCGTTCCGGCGTGATGGGCTTTTCCATGAAGCCCACGCCGATTTCGGTGGCGCGGATGCGCGTGGCATCCTGCACGTTTGCCGTCAGCAGCGAGATGTGCGCCTGCGGCAGCAACGCGCGCAGCTGCTCGGCGCAGGCGATGCCGCCCATGCCGGGCATGTTCACGTCCATCAGCACGAGCTGCGGCTGCAGCGCGGGGGCCTTGGCCAGCGCTTCCTCGCCGGTGCCCGCTTCTTCGACGGTCCAGTCGGCGTGCAGCGACAGGATGTACTGCCTGGCGACCAGGCGGGAGACGCGGCTGTCGTCGACGATCAGTACGGTGGGAGGGGACGCCATCTGAAATCCTGCTGACTTTGTGAATCGACTATTTTCCCACAATCGGCGGCCCGGTGCGCTGCTAAAATAGCGCCCATTTCCCCGCTTTTTACTCATCCATACAACAATCATGACTCAAGACGAACTGAAACAGGCCGTGGCGCGCGCCGCCATCGGCTACGTGGTCGACGGCGAAATCATCGGCGTCGGCACCGGCTCGACGGCCAATTTCTTCATTGACGAACTGGCAAAGATCAAGGACCGCATCAAGGGCACCGTGGCGTCGTCGGAAGCGACGGCCGCGCGGCTGAAAGGCCACGGCATTCCCGTGTTCGACCTGAACGAGGTGGAAGCGATCGCCGTGTACATCGACGGCGCCGATGAAATCGACGCGTCCGGCGCGATGATCAAGGGCGGCGGCGCGGCGCTGACGCGCGAGAAGATCGTGGCATCCGTGTCGAAGCAGTTCGTCTGCATTGCCGACGGCTCGAAGCTGGTGGAAACGCTGGGCAAGTTCCCGCTGCCGGTGGAAGTGCTGCCGATGGCCCGCAACGCCGTGATCCGCGCGCTGACGGCGCTGGGCGGCCAGCCGAAAGTGCGCGTGAAAGCGGGCACCGATGAAGCGTTCGTCACGGACAACGGCGGCAACATCATCGACGTGGCCGGCCTGGCGATCACCGATCCGGCGGCGCTGGAAACGCGGATCAACCAGATCGTCGGCGTCGTGGCCGTCGGCCTGTTCGCCGCCCGCGGCGCCAATGTCTGCCTGCTGGGCATGGCGGATGGCGTCAAGACGGTGAGCTACTGACATGCGGCGCGCGCCGGCACTGTGCTGCACCCTGCTGGTGACGGCCTGCGCCCAGCGCGCACCGGCACCCGTGAGCGCTCCGCCGGCACCGGCCGAACCGGTCGTGCTGGGCAGCGACGGGCGTCCCGTGGCGCGGCATGCCGGCACGGCGATCGAGAAGGTGGGCTTCCGGCCCGGCGTATCGTCCGCTACGGTCGAGCGGCTGGCGAAAGGTGCCGGTTGCACGGGCGGCGTCGGCGCGGGGCTCGTATCGGAGCCGGGGCCGGTGGAGGTGTATCGGATGACTTGCGATGATGGCAGGGTGTATCTGGCGCGGTGCGAGCTGCGGCAGTGCAAGCCGATGAAATAGAGGATGGGGACTGTCCCCGCAGGGGCCTGTCCCCGGGGTTGTTTTTGACTTTGCTTGAGCTTACGTAGACAGGCAACCCCGGGGACAGTCCCCGCTGGGGACAGTCCCCAAAAATCAAGCCGTCGGCGGCACATACCCCATGGCGGCATCGGCGCCATCGCCGAAGAAATGCTTCTCCATCTGCGCCGCCAGGTATTTGCGGGCGCGCACGTCGGCCAGGTTCAGGCGGTTTTCGTTGACGAGCATCGTCTGGTGCTTGATCCAGCCGGCCCACGCCTCTTTCGAGACGGATTCGTAGAGCTTCTTGCCCAGTTCGCCGGGATACGGCGGGAAGTCGAGGCCTTCGGCTTCCTTGTTCAGTTTGATGCAGTGGACGGTACGGGCCATCGCGGGTGCTCCTAATCGGTTCGCTAAAACGTGAATTATAAGGTTTTCACCAGCACCTGGGATTTGCGCTGCCAGTTATACATGCGCTGGCGGTCCTTCGGCAGCGCATCGACGGGCGCCGTGACGAAGCCGCGCTTGAGGAACCAGTGCGCCGTGCGCGTCGTCAGCACGAACAGCTTGTTGACGCCGGACGCGCGGGCGCGGTTTTCCATGTGCTTCAGGATCCGTTCGCCGTCGCCCTGGGCCTGCACCTCCGGGTTGACGATCAGGCATGCCATTTCGGCCATCTTCTCTTCCGGGAACGGATACAGCGCGGCACAGCCGAAGATCACGCCATCGTGCTCGATGACGGAAAAATAATTGATCTCCCGTTCGATCAGTTCGCGACCGCGCTTGACCAGCGTGCCGTCCGCTTCCAGCGGTTCGATCAGCTTGATAATCCCGCCAACGTCCTCAATTGTGGCGGGGCGCAGGCTTTCCAGGTTCTCGTGGCTGATCATCGTGCCCACGCCATCGTGGGTGAACAGCTCCAGCATCGCCGAACCGTCCATCGCGAACGGCACGATGTGCGACCGTTCCACGCCGCTGTCGCAGGCCTTGATGGCGTGCTTCAGGTAGAACGCCGTTTCCGGCGGCAGGAAGCCGGCCAGCAGCACCGCTTCGGCCTGGTGCGACGACAGTTCGCGGATCTCGGTGCCGGCGGCATCCGTCATCATCGCCGTTTCGGTGATGAAGATCAGCTTGTCGGCATGCAGCGCGATGGCGGCGGAGACGGCCACGTCTTCCATCGTCAGGTTGAACGCCTCGCCGGTGGGCGAGAAGCCCAGCGGCGACAGCAAAATCAGGCCGCCGGCGCCGAGGATCGAATGGATCGTCTCCGCATCGACCTTGCGGGTGATGCCGGTCAGTTCCAGGTCGGTGCCGTCGAACACGCCCAGCGGACGGGCCGTGACGAAGTTACCGGAAATGACACGGATCGCCGCGTTCGACATCGGCGTGTTTGGCAGGCCCTGGCTGAACGCGGCCTCGATGTCGAGGCGCAGTTCGCCGGCCGCTTCCTTGGCGCATTCCATCGCGGCGGTGTCGGTGATGCGCAGGCCGTTGTGGAAGCGGCCTTCCACGTTGCGCAGCGCCAGTTGTTCGGCGACCTGCGGCCGCGAGCCGTAGACGACGACGATCTTGATGCCCAGCGCATGCAGCAGCGACAGGTCGTGGGCCAGCACCGGCAGGGCGCCGGCCGCCACCAGTTCGCCGGGGAAGGCGATCACGAAGGTCTTGCCGCGGAAGGCGTGGATGTAAGGCGCGACGGAGCGCAGCCACTGGACGAATTCGACAGGGTTTTCCATGCGCCGCATTATAATTCGCTACGCGGCTTTCGCCGCAAAACCATGTAAAAAACAATGTCAGAAGCTACCAAGCAGCCCCGTATTCCCTCGCCATCCACGCCGAACGAACCCCGCCAGCGCACGCCACGGCGCGGTCCGCCCGCTCAGCAGCAAGCTTCGCGCAGCGAGCAGCCGCGCCGTGACAAGCTCACACCGGAGCAGGTGGCCGCACGCGAGGCGGAACGGGCCTTCCGCAACCCGCTGCCACCGATCACGTATCCGGAAGACCTGCCGGTGTCCGGCCGGCGCGGCGAGATCGCCGAAGCGCTGCAGAAGCACCAGGTGGTGATCGTCTCCGGCGAAACGGGTTCCGGCAAGACCACGCAGCTACCGAAGATCTGCCTGGAGCTGGGCCGCGGCCAGAAGGGCCTGATCGGCCACACGCAGCCGCGCCGGATCGCCGCATCGTCGACGGCCAAGCGCATCGCGCAGGAACTGAACTCGCCGCTGGGCGAGCTGGTTGGCTACAAGGTGCGCTTCAACGACACGCTGCACAAGGGCGCGTCCGTCAAGCTGATGACGGACGGTATCCTGCTGGCCGAGACGCAGACCGACCCGCTGCTCAAGGGCTACGACACGATCATCATCGACGAAGCCCACGAACGCAGCCTGAACATCGACTTCCTGCTCGGCTACCTGAAACAGCTGCTGCCGCGCCGGCCCGACCTGAAAGTGATCATCACGTCCGCGACGATCGATGCGCAGCGCTTCGCGCGCCACTTCGCGCAGGAGGGCAAGCCGCCGGTGCCGGTGATCGAGGTGTCCGGCCGGCTGTACGCGGTGGAGATCCGCTACCGGCCGGTGGAGCGCGACCAGGTGATGATCGGGGAGGGCGGCAATGGCGGCGCCGCTGTCAAGCCGCAGGCGCGCATGGCCGCCGCCGCGCGCGAGAAACGCGACCTGATGGATGCGGTGATCGACGGCGTCGACGAAGTGTGCCGCATCGGCTCCGGCGACGTGCTGGTGTTCCTGCCCGGCGAGCGCGAGATCCGCGATGCGGCCGAAGCGCTGCGCAAGCACCATCCGCCGCACGTGGAGATCCTGCCGCTGTTTGCCCGCCTGTCCGTCGAAGAGCAGGACCGCGTGTTCCGCACCACCAATGCGCGCCGCATCGTGCTGGCGACCAACGTGGCCGAAACGTCGCTGACCGTGCCGGGCATCCGCTACGTGGTCGATGCGGGCCTGGCGCGCGTCAAGCGCTACAGCTACCGGAACAAGGTCGAGCAGCTGCAGATCGAGCCGGTGGCGCAGTCCGCGGCGAACCAGCGCGCGGGCCGTTGCGGCCGCGTGGCCGACGGCGTCTGCATCCGGCTGTACGACGAGGACGATTTCAACAAGCGGCCGAAGTTCACCGATCCGGAGATCCTGCGCTCGTCGCTGGCTTCCGTCATCCTGCGCATGAAGTCGCTGCACCTGACGGACGTCGAAACCTTCCCGTTCATCGAGCCGCCGCTGGCGCGCGCGATCGCCGACGGCTACCAGCTGCTGCAGGAGCTGGGCGCCGTCGACGACGACAACCGTTTGACGGGCCTGGGACGCAAGCTGGCCAAGCTGCCGCTCGACCCGCGCGTCGGCCGGATGATCCTGGCCGGCCATGAAACCGCCTGCCTGACGGAAGTGATGATCATCGCGTCGGCGCTGTCCACGCAGGATCCGCGCGACCGGCCGATCGAGCACCAGCAGGCGGCCGACCAGGCGCACCAGAAATTCGCCGACGAGAAGTCCGAGTTCCTCAGTTATATCAAGATCTGGCGCTGGTTCGAGGACGCCATCGAGCACAAGAAGACCAACCGCCAGCTGCAGGACAACTGCCGCGCCAACTTCCTGTCGCAGCTGCGGCTGCGCGAGTGGCGCGACGTGCACTCGCAGCTGCTGACGCTGGTGAAGGAGCAGGGCTGGCGCCTGAACGAGGCGCCGGCCACGTACGACCAGCTGCACATGGCGCTGCTCACTGGCCTGCTGGGCAATGTAGGCTTCAAGCTGGAAGACGAACCGGGTGCCGGCTATCTCGGTGCGCGCGGCATCAAGTTCCACATCTGGCCCGGTTCCTCGCTGGGCAAGAAAGCGGGCAAGTGGGTGATGGCGGCCGAGCTGGTGGAAACCACGCGGCTGTATGCGCGCACGCTGGCGAAGATCGAGCCGGAATGGCTGGAGAAGATCGGCGCCCACCTGCTGAAGAAATCGTGGGGCGAGCCGCGCTGGGAGAAGCGTCCGGCGCAGGTGACCGCGGCGGAAAAGGCCACGCTGCACGGCCTGACGATCTACAGCCAGCGCCGCATCAACTACGCGCTGCACAATCCGGTGGAGGCGCGCGAGATCTTCATCCGCGATGCGCTGGTGCAGGGCGACTACGACACGCGCGCGCCGTTCTTTGCGCACAACCACCGGCTGGTCAAAGAGATCGAGAACCTCGAGCACAAGTCGCGCCGGCAGGACGTGCTGGTGGATGACCAGCTGATCGAAGCGTTCTACGACAAGCTGGTGCCGCACGACGTGGTCAACGGCGCCGGCTTCGAGGCGTGGCACAAGCAGGCCACGCAGGCGGAGCCGAAGCTGCTGTATCTGGTCAAGGAAGACTTGATGCGCCACGAGGCGGCGGGCGTGACGACGGAGCTGTTCCCGAAGAAGATGCTGGCGGCCGGCGTGGAAATGGCGCTGACGTATCACTTCGAGCCGGGCACGGTGCGCGACGGCGTCACGCTGCACGTGCCGCTGTATGCGCTGAACCAGCTGTCCCGCGAGCGCAGCGAATGGCTGGTGCCGGGCATGCTGAAGGAGAAGGTACACCTGCTGCTGAAATCCCTGCCGCAGAAGCAGCGCCGCCACATGGTGCCGCTGCCGGAGTATGCGCAGAAGTTCTGCGAGCGCGTGGCGGATAAATTCGGCCGCGGCGACCTGGTCGACGCGATCATTCTTGATATTCGCCAGCAGATCACCATCAATGTGCTGACATCCGACTTCAAGCCGGAGCAGCTGCCGGCCCATCACTTCATGAATTTCAAGGTGATCGACGAGCATGGCCGCCAGCTGGACATGGGCCGCAATCTCGCCACGCTGCAGGCGGAGTATGGCGCGCAGGCGCGGCAGAGTTTCCAGAAGATGGCGGAGAATGCGCCGCCTGCATCCGCCGCGTCGCTGGCGCAGCTGGGCGGTTCAAAGCCTTCCCACGGCGGCATCGCGGCCGAAGTGAAGACGGGCGGGAAGTCCGGCGTGGTGTCGACTGCCGCATCGGCTGCCACATCGGCCGCGGCACCGGCGCCGGCGTCCGCGCAGACGAACATCGTGTCGTGGAGCTTCGGCGAGCTGCCGGAACTGCTGGAGATCGTGCAGGGCAAGCTGACGCTGATCGGCTTCCCCGCCCTCGTCGACAAGGGCACGCACTGCGACCTGGAAGTGTTCGACGACCCGAACGTGGCGGCGCGCACGCACCGCATCGGCCTGCGCCGGTTGTTCGCCTTGCAGATGAAGGACCAGATCAAGTTCGTCGAGAAGAGCATCCCCAACCTGCAGCAGATGGGCATGCAGTTCATGGCGATGGGTACGCAGGAAGAGCTGCGCGACCAGATCATCGCCAAGGCGCTCGATATCGCCTGCCTGCAGGATCCGCTGCCGACGGATGCGGCGTCGTTCAACAAGCGCAAGGACGAAGGCAAGTCGCGGCTGGTGCTGCTGGTGAACGAGATCGCGAGATTGGTGTCGCAGGTGCTGACGGAATTCCACGGCCTGCCGAAGCGGCTGCAGGGCATCAATGCGCAGGCCGCCGCCGACATGCAGGAACAGCTGAAAGGGCTGGTGCACAAGCGCTTCCTGCTCGATACCGAGTTCGCGCAGCTGGCCCACTTCCCGCGGTACCTGAAGGCGATGAACGTGCGGCTGGAGAAGCTGCGTGCCGATTCGGCACGCGATGCCAAGGCGATGGCCGACTGGCACCAGGCCGCCCAGCCCTACCTGCGCGTGGCGCGCGATAAATCAGCCGGCAAGAATACCGATCCGAAGCTGGTGGAATACCGGTGGATGCTGGAGGAGCTGCGCGTATCGCTGTTCGCGCAGGAGCTGCGCACGCCGATGCCGGTGTCCGTCAAGCGGCTGTTCAAGGTGTGGGAGTCGATGCAGCGGTAGGGATGGGGACTGTCCCCGAACGGGGACTGTCCCCTCGGTTGCTTTTGACTTGGGTGCATGACAAGCAAAGAACAACCCCGGGGACAGCCGGATCGCCGTACCGCCCTTGCAGGGACAGTCCCCAACCATCAATACTTGCGGTTCGGATCGATGCTGGTGTTCTGGTTCGACAGCCCGCCCACCTGATTGACGTTCTTGTCGGTCAGGTCCGAGTCGCTGCGGCCCAGGTCCAGGCTGTTGCTGCCCAGGCCCTGGCGGGTACCCAGGTCGCCGCTCTGGCTGGACAGGCCGCTGCCGCTGCCAAGGTTGCCACCGGACAGGCTGCCCGACTGGCTCTGGCCGAAGCTCGCGCTGCCTTGCGTGGAGCTCTGCATCGTGTTGGTGCCGCTGCCCATCACGCTGCCGGACGACGTGCGCTGGCCTGGCTGCGCCTGCTCGGTGCCGTAGAAGCCGTGGATCTGGCTGCCGAATTCGGCACTGGCCATGTCCGGCCAGCGGTCCTTGTCGAAGCCCGGCGCATTTTCCAGGCGGTCCTTGCTGACGTCCAGGATGAAGCGCTTGTTGACGGTGTCCAGTTGCAGGGCCTGCCAGGGCACGGCGAACAGCTTGTCGCCCATGCCCAGGATGCCGCCGAACGACAGCACGGCATAGGCAACCTGCCCGCTCTGTACGTCCAGCATGATTTCCTTGATGTCGCCCAGGTCTTCTTCCTGGCGGTTGTAGACGTCTTCGCCCATCAGCGTGTCGGCGCCCATCAGGCGCGGGCCTGGGCCCTCGCCGCGGTCACGGTAAATGCCAAACGGGTCTCGGTCGAGATAGCTCATGTTGGTCTCCTGTGAAACGTGTTCGTGGAAAAAGTCGCCGGGCATTCGTGCCAGACTTCAGCCCGACGGCGTGCATGCCAGAATAGCGCAGGCGGTTTTTTCACGTGCTTACCGGGAGTCAAGAGTGTGCGGCTCGTCCGGTTAGATCGGTGCTGGACAATGCGGAGAAATCATGGCGAAACGGACAAGTGGCGCACGGCTGCTGCGGTCGTTGTGGAAGGCCGGTGCAGCCCAGCAGAAAGCCGCCGGAAAGATGATGACGGGCATGCTGGCACTGTCGCATCCCGTCAAGGCAAAGGCGCCGCGCGTGCGCACGCCGTCACCGGTACCGGTGGCGCCGGGCCGCTGGCTTGCCGGCCATCATCTGTGGGGCGGGCACCGGCTCGCGTACTGGCTTTACCTGCCGCAAGAGGTGCCGCCGTCCGCGCTGGAGCACGGCTTGCCGCTGGTGCTGATGCTGCATGGCTGCCAGCAGACGGCCACGCAGTTCGCGCAGGGCACGCGGATGAACCTGATGGCCGAAAAGAAAGGCTATGCGGTGCTGTATCCGCAGCAATCCACCACCGTGCACGCGCACCGCTGCTGGCGCTGGTTCGACAAGGCAACCCAGCAGGGCGGCGGCGACGTGCAGCCCGTCGCGGCGCTGCTGGCGCACGTGCTGGCCCAGTATCCGGTGGACCGCCGCCGCGTGTATGCGTGCGGCATCTCGGCCGGTGCCGGCATGGCCAACATCATGGCCCTGAATTATCCCGACGTGTTCGCGGCCGTGGGCCAGCATTCCGGGCCCGTGTTCGGCGCGGGGCACAACGCCATCGGCGCGCTGGGCGTGATGCGGCATGGCGGCGGCGGGCGGACCAGCCTGGCGATCGGCGAAGTGCTGGCGCGCCGCCCCGATTTCCCGCTGCTGCCGGCGATCCTGATCCAGGGCGTGGCGGACAAGGTGGTGCATGCCGTCAACCAGCAGCAGCTGGTCGAGCAGAGCCTGCTGCTGAACGGCATCGCGGCGGGCGGTCCCGTGAAGGTCAGCCGGCGCGGCACCCGTCACGGGCACGAGATCCGCGATTACCTGGTGGGCAGCAAGGTGGTGGTGCGCGCCGTGCAGATCGATGCGCTGGAGCATGCCTGGAGCGGCGGCGACCCCAGCGTCGCCTTTCATGCCAAGGGCGGGCCGGATGCGAGCCGGATGATGCTGGAATTCTTCGGCCGGCACCGGCGATGACGTCAGGTGGCCGCGGCAGCTTTCTGGTGCCACGCCGCCGTATCGACGCCTTTCACCAGCAACCACAGGCAAAGCGCGCTTTCGCCGATGAAAAGTATCGTCCGGTGGCCGGCACGTCAACAATAAACGGGGCACACGGCATTCGCCACCGAAAGTCGACAACCAAGAATTCCAATCGACGAAATCTCCTGTTTATTCAAAGGCTTGAGTCGAGACGTTAGCGGAGTGCCTTAGACACTCTGACAAGTAAACCTTGCCAAGCCCGGGTCCAGCTTGTACTGTATGTTTGTACAGTATCCGACTTTCGCTAACCATGGCCCGCCCCGATCCCACTGCTGCAGCCGCGTCCGCCATTGCACCCGAAGCCTTGCATCCCTCCCTGTGGCTTGCATCGCAACTGGCGCAGTCGAACGAGCGCTGTGTCGACACCGGTTATCCCGTGCTGTCGGCCCAGTTGCCGGGTGGCGGCTGGCCCATCGGTTCGCTGGTCGAACTGCTGCTGCCGCAGCCGGGTGTCGGTGAAGTGCGGCTGCTGCAGCCGGCCCTGGCGGCGCTGCAGCGGCCCATCGCGATGCTGCAGCCGCCCCATGCGCCGCAGGCGCTGGCACTGGCGGCGCTGGGCATTCCGCCCACGCAGCTGATCTGGATCCGCAACACGGGCAAGAGCTCGGATGCGCTGTGGGCGGCCGAGCAGATATTGCGCAGCGGCTGCTGCGGCGCCGTGCTGCTGTGGCAGCAGCACGTGCGCAGCGAGGCCTTGCGCCGGCTGCACCTGGCGGCGCAAAGCGGAGAAACGCTGTTCTGCCTGTTGCGGCCGCTGGCGGCGGCGCAGGATGCGTCGCCGGCTACGCTGCGGCTGTCGGTGAAGCCGGCCGCCGGCGGCATCGATATCGGTTTCGTCAAACGCCGGGGGCCGCAACGCGATGCGCCGCTGTTCCTGCCCCTGACACCTTCTTTACTGCAACGACATGCGCCTCTGGATCGGCCTGCACCTGCCCCGGCTCCCGCTCGAAGTCTTTTGCCCGCGCTGGTCGGCTGAGTCCTGCACGGCGGTGCTGGAGCAGGAGGTGGTGCTGGCCGTGTCGGAAACGGCGCGGCGGCAAGGCATCGTGCCCGGCATGCGCCGCGGCGGCGCGCTGATGATGGCGCCCGATGCCCTGTTGCACGAGCGCGCTCCGGAACAGGAGGCGCAGGCGCTGCATGCGGTGGCGATGGCCATGCTGCAATTCACGCCGCAGGTGGCCGAGGGCGAAGAGGCCAGCCTAGTGCTGGACGTGGGCGCGAGCCTGCGGCTGTTCGGCGGCATCCGCCGCTTGTGCGCGCTGGTGCGGGGCAGCCTGCAGGCGCTGGGTTTTACCGCCGTGCTGGGCGTGGCGCCCACGGCACGCGGCGCGTGGTTGCTGGCGCGCAGCGGCGGCGGACGTTCTTTAACAATCGAACGCATGGCGCACCGTTTGCAAGGCCTGCCGGTGCGCCTGTTGCCGCCGGCGCGGCCCTACCTGGCGTGGCTGGAGGGCATCGGCTGCCTGTCGGTGGGCGACGTCACGCGGCTGCCGCGGCCGGGCCTGCAGCGGCGCTGCGGCAGCGAGCTGCTGCAGATGCTCGATGCCGCGCTGGGCCAGGCCCCGGAGATGTTCCGCTGGATCGAGGCGCCGCCCACGTTCGGCGCGAAGCTGGAACTGTTCGGCCGCATCGAGAACACCGACCTGCTGCTGGCCGGTGCGTGCCGGCTGCTGCAGCAGCTCACCGGCTGGCTCAGTGCCCGGCACCTGGCCGTCGAACGCATCCACCTGCTGCTGGAACACGAACGGGGCAGGGTGGCGCGGCCGCCCACGCCGGTCGAGGTGGTGCTGGCCGATGCCGTGTGGCGCGACGAGCACCTGGTGCGGCTGCTGAAGGAACGGCTGGCCAAGCTGGAACTGGCGGCGCCCGTCATCGGCCTGTGCCTGGAGGCGCCGCAGGTGCGGCCAATGGCACCGCTGTCCGACTCGCTGTTCCCCGAGCCGGGCGGCAGCAGGGAAGACCGGCAGCGCCTGTTCGAACTGCTGGTGGCCCGGCTGGGCGCCGACAACGTGCTGCAGGCGGCACCGAAGGCCGATTACCGTCCCGAACATGCGAATGGGTGGGCGCCCATCCATGAAAAGCTGCGCCCGGCGGATGTCGTCGCGCAACTGCCGCCAGGCAGCCTGCCCCGTCCCGCATGGCTGCTGCCGAAGCCGATCGCGCTGCTGGTGCGCGACCACCGGCCGTTCTACTGCTCGCCGCTGCGGATGATGTCGTCCGCCGAGCGCATCGAGGCGGGCTGGTGGGGCGAAACGCAGACGCGCGACTATTTCATCGCGCAGGGTGAGGACAACGCGCATTACTGGGTCTACCGCGAGCGCCTGCCGGGCGGCGACGAGGATGCGGAACCGCGCTGGTACCTGCACGGCCTGTTCGGTTGAACTGGCTCTGGCGCCGGCTCTGCCTTGCGGCGTCTTGCCGTTCAGCCGTATCCGGTGCACGATAGCGTCTCAACTGAGGAGAAATCATGCGGGCGGAACGACTCGACTTTCCCGGTGCCGACGGCACGAAACTGGCGGCCCGGCTGGACTCGCCGGACACCCCGGCCAGGGCGTATGCCTTGTTTGCCCATTGCTTCACCTGCGGCAAGGATGTGTTCGCGGCCAGCCGCATCGCGCAGGGGCTGACGGACCATGGCATCGCCGTGCTGCGCTTCGATTTCACCGGCCTGGGCGCCAGCGAAGGCGATTTCGCCAACACGAATTTCTCGTCCAATGTGGCCGATCTCGCTGCGGCGGCCGACTACCTGCGCCAGCATTTCCAGGCGCCGCAGATCCTCATCGGCCACAGCCTGGGCGGCGCGGCCACGCTGGCGGTGGCCGGCACGGTGCCGGAAGCGCGGGCCGTGGTCACCATCGCGGCGCCCAGCGATCCGTCGCACGTGATGCACCTGTTCCGCGACCACATCGATGCGATCGCGAAGGACGGCGAGGCGGAAGTGCAGCTGGCCGGCCGGCCGTTCCGCATCAGGCAGCAATTCCTCGACGACGTGGCGGAGCACCGGCTGGCGCCGCAGATCGGCGCGCTGAACAAGGCGCTGCTGGTGATGCACGCGCCGGGCGACACCACGGTGGGCATCGACAACGCGATGAACATCTTCATCGCGGCGAAACACCCGAAAAGCTATATCTCGCTCGATACGGCCGACCATCTGCTCAGCAAGCGGGAAGATGCGGTGTACGTGGCGGACCTGATCGCGGCGTGGAGTGCGCGGTACTTGTAAGGGGAAGGGCGGCCGCCCCGGTCAGTTCCGGATCTTCCACGCCATGCCTTTCTGCACGGCCGGCCGCTCGCCGACGAGGGCCATCCACCGCTGCAGATCGGGCTTGTCGAGCCTGTCGCCGAGCGGGCCCTTCAGCTTGTCCATCGCACCGGCAACCCACGTGTAGCAGGCGATATCGGCAATCGTGAATTCCTCGCCGGCCACGTAACGCGAGCCAGCCAGCTGCCGGTCCAGCACTGTCAGCAGCCGGTCGCCTTCCTTGACGAAGCGGTCCAGCGCAAACGCATCGTCCTGTTGCGCGAAGAAGCCGAGCTGGCCCAGCATCGGCCCGAGGCCGCCGATCTGCCAGTGCAGCCACTGCAGCGTCTGCCAGCGGGCGGCACCGGCAGGGGCCAGCAGCCGGCCGTATTTCTCGGCCAGGTAGGTGAGGATGGCGCCGCTTTCAAAGATCGTGATGCTGCCCCCATCGGCATCGTCGTCCACCAGTGCAGGAATCTTGTTGTTCGGTGAAAGTTTCAGGAAGGCGGGCGCGAACTGCTCGCCCTTGCCGATGTCGACGGGCACGACGCGGTACGGCTCGCCCAGTTCCTCCAGCATGATGACGGGCTTGCGGCCGTTCGGCGTGGTCCAGGTGTGCAGGGTGATCATGGCGGTCCTTTCAATGTGACGCCAACTGTAGCGTGCGCAATGAAAAACGGGCGCACGTCCGAAGACGATGCGCCCGCTGCCAAGCCTGCTGCGGCGAAGCTTACTTCTTCGGCTGCAGGATCGTTTCCAGGCGGTCCGGCGTGCCCTCGATGCGTTCCAGGCGCGGGTACTTCAGGCCGCCGTGGTAGTCGAGCGATACGGTGCGGTAGTCGTTGCCGCGCTTGACCAGCAGGTCGATCGGCTTGCTGTCCTTGACTGCCGCCGTGACGGCCGAGCGCAACAGTTCAGCCTTGTACGCGCGGCCGTTGACGGCCAGCACAGTCGTGTTGCCGGACAGGCCGGCCTTGAAGCCGATGCCGTCCCACACGATGCCGGCAACCTTGCCGTCGCTGCCCACCGAGAAGCCCAGCGAGTACTGGAAGTTGGCGGTCTTGCTCTGCTCTTCGACACCTTTCAGGAACTCGGTCTGCTTGTCCGTGTAGACCAGCTTCCAGCCGGCGCGGGCCAGGCCGTCCAGCGGTGCCGGGCCGGTCTCTTCGATGCGCTTCTTCAGGAACGGGCCCCAGTCGAAGGACTGGATCGCGTTGAGCGACTTGACCACGTCGTCGAACGTGTAGTGCTTCGCCACGATCACGCCGTTGTCGACGCCGAAGAACGCCTTGGCGAAATCGTCCAGCGAACGTTTTTCGCCGGACAGCTCGCGCAGCTTGGTGTCCACGTCCAGCCAGACCAGCGCGCCTTCCGAGTAGTAGTCCTCGCTGCGCTGCCAGTTCGGCCATACCTGTGGACGGCGCTGGTTGACGATCGGGTCGTTGGTGGTGTCCACCACCGGGCGCCACGTGCGCCCCTGCACGTTCGAATAGGTAGCCGCCATATTGGCGATCATGTCGCGCACGCTGGCTGTCTTCACCAGGCCGGAGCGGGAGGCCAGCACCTGGCCCCAGTACTGGGTCTGGCCTTCGTAGACCCACAGCAGGTTGTTGTCCAGCGGCGTGTTGAAGTTCGGCACGTCCTGGCCTTTCGGGCGGCGGAACTTGCCGTTCCACGAGTGCGTGAATTCGTGCGGCAGCAGCGTGCGCACGGCTTCCGTCTTGTTCCACTCGGTGAAGTAATTGGCCTTGACACCGTTCTCGCTGGACTGGTGGTGCTCGCGGCCCACGCCGCCGAATTCGTCGGACAGCGCGAACAGGAAATCGTAGTGCGCGTAATGCTGCGAATCGAACAGTTTATAAGCCTGCCTGATCATCTCGCGGTGCGGCTCGATCTGTTCCGGCTTGGCTTCCAGCGCTTCCTGCGAGTCGGCCACGATGTTCAGGCGCACTGGGATCTTCGCGCCCGGGTCCAGGTCCACCTGCTTGAAGTAGCGGCCGGCAAACAGCGGCGAGTCGATGAAGGTTTCCAGGTCGGTCGTCTTGAACTGCACTTCGTCGCCTTGGCGCGTGGCTGTTTCCAGCGCGGTGCCGTACTGCCAGCCGGCCGGCAGCGTCAGCGTCGTCTGGATCGGGATGCGGCGCGTGTGGTAGCCGGCCGGGTACATCGTCATCGACTGCCACTGGATGCCGAGGATGTCCGGCGTCACCGCGATGCGGCCCTGGTTGCCTTCGGTCGGCGACAGGTGCTGGTATTCCACTTCCAATGTCGAGGCCTCCTTCGGCACGTCGATCAGGAAGGCAAACACGTTCAGCGGATCGCGCTTCCACGCCACCTGCTTGCCGTTGGCCGACACCTTCAGGCCGGCCATCTGGTGCAGCATGCCTGTCGGACCGTGCTGGGCGGTGACCCACTGCGGGAACAGCAGCGTCATCCTGCCCGGCTTGACGGGAATCGACAGGTGGATGCGGAAGATGCTGTGCGCCGTATCGGAGGCATCGATCTTCATCTTGATCGTGCCCGGGTAAGGCTGGTCCTGCGACACCGGCAGCGGCTGGGCCGCGGCGGTATTGACGATCGTTGCGGAAGTCAGGAAGGCAGTGGCCAGAAGGGCGGGCAGCATTGCGGTACGAAGCGTTGGAAGAGACAGAGACAGGGTCATTGGCAGAGGAAAGAATGGTCCAAGCCGACGAGTGTAGCACGTAGGAAAGTTGAAATGTTTCAGAAAGTAACAGGCGATTTTTTCACACAATTCCCCTTGAAAGCCGCTGCGGGCGTCCGTATATCCCACTCAGCGGTTGCCCAGAAGGGGGCCGCGGGCGAGTGATACACCGCTCCGATTTCAACCCGATATCGCTTAACACCGAAAGGATATCCACCATGCGTACTTTTGACCTGACCCCGCTGTACCGTACCGCCATCGGCTTCGACCGCCTGGCCCACATGCTGAACACTGCCGACGCGCAGCCCAGCTATCCCCCATACAACGTCGAACTCGTTTCCGAGGACCAGTACCGCATCGTGATGGCGCTGGCCGGCTTCGACCGTTCGGAAATCGACATCACCAGCGAGCGCGATTCGCTGCACATCGTTGGCCGCAAGCAGAAGGACGGCACCGAGCGCACCTACCTGCACCGCGGCATCGCGGCACGCGACTTCGAACAGCGCTTCCAGCTGGCCAATCACGTGAAGGTCACCGGCGCCTCGTTCACCAACGGCATGCTGACGATCGACCTGGTGCGCGAAGTGCCCGAAGCGCTGAAGCCGCGCAAGATCGAGATCGGCGCCGCTTCCGCCGCCTCCGCTGCGATCGAACAGCCGCGCGCTGCCGCTTAAGCAGCCCCACGGCACCTGCGGCGGGCCCGTGCCCGCCGCGAAAAAACAGTCTTCAAAACTCGCAACCGCGGTCGCCCGCATGGGGGCCGCACCCATATCGCTTACTGAAAAGGATAGATCATGCGTACTTTCGACCTGACCCCGCTGTACCGTACCGCCATCGGCTTCGACCGCCTGGCCAATCTGCTGAACGCCGGCGAAGCGCCCAGCTACCCGCCGTATAACATCGAGCTGGTGGCGGAAGACCAGTACCGCATCGTGATGGCGCTGGCCGGCTTCGACCGTTCCGAGCTGGACATCGATACCGAGCGCGACTCGCTCGTCGTCACCGGCCGCAAGCAGAAGGACGCCACCGAGCGCACCTTCCTGCACCGCGGCATCGCGGCGCGCGACTTCGAACAGCGCTTCCAGCTGGCCAACCACGTCAAGGTCACCGGCGCGTCGTTCGATAACGGCATGCTGACGATCGACCTGGTGCGCGAAGTGCCTGAAGCGCTGAAACCCCGCAAGATCGCGATCGACGGCGTGCTCAATGCCGACACGTCGAACGTGACCCCGCTGGAACAGAAGCGCGACGCGGCGTAAGCACGCTGGCGGGCGCAAGCCCCGGCCCCTTGCCGGTACAATCTGGCAGGGATGGCAACATTGGCAGTCAGACAGGCCGGGGCGACCCGGCCTTCGTGCGTCTGCCTGCCGGCCTGGGCTGCAGGATCCATCGGCGCTTGATTCACTGGGACTTGACCGGGTGCGAGTTAATCCATTGGTTAAGTGCCGCCTAAGCTGGCATCCGCATATTGCTACCATCGAAAACTGATTCATTTGGGAGTGCAGCAATGAGCAAGGACACAGTTCTGGTCTCGATGACGATGAAACGCCTGGTCCTGGCCCTGTGCGCCGTCGGCGTACTGGGCGCAGGCGCCGCCATCGCAGTACAGGCCAACCACGCGGCCGATGCCGCACCGGCCACCGTGGCCCAGACCGCACCAGCCGCCGCGCCGGTCAATGCCGCCGCGGGCGCACCGGCGCCGACGCCGGCGCCGATGGTCGCGCTGCCGGATTTCTCCGTCATCGCTTCGCGTAACGGCCCGGCCGTCGTCAACATCAGCACCACGGGCACCGTGAAAACGGCCTACGACAACCGCGGCGAGCCGTTCGGCGACGACCCGTTCTTCGAATTCTTCCGCCGCTTCCAGGATCCGCGGCGCGGCGGCGGTGGCGGCCGCGAAGTGCCGAGCCATGGTGTCGGTTCCGGCTTCATCGTCAGCGCCGACGGCGTCATCCTGACCAATGCCCACGTGGTGCGCGATGCCCGCGAAGTGACCGTCAAGCTGACCGACCGCCGCGAGTTCCGCGCCAAGGTGCTGGGCTCCGATCCGAAAACGGACGTGGCGGTGCTGAAGATCGACGCGAAAGACCTGCCGGTCGTGCCGCTGGGCCGTTCCACGGACGTCAAGGTGGGCGAGTGGGTGCTGGCCATCGGTTCGCCGTTCGGCCTGGAAAACACGGTGACGGCCGGCGTGGTCAGCGCCAAAGGCCGCTCGCTGGACGACGGCAGCGTGCCGTTCATCCAGACCGACGTGGCGGTCAACCCCGGCAACTCGGGCGGTCCGCTGTTCAACACGAAGGGTGAAGTGGTCGGCATCAATTCGCAGATCTACAGCCAGACGGGCGGCTACCAGGGCCTGTCGTTCGCGATCCCGATCGACCTGGCGCAGCGCATCCAGCAGCAGATCGCCAGCACCGGCAAGGTCGTGCATGCCCGCCTGGGCGTGACGGTGCAGGAAGTGGACCAGGCGTTTGCCGATTCGTTCAAGCTGGCCACGCCGGAAGGCGCGCTGGTCGCCAACGTGGACGGCGGCAGCCCGGCCGAGCAGGCCGGCCTGAAACCGGGCGACGTGATCCGCAACGCCAACGGTCAGAAGATCGTCTCGTCCGGCGACCTGCCGGCCCTCGTCGCGCTGGCCAAGCCGGGCGACAAGCTGACGCTTGATGTCTGGCGCCAGGGCAAGGCCGTCACGCTGACGGGCAAGCTGGGCAGCGCCAACGACCGCGTGGCAACGGCTGCCGGCGCCAGTCGCGAGCCGGCTTCGAAGCTGGGCCTGGGCCTGGCGCTGCGGCCACTCGATCCTGCCGAGCGCAGCGAAGCGGGCCTGCCGTCCGGCCTCGTCATCGAGCAGGCCGGCGGGGCCGCCGCCACGGCCGGCGTGCAGTCGGGCGACGTGCTGCTGTCCGTGAACGGCCGCGCCGTCACGTCGGTGGAGCAGGTGCGCGACGTGCTGTCGAAGTCGTCGAAGTCGGTGGCGCTGCTGATCCAGCGTGGCGATGAGCGCATTTTTATTCCGGTACGATTGGGATAAACTTCACCCGCCGTGGAGCGATCCGCCGGGTACACAATAAAAACACGAAAGGAAGTAACCATGCGGCTCCTGCTGGTGGAAGATGATGTGATGATCGGCGAAGTGGTGCTCGACCTGTTGCGGGCCGAGCACTACGCGGTGGACTGGGTCAAGGACGGCGACATGGCCGACACGGCGCTGCAGACGCAGACCTACGACCTGGTGCTGCTGGACCTGGGCCTGCCCCGCAAGGACGGCCTGGAAGTGCTGCGTTCGATGCGCCTGCGCAAGGAGCTGACACCGGTGCTGGTAGCCACCGCGCGCGACGCCGTCGACCAGCGCATCGCCGGCCTCGATGCGGGCGCCGACGACTACGTGCTGAAGCCCTACGACCTGGACGAGCTGCTGGCCCGCATCCGCGCGCTGCTGCGCCGTTCGGCCGGGCGGGCGGAGCCCGTGTTCGAGCACAAGGGCGTGTCGATCAACCCGCAGACGCGCGAGGTGATCGCCAACGGCCAGACCGTCAGCCTGTCGGCCCGCGAATGGGCCGTGCTGGAAGCGCTGATCGCGCGGCCAGGCATCGTGCTGTCGCGCGCCCAGCTGGAAGAAAAACTGTACAGCTGGAAGGATGAAGTGAACAGCAATGCCGTCGAAGTGTACATCCACGGCCTGCGCAAGAAGCTGGGCGCGGAACTGATCCAGAACGTGCGCGGCCTTGGCTACATGGTCCCCAAAGCATGAGAGTGCCGAAGGTCCCCCGCGTCAAGGTGAATGTCTCCCACTCGCTGCGCGGCCGCCTGCTGTGGTTCCTGCTGGCGGCCATCACGATGGCGGCGCTGGCGCAGGCGATGATCGCCTACCGCAGCGCGCTGCACGACGCGGACCAGATCTTCGACTATCACATGCAGCAGATGGCGCTGGCGCTGCGCTCCGGCGCGCCGCTGGCCAACAGCCACAGCGGCCCCAGCGCCGATGCCGGCAACGACGACATGGTGGTGCAGGTGTGGACGCCGGACGGCATCCAGGTGTTCCGCTCCATCTCCCGCGCCGAACTGCCGCAGCGTGCCGTGCTGGGTTTCTCGAACGTCAAGGCCAAGGGCACCACGTATCGCGTGTTCTCCGTGCAGACGAGTAATCAGACGGTGCAGATCGCCCAGGACATGGCGGTGCGCAAGCGCATGGCCGGCGCGCTGGCGCTGCGCACGGTCGGCCCGATCGCGATGATGGCACCGATGCTGATGCTCGTCGTGTGGTGGGTGGTCAGCGGCTCGCTGGCGCCCGTGTCGCGCGTGCGGCGCCAGGTGGCGTCGCGCCAGGCGGACGACCTGTCGCCCGTGTCCGAAGCGGACCTGCCGGACGAAGTGAAGCCGCTGGTGCACGAGCTGAACCTGCTGTTCGGCCGCGTGCGCACGGCCTTCGACGCGCAGCAGCACTTCGTGGCCGATGCGGCGCACGAGCTGCGTTCGCCGTTGCAGGCGCTGAAGCTGCAGGTGCTGAGCCTGGAAAGGGCGGAGGACCAGGCCGCCCGCGCCGTCGCGATCGGCCGGCTGACGGCCGGCATCGAGCGTGCCACGCGGCTCGTCGAGCAATTGCTGATCCTGGCGCGGCAGGAGGCGGCGGAAGCGAAGCTGCAACCGGTGGCGCTGACCGAGCTGGCCAAGCGCACGCTGGGCGACATGGTGGGCGCGGCGCAGTCGCGCGACATCGACCTGGGCCTGCAGCATGCGGACGACGTCAGCGTGACGGGCCAGCCGGATGCGCTGCTGATCCTGCTGCGCAACCTGGTCGACAACGCGATCAAGTACACGCCGGCCGGCGGCACTGTCGACGTTTCCGTGCGCAGCACCGACAAGGGTCCCGTGCTGATGGTGGAAGACAGCGGCCCCGGCATCTCGCCGGAAGAGCGCGAGCGCGTGTTCAGCCGCTTCTACCGCGTGCCCGGCAGCACGGCCACCGGCAGCGGCCTCGGGCTGGCGATCATCAAGTCGATCACCGAGCGGCACGGCGCCACGCTGGCGCTGGACAAGTCCGAACGCCTCGGCGGCCTGCTGGTGCAGGTGACGTTCCCTGCGCCGAAAGAGGCGCCGCCGGCCAGGGCGGTGGCGCTGAGCAAAGCGCCGGCCTGAAATCCTGTCCCGGTTCACTTCACGCCTGCTAGGGTTCCCTGGGCTAGAATGGCGCCATATCTTTAAGCCAACAGGGCAGCGCATGAAGAAAATCGGTTTCTCGGGCACGCTCGATCCCATCACCAACGGGCATATGTGGGTGATCGGCGAGGCGCGTTCGATCGCGGACGAAGTGATCGTCTTCCTGTCGCAGAACTCCACCAAGGCGCCCCGTTTCTCGGCCGAGGAACGGCGCGCCATCGTGCTGGAAAGCTGCGCCGACCTGGGGTGGGACAATGTGCAGGTGGTCATCGTGCAGAGCGACTACACGGCGCGCGTGGCCCGCAAGCAGGGCGTCGATTACCTGATGCGCGGCATCCGCACGACGGCCGATTTCGATTACGAGAACCTGATCCAGCAAACCAATGTGGAAGTGATCGGCGGCGCGAAGACGCTGTTCGTGATGCCGCCGCGCGACCTGGGTTCGGTCAGCTCCAGCTTCGTCAAGGCGCTGGAAGGGCCCGTGGGCTGGAACTGGACGATGAAGAAATTCGTGCCGGCCGCCGCCTACCGGGCGTGGATCCTCAGCTGGCTGCACCGGGAATGGCAGTCGCTGTTCCCCGGCGCCGCCGCGCAACCGTGGTTCGCCCGGCTGACCGGTGCCGACGCTTACGGCGGCAGCGCGCGGCACTATCACAACCTCGATCACCTGGTGCATGGCCTGTCCGAGATCCGTGCCTGGGCCGCCAACACGCAGGCGGCCGACAGCGACGCCGATCTGGTGCGGGCCGCCTTCTGGTTCCACGATGCGTATTACGAACACGACCCCGCTGCGGCGTTGTCGAACGAAGAGGCGAGTGCGCAACTGTGGCTGGCCAGCGGCCTGGAACCGGATGCCGGCCGTGCCGCCGCGGTGGCCACACTGATCCGCGCCACCGACCACCTGCAGGGCGGCGACGTGGCCCATCCGCTGAAGGACATCATGCTGGGTGTCGACCTGGCGATCCTCGGCCAGGACGAAGAAGTCTACGACCACTACGCCCGCGGCATCCGCGCCGAATACGGCCACGTGCCCGACGACCATTATTACGCCCAGCGCTCGCGCGTGCTGGAGCACCTGCGCAGCAAGGCGGAACTGGGCACGCTGTTCGGCGATCCGTGGTTTGCCGCGCAGTACCGTGAGACGGCGGTCGCGAACATGACGCGGGAGCTGGCCGCCGGCGGTTGAGCGGCCGGGGACTGTCCCCGAATGGGGCCTGTCCCCGGGGTGGCTTTTCTATCGGCGTTCGGCAAAGTCAAAAACAACCCCGGGGACAGTCCCCGAACAGCCGGGGACAGTCCTCACCCACGCGGTGTTTACCTCGCCATCAGAACTTCACATACAGCCTTGCAAAATACGACGTGCCATTCAACCCGAACTGCACGCTGTCGTACTTGAACCCGTTATCCGTCTCGTCGGCATTCTGCGTCGTCGGCTTGGCGTTGAAGATGTTGTTGCCGCCGGCCGTGATCTTCACGTTCTGGTTGATCGAATACGTGAAGGCCAGGTCGGCCGACGTCTTCGCTTCATACTTCGCGTTCGGCACGCCGTTTTCGGTGCCGCTGAACGTGCCCAGCGTCTGCGGGCCGAAGTGGATGATCTTGAAGTCCGTCTCCAGCGGTCCGGTCACGTAGTCGAAGCCCAGCGTGGCCTTGCGGCGCGGGCCGCCCTGTTCGATGAACAGGCGCTCGCGTTCGGACAGCAGCACGTTCTCGAAGCCGGCCAGCGAGGCGGGCGCGTGGATGTCTTCCACGTCCGTCTTGCTGAAGTTCGCCGCCAGGAAGGTGGTCAGGCGGTTGCCGAACAGGCGCGTACGGTGCGACGCGGTCAGGTCCAGGCCGCGGGTCTTGGTGTCCACCGAGTTGACGAAGAACTGCGCCTGGCCCACGCCCAGCGTGGCCAGACGGGCGGCCAGTTCCGGATAGTTGTCGGCATCGAAGCGGCCGGACAGCACGATGCGGTCCTTGATCCTGATCTGGTACAGGTCGGCGGTCACCGAGATCGTCTCGGTCGGCGTCCACGTGGCGCCCAGCGTGAAGCTGGTGGATTTCTCTTCCTTCAGTTGCGGGATGCCGGCCAGCTGGGCGACAGCGCCGCCGTTCGGTGCCAGCACCACGTCGGTCGGTACGCCGCCGATGAAATCGGTGAACGTGGACGAGAAGTAGGCCTGCTGCAGCGACGGCGCGCGGAAGCCGGTGCTGGCCGAACCGCGCAGCAGCACCGTCGGGGCTACCCGGTAGCTGCCGGCCAGCTTGCCGGTCACGGTGGAGCCGAAGTCGCTGTATTTTTCCCAGCGCACGGCGCCCTGCAGCTTGGTGACGTCGTTGACGTCCGCTTCCAGGTCCAGGTAGGCGGCCGTGCTGTGGCGGCGCGCATTGGTCACGTCGCCGGGCTGGAAGCCGGGGAAGCCCTGGCTGCCCGCGTTGCCGCCCACGCCCACGCCATCGGCGTCCACGTAGGAACCTGCCTCGCCGGCAAAGATCTTGTATTTCTCGACGCGGTACTCGCCGCCGAACGCCACGTTCAGGCCATTGCCCATGACACCCTGGTAGTAGCGCGAGAAGTCCAGGTTGGTGGTCCACTGTTCGAACGAGAAGCCGCCCGCATCGAAGTGGTCCGGGCTGATGCCGGCGCCGCCGTTCAGCAGGTCCTGGTTGGCGATCGACGCGTTCAGCGTGTTGGCGATGTCGTAGCGCAGGCGGCTGTAGCCATAGGTCTGCGACAGGTCGGCATTCCATTCGCCCAGCTGGGCGCGGTGGCCGACGATGGCGTAGCGGTCGTCCAGGTCGCCGTTGATGAACGGGACGAAGCCGTCCGGGTACATGGCCGCCGAATTGCGCGACGGGATGTCGTCGCTGCCGATGCCGCCGCGGCCGAAGGCGGCCGACGACGCGTCGCGCGTCTGCACGCCGCCGGTGAAGTAGAAGCGGCCCGAGTTCGCGCCGACGGAGGTGGGGATTTCGCCGTTGACGTACAGCGTCTTGTTCTTCGTCTGCGAGTCGCCGATGATACGCGGATTGTCCGGCTCGGAGCGGTCGGAGCGGCCCCGTTTCAGGTATTCGCCGGTGATGCCCACCACGCCGCCGCCCACCGCGATGCCGCAGTAGGCCGACGCCAGGTAGTTCTCGCCGTCGCCGGCCGAGTACTGGCCATAGCCCGCCACGCTTTCGCAGCCGAGGCTTTTCTTCAGGCCGATGTCCATCACGCCGGCGATCGCGTCGGAGCCGTACTGGGCGGCGGCGCCGTCGCGCAGCACCTGCACATCCTTGATGGCCATCAGCGGGATCGCGTTCAGGTCCGTGCCCGTGTTGCCGCGATTGCGCGCGCCGAACAGGTTGACCAGCGCCGACGTGTGGCGGCGCTTGCCGTTGACAAGCACCAGCGTCTGGTCCGAGCCCAGGCCGCGCAGCGCGGCGGAATCGACCAGGTCGGCGCCGTCCGCGCCGGACTGGCGCGTCGAGTTGAACGAGGGCGAGATATAGGTCAGCGTCTGCGACAGGTCGAACTGGCCGCCTTTCTCGGCGGCCTGCGTCATTGGAATCACGTCGACGGGCACCACCGTGTCGGTGGTGGAACTGGTGGCGCGGCGCGACCCGACGACGCTTACCTTCTGCATGGGTTCGGCGGCTGGCGTGTCGGTGGTCTGGGCCAGCACGGCGGGGGCGAAGGCAAGGGCGGAACTACCGTACAGGGCGAGAAGGACAGCTTGGCGTAACGTGGACACGGGGTGAATCTCCGATAGGCAAAACCCGATTCTATCGGCGCCGTGTCGCTTGAACTATGGGCAAGTTTTGTTTTGTGACAATTTTGCACAAGCCCTTTATTTACTGCCGTGCGTAGGGCAAACTGCGGTACTGTGCCCCATACTGCCGTGCGATTTCCCTGTTGGCCAGCACCCCGTCAAACAAAGTCGCTGCGCCCGCCCACGTGCACCGCGGCGCCGTCGAGCACCGTGCGCAGCACGCAGGCCTTGCCCGCATTCGCGCCCTGATAAAGCACCAGCGACCGTTGCAGCAGCACGGTCAGCGCACCGGCCGCCACGCCCGTCGCGCTGTCTTCCAGCCCCGGCTCCAGGTGATTGAAATTGCGGCCCTCGAAGGCGCCATCCGGCCGGCGGCACCATGCATAGCAGCCGCTGACGCCATGCTCGCGGCCCCACGCATGGATCGCCGCCAGATCCGGCCGCAACGCGTGCAGCGCAGCGGCATCGGCCACTTCCAGCAGCAGCTTCGGGCTGCCCACTGAGGCGATCGCCGGCGGCGACAGCAGGGCGATACCGGGCACGAGCCGCTGGGCCAAAGTGTCGTCCAACGCAGCGTCCAGCAACGGTACCGGCTGCGCAGCCAGTTCGGCATACACGCCATCGTCCCGGCGCGACAGGAGCAAAGGCTGGCCGTGCAGCGCCGTGCGCACCGGCAGCGGGCCCGCCTGCGCGCCGAGCAGTACGCGGGCCGCGGCCAGCGTCGCGTGCAGGCACAGGGGGCTGCGCATGTGGGGATAAAAGAAGTCGAGCACGGGCACGTCGCCTGTGCGGTCGACGAACACGCAGGCGCTCTTGCCACTGGCGTGTGCGAAGGCCTGGCGCTGCACCGTGTCGCGGTCGTCGTCCAGCAGCACGAGGGCCGCATTGCCTTCGCCGGGTGCGGTGCCGAAGCAGAGCAGTTCATGGATGGTCGTCATGGCGCAAGCATAGCAGCCGCACCGGCTTGCTATAATACTGTACGTTTATACAGTCTTTCGATTGCCAGCCATGCCGCCCGATCCGCCGTCATTCAAGCTGCCCGCCTATGCGGAGCTGTTCTGCATGACCAATTTCTCCTTCCTGCAGGGCGCCTCGCATGCCGAGGAGCTGGTGGCGCGCGCGATCGACCTGGATTACACGGCGCTGGCCATCACCGACGAGTGCTCGCTGGCCGGCGTGGTGCGCGCCTACGGCGAGGCGAAACAGGCCAAGTGGCACGAGCACCTGCTGGTCGGCAGCTGGTTCCGCCTGACCGGCCGGGGTGGCGGCGCAGGGCTGTCGCTGCTGGCCATCGCGCAGAACCGCAACGGCTACGGCAACCTGTCCGAGATGATCACACTGGGCCGCACGCGGGCGGAGAAGGGCCATTACCTGCTGCATCCGGACGACTTCGCGGCGCCGCCGCCCGAGCGCGCCCACCTGCGCGGCATGCCGGATTGCCTGCTGATCCTGCTGCCGGACTATCCGGCGTGGGAAAGCGCGGACGTGGACCGGCTGCACGCGCAGGCCGCGTGGATGGCGGCCACGTTCGGCGGCCGCGCGTGGATCGGCCTCACGCTGCTGCAGCGCGCCTTCGACGAAGGCCACCGCCAGAGCGTCTACGAAGTGGCGCGGCAGCACGCCATGCCGGTGGTGGCGACGGGCCACGTGTGCATGCACGTCCGCTCGCGCAAGCCGCTGCACGATACGTTGTCGGCCGTCCGCATCGGCAAGCCGGTCGGCGAATGCGGCTACGCGCTGGCGCAGAACGCCGAGCAGCACCTGCGTTCGCGCATCCGGCTGTCGAACGTGTATCCCCGCGAGGCGCTGGCCGAGACGGTCCGCATCGCCGCCCAGTGCACGTTCTCGCTGGGCGAGCTGCGCTACGAATATCCGAACGAGCTGATACCGGCGGGGCATACGCCGGCCTCCTACCTGCGGCAGGAAACGTACCGGGGCGCCGTGAGGCGCTACCCGGAAGGCATTCCCGCGGCGGTGCAGGCGCAGGTGGAAGAGGAACTCGCGCTGGTGGCCGAACTGAAGTACGAGTATTTCTTCCTGACCGTGTACGACATCGTGCGCTTCGCCCGCGCGCAGGAGATCCTGTGCCAGGGCCGCGGCTCGGCCGCCAATTCCGTCGTGTGCTACTGCCTCGGCATCACCGAGGTCAATCCGGCCGAGAGCACGATGCTGATGGGCCGCTTCATCTCGCGCGAGCGCGACGAACCGCCGGACATCGACGTGGACTTCGAGCACCAGCGCCGCGAAGAGGTGATCCAGTACATCTACGCCAAGTACGGCCGGCATCGCGCCGCGCTGGCCGCCACCGTGATCTGCTACCGGCCGAAAAGCGCGCTGCGCGATGCCGGCAAGGCGCTGGGTGTGGACCTGGCGATCGTCGAAAAGGTCGCCAAGTCGCACCACTGGTTCGACAGCAAGCACGAGCTGCTGAACCGCTTCGCCGAATGCGGCCTCGATGCCGATTCGCCGCTGGCGCACCAGTGGGCCAGCCTGGCGCAGAAGATGCTTGGCTTCCCGCGCCACCTGTCCCAGCACGTGGGCGGCTTCGTCATCGCGCAGGACAAATTGTCGCGCCTCGTGCCGATCGAGAACGCGACGATGAAGGACCGCAGCGTGATCCAGTGGGACAAGGACGACCTGGAGGAACTGGGCCTGCTGAAGGTGGATGTGCTGGCGCTGGGCATGCTGACGGCGCTGCGCCGCGCGCTGGACCTGATCGGCCTGCGCCGCGGCGGCGAGTTCCGCATGCAGGACATCCCGCGCAACGACACGGCCACCTACGACATGATGTGCGAGGCCGACACGATCGGCGTGTTCCAGATCGAATCGCGGGCGCAGATGTCGATGCTGCCGCGGCTGCGCCCGCGCGTGTTCTACGACCTGGTGATCGAGGTGGCGCTGGTGCGGCCCGGCCCGATCCAGGGCGGCATGGTGCACCCGTATCTGCAGCGGCGCCTGGACCCAACGCTGATCGATTATCCGGAAGGCCTCAACGAGGCGCTGGAACGCACATTGGGCGTGCCGATCTTCCAGGAACAGGTGATGCAGGTGGCGATGATCGCCGCCGGCTTTTCCGCGGGCGAGGCGGACCAGTTGCGCCGCGCGATGGCGGCCTGGAAGCGCAAGGGCGGCATGGACAAATACCGCGAGCGCATCATCGATGGCATGACCGAGCGCGGCTACGACGTGGAATTCGCCAACCGCATCTGCGAGCAGATCCAGGGCTTCGGCGAATACGGCTTCCCCGAATCGCATGCGGCCAGCTTCGCGCTGCTGACCTATGTGAGCTCGTGGATCAAGTGCCACGAGCCGGCCGCCTTCCTGTGCGCGCTGCTGAACAGCCAGCCGATGGGCTTCTACGGGCCGTCGCAGCTGGTGCAGGATGCCCGGCGCCACGGCGTCGAAGTGCGGCCGATCGACATCGCCGTCAGTGGCTGGGATTCGGTGCTGGAGGAGAAGGGCGATGGCCTGCAGCCGGCGGTGCGTCTCGGCATGTCGCTGCTGCGCGGCATGCGCATCGAGTCGGCCGAACGGATCGAGCAGGTGCGCGCGATCGCGCCGTTCGCCAGCGTGGCCGACCTGGCCCGCCGTGCGCAGCTGGAACGGCACGACCTGCAGGTGCTGGCCGCCGCCAACGCGCTGCGCAGCCTGGCCGGCAACCGCCGCCAGGCCCTGTGGGAAGCGGTGGGCGCGGTGCCCGACAAGGATCTGCTGCGCCCCACCCAGGCCATCGAGGAAACGCCGCAGCTGCGCCCACCGAGCGAAGGCGACGACATCGTGGGCGACTACCGGGCGCAGGGCCTGACGCTGGGCCGCCACCCGCTGGCGCTGCTGCGGCCGCAACTGCTGGCCAGGCGCTTCCTGCCGGCCGAGGTGCTGAACACCTTCGCCGATGGCCAGCTGGCACGCGGTGCCGGCATCGTCACGGTGCGGCAGCGGCCCGGCACGGCCAAGGGCGTGCTGTTCATCACGATCGAGGACGAGACGGGCAACGTCAACGTGATCGTCTGGCCGGACCTCGTCGACCAGTACCGCCGCGAGGTATTGAGCGCATCGCTGCTGGGCGTGTACGGCGTGTGGCAGCAGCAGGGCATCGTGCGCCACCTGGTCGCCAAGCGGCTGGTCGACCTGTCGCCGCTGCTGGGCAAGCTGCCCACGGCCAGCCGGGATTTCTGCTGAGCCGGCATGACTGTATTGGCGAAATCGGCGCGGACTGTATCTGTCGCGGCGCGCCCGGCCGCGTTACGCTGCGGTTTTGTCATTCAGGACTGCGCACCATGTCCAAGCTCATCCCGTTCTGCCAGGTGGACGTGTTCACCACCCGCCCGTTTCTCGGCAATCCCGTCGCCGTCGTGCTGCAGGCGGACGATCTCGCCACGGCCGACATGCAGCGCATCGCGGCGTGGACGAACCTGTCCGAAACCACGTTCGTGCTGAAGCCCACGGCGGCCGAGGCAGACTACCGGCTGCGCATCTTCACGCCGCGCGGCGAGCTGCCGTTTGCCGGCCATCCCACGATCGGCACCGCCCACGCGCTGCTGGAAGCAGGCATCGTCACGCCCCGCGATGGCCGGCTGGTGCAGGAGTGCGGCGCCGGCCTGGTCCCGTTGCGGATCGAAGCGGGTGCGGATGTCCAGCGCATCTTCTTCACGCTGCCGCCTGCCGCGGTCACGCCGCTGGATGAAGCGCAGGTGGCGGAGCTGGCGGCGATCCTGCGCGCGCCGCTGGCCGGCATGCCGGCGCCCGTGCTGGTCGATGTCGGCGCGCGGTGGATCGTGGCCGAGCTGCCGGATGCGGAT
>DKJA01000184.1:0-13843 GCA_002454505.1 Oxalobacteraceae bacterium UBA6704
GCTGCTCGGCCAGCTGCAGCAGGTCTTCGCCGGCCGCGATGTCCTCGTTCGCGAGGCGCAGCTGCACGCGCGCCGACCGCAGCTCGTAGTAGCGGCGCGCCACTTCGATGGCGACGGCCAGCTGGGCCTCCCGCAGCAGCGCGTCGGCCTGCGCGACATTCGCATCGGCCGCTTCGACGGTGCGGCGCACGCGGCCCCAGAAGTCCGGCTCCCAGCTGGCATCGAAGCCCGCCTGGTAAACATTGAACGGCGACGCAAGGATGCCGATCATCGCGTCGCGGTTTTCCGGCGGTGCCAGCGCTTCCAGCATCCGCGTCGCGGAACCCGACTCGCTCTGGCGCTGACGCGTGGCGCCGGCCTGCGTGCCCAGCTGCGGACCCGCCGCGCCGGCGGCAACCGCGCGCTGCAGGCGGCTTTGCGCGAACCGCAGCGCGGCCGTGCGCAGGTCGTGGTTCTGCGCCGCGGCCCGCTGCAGCAGCCCGCGCAGCACGGGATCGTCGAACCGGGCATACGGCTGCGCAGCCGGCCAGCAAAGCCAGGGGGAGGAGGGCGAAGGTCTTCATCATGTGTCACACCAGTCGGTTACGGAACAGCCACGCGGCGAACGGCAGCGTGACGGCGGCGATGGCCAGCAGCGGGATCATGTCGTGCCACACGGCGGCCAGTCCCACGCCTTCCAGGTAGATGCGCTGCACCATGTCGATGGCGAAGCGCAGCGGGTTGATCCATGTGACCGTCTGCAGGATCTCCGGCATGTTGCGGATCGGCGTGGTCAGGCCCGACAGCAGCATCAGCGGCATCACCAGCACGAAGGTGTACAGCATCGCCTGTTGCATGCTGGCGGCGACGGCGGAGATGGCGAGGCCCAGCCCCACGCAGGCCACCGTGAACAGCGTCAGCGCCGCGTACAGCGTGACGAGCGAGCCGGCCATCGGCACATGGAACCAGAAGCGCGTGACGAGCAGAATCAGCGTCGACTGCACGAGGCCGATGCAGATTGGCGGCAGCGCCTTGCCTACCATGATCTCGGCCGGCGTCATCGGCGTGACGAGCAGCTGGTCGAACGTGCCCTGTTCCCGTTCGCGCGCGACGGACAGCGCGGTCAGCAGCAGCGTCTGCAGCATCGACAGCGATGCGATCAGGCCCGGCATCAGGTTCCACCGCGTCTCCATGTTCGGGTTGAACCAGGCGCGCGTCTCGACCTGCAGCGGGACCGCGCTGCCGCCATGGCGCTCGCGCCACTGCCGGTTGAAGTCCGCGATCACCGAATTGATGTAGCCGGACGCGGAGCCCGCGGTGTTCGAGTTGCGGCCGTCGAGGATCAGCTGCACGGGCGCCTGCTGGCCCGCATACAGCCTGCGCTCGAAGTCGCGGGGGATGCGCAGCACCAGCAGCGCATCCTGTTCGTCGATCACTTCCCGCATCGCCGCCTCCGTCTGCACGCTGGCGATGCGGTGGAACACGCCGGTGCCGTCCAGCTTCGCGATCAGCTGCGCGGAGGCGGCGCTGCGGCTTTCGTCCAGCAGCGCGTAAGGCACGTCGTTCAGGTCATACGTCGCCGCGTAACCGAACAGCATGCTCTGCACCAGCGCCGGGATGACGAGGATCGTGCGGCTCTTCGGATCCTTCAGCACGGCGAGGAACTCCTTGCGGCACAGGTTCAGCAGGCGGCGCAGCAGGTCGAGGATGGTGTCGTCCATGATGTCCTCAGTCGAGCCGCTTGCGGGTGACGAAACGGGCCGCGCCCAGCAGCAGCACGGCATATGCGGCCAGCACGGCGCAGTCGCGGGCGATCAGCGGCCACACGTTCCCGGCCAGGAACAGCGTCTTGATCAGGTCCATGAAGTAGGTCGCGGGCAGGGCGTTGCCGACATAGCGCACCACGGCCGGCACGTTGCGCAGGTCGAACAGGAAGCCGGACAGCATCATCGACGGCATGAAACTGGCCAGCAGCGCCACCTGGCTGGCGATGAACTGGTTCTTCGTGACGGACGAAATCAGCAGCCCCATGCCGACAGCCACGAACAGGTACAGCATCGACGACAGCAGCACGATCGCCAGCGAACCCTGGATCGGCACCTCGAACAGGAAGCGCGCCGCGATCAGGCACAGGCCGAGCCCGATCATGCCGACACCGAAATACGGGATGATCTTGGCCAGCAGGATCTCGACGGGCCGCACCGGCGTGACGAACAGCGCCTCCAGCGTGCCCCGTTCCCATTCGCGCGCCATGACCAGCGCGGTAAGAAAGGCGCCGACCAGCGTCATGATCATCACCACCAGGCCGGGCACCAGGTACCACGTGCTCGTGTTCGTCGGGTTGAACCACATGCGCTGTTCCACCGTGACGGTGCCGTTGCCGGGCAGCGTCGCCGTCTGCGCATTGCCGCCCCGGTCCTGCTGCCGCAGCGACCATTGCGCCAGCGCGGCGGTGGCGTAGTTCATGATGATGGTCGCGCGGCTCGCTTCGGCGCCGTGGACGATCAACTGCACCCTGGCGCCGCCTTCCGCCAGCCGCGCGGAGAAATCGGCGGGGATGCGCACCACCGCGTCGGCCTCGCGCCGCTCCAGCAGGTCCACGCCGTCGCGCATCGACGCCACGATCACCGGCCTGAACGCGCCGGACAGCTGCAGGCCGGCCACCGCATCCTGCGCCGTGGGCGACGCGTCTTCCAGCACGATGGCGACGGGCGCGTCCTTCACGTCCAGCGACAGGCCGAAGCCGAAGATCAGGATCAGCACGATGGGCAGCGCGATGCCGATGGCGAGATTGCTGGAGTCGCGCAGCAGCTGGCGGAACTCCTTCTTCGTCAGCGCGACGAGGCGCCGGGCGAAACCGTTGCTCATGGCTGCTTCTCCGTGTTGTTCCCCGTACCGTTGCCATTCCTGGCCTGTTCGACGATGGCGATGAACGCCGCTTCCATCGTCTCCGCATCGCCGGCCTGTTCGCGCACCTCGCGCGGCGTGCCGATCGCCAGCAGCTTGCCGGCATCCTGGATGACGATGCGGTCGCAGTATTCCGCTTCCTCCATGAAGTGGGTGGTGACGATGGTCGTCACACCGGCCTGCGCCAGCGCCGTGATGCGGCGCCAGAATTCGCGCCGCGCCAGCGGGTCGGCGCCGCTGGTCGGTTCGTCCAGGAACAGGATGTCCGGTTCGTGCAGCAGCGCCGCGGCCATCGCCAGCCGCTGGCGGAAGCCGCCCGGCAGCGCGCCGCTGGGTGCATCGGCATGATCGCGCAGCTGGAACTGATCAAGCACGGTGTCCATCCGCTCCGCCAGGCGCTTGCCGTGCAGGCCGTAGGCGCCGCCGAAGAACGTCAGGTTTTCTGCCACCGTCAGGTTGCCGTACAGGGCGAACTTCTGCGCCACGTAGCCGATGTTGCGGCGCGCTTTCGCGCGGCCGCGGCGCAGGTCCAGGCCGGCCACCTTCAGCGTGCCGCCGCTGGCCGGCAGCAGGCCGCACAGCATGCGGAACGTCGTCGTCTTGCCCGCGCCGTTCGGGCCAAGCAGGCCGAAGATCTCGCCCCGCCGCACGTCGAAGGTGGTGCGGTCGACGGCCGTGAAATCGCCGAACCTGCGCACCAGGTCGTGCACTTCGATGACGGGATCGTCGCCGTCCGCATTGTCCTTTTTTTCGACGGCCGCATCGCCGGCCGCCTGCACGGCCGCGTCGTCGTCGCCGCGCAGCATCAGCATGAAACCATCCTCGAGCCGTGGCGGCACGGGTTCGGCCTGCGCGTCGCCGAGCAGTTCGCGCAGCGCGCCGTCTTCCGCATCGGGGCGGCGGATGATGCGCACCCTGTCGCTCTGCGGCACCGCGTCGGCGATCGTGCGCTGCGCGTCGAGCAGTTTCGCCTGCAGGTCGCGGGCCGGCGTGCCGTCCGGCGGTGTGACGATGTACGTCAGGTCTTTCGCCTTGTCGCGCAGTTCTTCCGGTGTGCCCGAGGCGAGCAGCTGGCCGCCGTGCAGCACGTGGACGGCTGCGCAGCGTTCCGCCTCGTCGAGGTAGGCGGTGCTGACGACGACGGTGAGTTCGTCCTGCTCGACGAGGTCCTGCACGATCTGCCACAGCTCGCGGCGCGACAGCGGGTCGACGCCGACCGTCGGCTCGTCCAGCAGCAGCAGTTCCGGCGAGCGCACCAGCGTGCACGCGAGGCCCAGCTTCTGTTTCATGCCGCCGGACAGCTTGCCGGCCGGGCGTTTCGTGAAGCGGTGCAGGTCGGTCATCTCCAGCAGCCGGCCGAAGCGCTCGCGCCGCTCGTCCTGCGGCACGCCGTGCAGGTCAGCGTACAGATCGAGGTTCTCCTGCACGGACAGGTCTTCGTACAGGCCGAAGCGCTGCGGCATGTAGCTGATGCGGTCCTGGATCGCCTGGGGATCGCGCGCCGCGTCGATGCCCAGCACGCACATCGTGCCCGCCGTCGGCGTCAGCAGGCCGGCGGCGAGGCGCAGGAACGTCGTCTTGCCGGCGCCGTCCGGGCCGACGAGCGCCGTCAGCGCGCCCGCCGGCACAGTCAGTGTCACGCCGGCCAGCGCCTCGCTGCCGCCGAAGCGCTTGCGCAGGTCCGTCGCGGCGAGGGCGTCCGCCATGCTCAGCGCGCCCGCTGTCCGGAAGGGCGGGGCAGCTCGATGCGCACGGTGGCCGGCATGCCCATGCGGAGCACGTCGGCGCGGTCGGCGGCCAGCACGCGCACTTCGTAGACGAGGGCGGTGCGCAACTCCTCCGTCTGCACTGTCTTCGGCGTGAATTCGGCGACGGACGAGATGTAGCCCACCTTGCCGGGCAGCGTCCGGTCCGGCTGGCTGTCGATGGCGATGCTGGCCGCCATGCCGGGGCGGATGCGGCCCAGGTCCGCCTCCTTGACCCATGCGCGCACCCACTTCGGATCGGTGATCGCCAGCGTGTAGACGGGCCGTTGGGGCGACGCCATGTCGCCCGGCTCCATCAGCCGGGCGCGGACGGTGGCGGCGACGGGCGCCGTCAGCTTCGTTTCGACGAGGTGGCGTTCCATCAATGCGATGTCGGCCCGCGCGGCGTTCAGCTGTGCCTCGGCCTGCGCCACTTCCTCGGTGCGGGGGCCGGTGCGCACCAGCTGCTCGGACTTGCGCGCGCTTTCCAGCTGCGCGGCGGCGGCGCGGGCCTTTGCCTGCGCGCTGTCCAGGTCCTGCTGGCTCACGGCGCGGCCATTCGACTCGCGCCACGTGGCCTGCAGCCGGTCCAGCTGGCGCTGCGCCAGTTCCGCATCGGCGGCCACCGCTGCCGTGTTGGCGCGGGCCTGCGCCAGTTCCTCCGGCCGGCTGCCGGCCTGCAGACGGCGCAGCACCTGCTGCTGGGCCTCGGCCTGGGCGCGGGACTGGTCCAGCCGGAGCAGCAGCGTGCGCGTATCCAGTTCGCCCAGCACCTGGCCGGCCTTGACGTGCTGGCCCTCGTCGACATCGAGCCGGGCGATGCGGTCGGTGCCGTTGAAGGCGAGCGACACCTGGCGCAGGTCCACGTTACCGTACAGGACGACGCGGTATGGATCCTCCTTCGGCTGGCTGGCGTACCACCACCAGCCGCCGGCCGCCGCCAGCCCCCGCACGATGGCGGCACCGATCAGGATCTTTTTCTTTTTCTTTTTCGATGGCGGCGGCGGATCGTCGGTTTTCTGGGGAGATTTGTCTCGCGGCTTTGCGCCTGGCGGCGGCGCGGCGTTTTCCTGGTCCGCCGGGGAGGGCGGGCGATCCTGCGGCGGTGGCGATGTCATCGGCAAGCTCCGGCATTGGGATGGTGTATTTTATATTAAATTCAAATTTGAATTTAATCATCGTCCAATCGTACAATACGGCCATGACTTCCCGACCGATCCGCGCGCCCCGTCTTCACGGCCATGCCACCCGCCAGCAATTGCTCGACGTGGCGGGCCAGGTATTCGCCGAACATGGCTATGCCAACGCGACCAGCAAGGAAATCTGCGCCCGCGCCGATGCCAATCCGGCCTCGGTCAACTACCACTTCGGCAGCCGCGACAAGCTCTATGAAGCCGTGCTGATCGAGGCACACCAGCACCTGGTGAAGCTGGAAGAGATCCAGCAGGTGGCCGGTACGGACAGCGCGCCGCGGGACAAGCTGCGCGTCATCCTGGCCGGCATCGTCGAACGGGCCACCGCGCCCGATGCGCACTGGGGCGCCCGCGTGGTGGCCCGCGAGCTGCTGGCACCGACGGCGTTCGCACCCACGCTGGCGCACCAGGCGATCGCGCCGAAGGCAAGAGTCATGCAGGGCATTGTCGGCGACCTGCTCGGCCTGCCCGCCGACCACCCCGGGCTGCAGCGCAGCCTGTTCCTGCTGATGTCGCCATGCCTGGCGTTGCTGATCGCACCGCCCGCGTTGCGCCTGGGCGTGCTCCCCGCCGTCACGCGCAGCGCCGCCGAACTGGTCGACGACATGCTGTGCTACGCCGAAGCAGGCCTGGCCGCCATCGCCGCCCGCTACCGGCAAGAATAAATCGGTGCCTGTCACCGGTTTTCGGCGCGGAAATCAGGGACAGACCCTGTTTTTGAGGGAATTTTAGCGGTTTTTGTGCGCTGGCTCCCTATGGCGACAGGCTTTCGCGACCGATTAATTTCTTGTAAAACAGGGTCTGTCCCTATTTTTTCCACTGTTGTCAGGCCGGTGTTTTCTGCGCGTCGAACAGGCCGGTCTTGGCGGTGAGGATGGCTTCCACCGCCGGGTGCCGGATGCGCCGCTCGCTGGAGATGGCGTAGAACTGTTCGCGCAGCTCGGTGGCGGCGCCGACGGGGACGGCGCCGAATTGCGCCTTGATGTCGGCGGCCAGGCCGGCCGGCGCGAAGAACAGGCCCAGGCCATCGCGGGCGAAGGTGTTCAGCATGGCGTTGTCCTCGAATTCGCCGACGACATCCGGCCGCACGTCGTGGTGCAGCAGCCATTCCTCGATGCGGCCGCGCAGCGCGTTGTTCCGCGTCGGCAGCAGCAGCGGCGCGTGATTGACCTGCTTGGGGAAGTCGCCGCCATGCTTGCGCGCCTGCGCCGGGGTGCCGAACAACAGCATCTCGCTTTCGCCCAGCAGGTGGCTGAACACGCGCAGGCTGGCAGTGGCGCGCACCGTGCGGTCGGTCAGCACCACGTCCAGCTTGTGCAGCGCCAGGTCGGCCAGCAGCGATTCGAATTCCCTCTCCACGCACACCAGTTTCACCGGCACCTTCATGTCGAACGCCGCGCGCAGCAGGCGGTAGGCGATCAGTTTCGGCAGCGAGTCGGAAATGCCCACCGTCAGCCGCGTGCGGCCCGCATCGGCCTCGTTCAGCGCCTCCTGCATGCGGTCGCCCAGTTCAAAGATTTGTTCCGCATAGGTCAGTGCGACGCGGCCCGCTTCCGTGGGCACCAGGCGGCGGCCCTGCTGCGTCAGCAACTGCTTGCCGACCGACTGTTCGAGTGCCGCCAGCTGCGTGCTGACCGTCTGGATGGCGAGGCCCAGGCGCTCCGCGGCGCGGGTGACGCTGCCTTCCGCCGCCACCACGCGGAAGAAATACAGGTGGCGAAAATTGATGCCGCTGGTTTTCATGGTTTCCGTTTTTCCGAAGTCAGGCTCATATTATCTTCTATTTTTCAATTTGAGGAATATCTCTACACTGCATGACATCGATCAACAACATAGGGAATCACCCCATGAAGCACTTCAGGATTTCATTCCTGGTCACCTTCGTCTGTCTCGCTGTCGCGGGATGGTGGGGTTACAGGGCAGCAGGTATCGGCGGCGCGCTGTCGGCGCTGGGCGTCGCGATCATTCTCGGCATCATGGAGGTGTCGCTGTCGTTCGACAACGCGGTGGTCAACGCCTCCGTACTGAAAACGTGGGACGCCTTCTGGCGCAAGCTGTTCCTCGGCGTCGGCATCATCATCGCCGTGTTCGGCATGCGGCTGCTGTTCCCGCTGGTGATCGTGGCGGTGGCGGCGGACATCGGCCTGGCCGACGTGTGGACGCTGGCACTGAACAACCCTGACGAATATTCGCGTCACCTGACCGAGCACCATGCCGAAGTGGCGGCGTTCGGCGGCATCTTCCTGCTGATGGTATTCCTGAACTTCGTGCTGGATCACGAGAAGGAAACCCACTGGCTGGGCAACTTCGAGCGCAAGCTGGGCTCGCTGGGCAAGATCTCGTCGATCTCCGTCATCGTGGCGCTGGCCACGCTGCTGGGCTGCATGTCGCTGGTCGGCGAAGCGCAGAAGCTGGCGGTACTGCTGAGCGGTCTGTGGGGCCTGCTGATCTACATCGGTGTCGATGCGCTGTCGAATTATCTGGAGCAGGGCGAAGCTGGCCCCACCGGCGTGGGCGACATGGTCAAGAAGGGCGGTATCGGCGGTTTCCTGTACCTGGAAGTGCTGGATGCTTCGTTCAGTTTCGACGGCGTGATCGGCGCGTTCGCCATCACCAAGGATGTCGTGATCATCATGCTGGGCCTTGCCATCGGCGCCATGTTCGTTCGTTCGATGACGGTGTATCTTGTGGAGAAGGGTACGCTGGATGCGTATGTCTACCTCGAGCACGGTGCCCACTATGCGATCGGCATCCTGGCCGCGATCATGCTGGCAAGTATGAAGTTCCACGTGCCGGAAATCTTCACCGGCCTGATTGGTGTGGCCTTCATCGCCGCCTCCGTCTGGTCGTCGCTGCGCTACAAGAAACAGCAGCAGGCGCTTGGCATCACAGCGTAACGCTGCATGGCAGGTGTTTTAAGGGGGGCATAACATTCGCCCCCCACTGTAAGGAATCGCGGCACGCCACCGACACCAGCTGTGCCGCGCATGCAAGAGGTGTCTTTCAACCTGAAGGAGAAATCAACATGGCAATCAGTCTGCAAAAAGGCGGCAACGTCAACCTGAGCAAGGAAGCTCCCGGCCTGTCCCAACTGACGGTAGGCCTGGGCTGGGATGTCCGCGCCACCGACGGCGCCGCCTTCGACATCGACGGCTCCGCCTTCCTGCTGAAAGCGGACGGCAAGGTACGCAGCGACGTGGACTTCATCTTCTACAACAACCTGAAGTCTTCCGACGGTTCCGTGCAGCACTCGGGCGACAACCGCACCGGCGAAGGCGAAGGCGACGACGAGAGCGTGCGCATCGACCTGACCAAGGTGCCGGCCGACGTGGACCGCATCACCATCTGCGTGACGATCCACGATGCCGAAGCGCGCCGCCAGAACTTCGGCCAGGTGCAGAAAGCGTTCGTGCGCTGCGTGAACGCCGCCACGAATGCCGAAGTGGCCCGCTACGACCTGTCGGAAGACGGCTCGACGGAAACCGCGATGGTGTTCGGCGAGGTCTATCGCAACGGCGGCGACTGGAAGTTCAAGGCTGTCGGCCAGGGCTATAAAGGCGGCCTGGGCGCGCTGGCATCGTCGTACGGCGTGTCGGTATAACGCCATGCCTGTCTTTACCGTGACAGGGGACGTCGATCCCTTCCTGCACGTCACACTGCGCCATGGCGAGAAGATTTATTGCGAATCGAACGCCATGGTGATGATGGAGTCGAATCTCGAGCTGAAGGGCAAGATGAACGGCGGCCTGGGTGCGGCATTGATGCGCACCTTCGCCAACGGCGAATCGTTCTTCCAGCAGCATATCGAGGCGGTGAAGGGCGATGGCGACTGCCTGCTGTCGCCCACGTTGCCGGGCGCGATGCAGGTAGTGGATGTCGGCCAGCGCCAGTACATGATCAGCGACGGCGCCTTCGTGGCGGCCACCTTCGGGGTTGACCTGAAGGTGCGCACGCAGAACATCGGCAATGCGCTGTTCGGCCAGAGCGGCGGCTTCTTCATCACGGAAACGACGGGCAGCGGCCAGCTGGTGGTGTCGGGCTTCGGCTCGATGTCCCAGCTGGAAGTAGAACCCGGCAAGGACGTGGTGATCGACAACGCCCACGTGGTCTGCTGGGACAGCGCGCTGCGCTACGAGATCTCGGTGACGACGAACCAGAGCAGCGGTTTCCTCGGCAACCTGGTCAACAGCGTGACGAGCGGCGAAGGCATGGTGCTGCGCTTCTCGGGCAGCGGCAAGGTGCTGGTCTGCTCGCGCAACCGCGACAACTTCGTCGCCTGGCTGTCGCGCGGCAGCAAGTAAAAGTCAGAAGCACGAGCTGGAAGTATGAGCTAAAGCTCACATGGAGAATTAACAATGTCAGTCAATCTGAGCAAGGGCCAGAAGATCTCTCTGGACAAGGAAGCGGGCGGCGCATTGAGCCGCGTGACGATGGGCCTGGGCTGGGACGCCATGAAGACCAAGGGCTTCCTCGGTTTCGGCGCGAAGACCGTGGACATCGACCTGGACGCATCCTGCGTGCTGTTCGACGACGCCAACAAATCGCTCGACGTGGTGTGGTTCCGCCAGCTGAAGAGCCGCGACGGCAGCATCGTCCACTCGGGCGACAACCGCACCGGCGCGGGCGATGGCGACGACGAGCAGATCAACGTCAGCCTGCAGCAGGTGCCGGGCAATGTGAAGAGCATCGTGTTCATGGTGAACAGCTTCACGGGGCAGAACTTCTCGCAGGTGGAGAATGCCTACTGCCGCCTGGTCAATGCCGACAACGGCAAGGAAGTGGCGCGCTTCAACCTGTCCGTGCAGGGCGCCCACAACGCGCAGATCATGGCCAAGCTGTACCGCCACAACGGCGAATGGAAGATGCACGCGATCGGCGAGAACGGCGTCGGCCGCACCGTCGACGACCTGCTGCCGCAAGTGGCGCAACACCTGTAAGCACTTTGCAGCACCTGCGGCGGCTCCGTGCCGCCGCACGCAGTACCAGACATGCCGCACCGAACACTTCACGTACCGCGTTTCCCCTGCGCCAGCCCCATGGCGCGCTTCCCTTGCGGTGGACCGGGCAGCCGGCCACCGCTTTTTTATTCTTCATCCAGGCGGTGGCTGGTATAAGCTGGCGGCTTTCATCCTCCGGATCGTTCCATGCGCCTGCTGCAGTACTTCCTGATGGTCGTCGTGTTCCTCGCCATCCTGTGCGGACCCGCCTTCCTCGTTGCGCGCGGCCTGTTCAAGCGCGGCTATCCGCGGGCGCCGCGCTGCCTGCGCTACATCCTGCCCGTGCAGGTGATCGTCGCGCCCGGCGTCATCGTGCTGATCGACGCGCTGGCGCTGTATCACGATCTCGCGGCAGTCGCGGTGACCGTCACGGCCGTCACCAGCGCGCTCGGTGCCGGCACGATGTGGATCATCGGCGCGTTGTTCCCGGCGCGCCTGCTGTAATCACTTCATGAAGAACTCGAGCCCGCGCGCCATCGCGGGCAAGGCCGCCGAACCGTGGTTCTCGCCGGCGAACAGCATGAACTGCACGCGCGACAGCGTGCCTTCGCCGTCCAGCCGCGCGGCCAGGTTGCGTGCTTCGCCCGCCATCTGCCGCTGGTCGAGGATCGCCGCACGGGCGCCGGGCGCCACGGCACCGGATGCGGAAGGCTGTTCCAGTTCGCCCGCCGTCAGCAGCAGTGCCGGCCTGGCCGACAAGGCCTTCACGCGCAGCGCAAAACCTTCCAGGCCGCCCAGCACGATACGGTCGCGGTACCAGATCGACGGGCTGGCCGCGACATAGGTCTGGAACATGGCGGGCCGCGTGAACAGCGCATGCAGCGTACACAGGCCGCCATACGAATGGCCATACAGCGCCTGCCGGTTCGGATCGACGGGTGCCATGGCCGCCACGAGTGGCTTCAGTTCCCGTTCGATGAAATCGAGGAAGCGGTCGGCACCGCCTTCGGTGGCCGGTGCGGCGGCGGATGGCGGCGTGTAGTCGCGCGTGCGGCCGGCGGCATCGTAATCGTTGTCGGTGGCGTAGCCGATGCCCACGACGATCGGTGCCGGCTGGCCAGTGGCCTTGCTGCGGCGCGCGGCGGTGCGGGCCATTGAGGCGAGATTGGGGAACGACGCATTGCCGTCCAGCGCGTACAGCACCGGGTGGCCACCGGCCGGCGGTGGCGTTTCCGGCACGCTGACGAAGATGCGGTAGCGCTGGCCGGTGATGGCGGAAGCGATGTCGCGCTGGCGCGCTTGCGGCAGCACCACCGGCTGCCAAGCGTCGGTCGAAGACGACGATGCGGCACGGGCGGCCGGCAGGCCGATGCCGACCAGTGCGGCGGCGGCCAGCATGCGGCGACGTGCGAAGAACGGGGATTCGATAAAAGACATGGGCGACTCAAATGAGAATGATTCTCATCATAACCCGCCACTTCGCTCATGTCATCTGCATGGCGATCATCGCGCCGTTATAGACGGCATGGGCCACCACGGGCGCCAGCAGCGCCTTGCTGCGATCGTAAGCCCAGGCGGTGCACAGGCCCAGCACGAACACGGGCAGCATCGACAGCGGCGGATGGACGACGGCGAACAGCGCCGCACTGGCCAGCAGCGCCGGCAGCAGCGGCAGCGAGCGGCGCAGGCCGCCGAAGATCAGGCCGCGGAAGATGAACTCCTCGAACAGCGGCGCGGCCACGCAGGCAATCGCCAGCAGCAGCGGCAGCGAAATGTCGGCGCCGGCGGAGGGCAGGTGGATGCCCATCGCGCGCGCCGCATGCATCCATGCCGCGCCGGCGGCAATGGCGGGCAGCGCGCAGGCGCCACCGAGCAGCACGGACCTGATCAGCGAGCCTTGCAGAAGAACGGGCACGCCGGCCGTGCGCGTGCGCCAGTAGACCAGCCGCACCAGCCCGTACACGACGCCACCGGCAATGGCCAGCCCGAGCGCCAGATCGGCCAGCGCAGGCGGGCCGTCGCCATCGTGCAGCACCAGCACGGCGATGGCCTGCACGGCAAAGAACAGCAGCGCGGCCAGCAGGCCGTCGGCGGCCGACACGCGGGGCGGCGGCGCGGCGGCCGGATCGAGCAGGTAGGGCAGGTGGTCGCGCGCCTTCTGCCACAGCGCCAGCGCCAGCGCGGCCACCAGCACGACGACGGCCAGCCGGTGCGACCATTCGTCCGTGTACAGCGCGTAGCCATACAGGCCGGCCAGCGACATGTACAGGTAGACGTAGGTGGGCCGCACGCGCGCGTGCGCTTCCTGCGCCAGCGGATCGGAGGCCCACACGCCCAGTGCCACGGCCACGATCGAGAAAACGGGAATGCCGGCGGCCACCAGCACGATGCGCGCCGCGAGGTGAACGTCGAAGGCGGGCGCGTACCACAGGCCGATGCCGATGATGGCTGCCGGGTACACCAGCGCCAGCACGGCCCACAGCAGCGCCTTCTCCAGCAGCATGCGCTCCAGCGCGCGGGGGAAGGTGTACAGCAGCCACAGCGCCTGGCCTTCCCGGTTGATGGTCTGGAAGGCCGACAGCGCCAGCATGTAGCTGCCCATGCCGAAGGCGATCGAGGCAAGCAGCGCCTGGTTGGTGCCGAGATCGGACAGGTCGCTCAATGTACTGGTGAACAGCATCTGGCTGCCCAGGATCACCAGCGGCACCAGCAGGCTTTGCGCGAGGAAGTTGCGGTCGCGGCCCAGCAGCCGCAGCTCGCGGCGCTGCAGCGGCGTGCCGGGCAGCCGCCATCCGCCGGTCGATGCCGGCGCGACGTGACGCGACGATTCGCGCGCGCCGGATGCCACCACGCCGCCGGCCAGCTGCCGCGCCAGCAGCGCGATGCCGGTCCACAGCAGCGCGCCGGCCTGCAGCAGAAGCAGCGCAGCGTAGCCCGCCGCTGCCGGCAGCGTGCGCGCATCGAGCAGCTGGACGACGAGGCCCGGTGGCGTCCACAGCGTCCACGCCGGCCAGTGCTGCGCCCAGCCCATCGTGATGCCGGGGCCGGGCATCGACAGCGAGATCGACAGGTAGATCAGCGG
>DKJA01000184.1:14140-14405 GCA_002454505.1 Oxalobacteraceae bacterium UBA6704
GCCAGCGTGCGCACCAGCGCGGCCAGTGCCAGCAAAGTCAGCGAGACGGCCAGCGCGGCCACGGGTGCTGTCCAGCGCAGTCCCGCATGCCAGCCGATCATCAGCGTGGTGGGCCACAGCACCAGCATGCCGGTGGGATTGGCGACGGACCGTTCCAGCACGCGCGCCCACAGCAGCACCTTGCGTTTGACGGGCAGCGTGACGAGCCATTCCAGGTCCCAGTCCGGCTGGCCGAGTTCGCGGCTGCCCAGCGGCAGCAGCAGCG
>DKJA01000184.1:14653-14837 GCA_002454505.1 Oxalobacteraceae bacterium UBA6704
CCCGCCGCCAGCGCCGGCGCGAACGGTGCCGCGGCCAGCTCGGCTGCCGCCACATGCTGCCTGCCCATCTCGGATTTTTTGGTCGCGCAGGCGGTAGCAGGAGACAGCCCGCACTGCATGTTCAGTACGGTGCGGTAGGCCATGTTCGAGAACGCAAACGTCATCAGCACCGCGAGCAGCAGCG
>DKJA01000060.1 GCA_002454505.1 Oxalobacteraceae bacterium UBA6704
CCGTCGACGTTGCGGATCACGTTCCAGCCGTAGGATTCGAAACGCTGCGGCGTGTCGTCGGTGAACCAGCCGTGCACTTCGCCGTCGATGGAGATGCCGTTGTCGTCGTACAGCGCGATCAGTTTTTTCAGGCCCAGCGTGCCGGCCAGCGAGCACACTTCGTGCGAGATGCCTTCCATCAGGCAGCCGTCGCCCACGAACGCGTACGTGTAGTGATCGACCACTTCGTGGCCAGGCTTGTTGAATTCGCCTGCCAGCAGCCACTCGGCCAGCGCCATGCCGACGGCATTGGCCAGGCCCTGGCCCAGCGGGCCGGTGGTGGTTTCCACGCCCGGCGTGATGTCCACTTCCGGGTGGCCCGGCGTCTTCGAGTGCATCTGGCGGAAGTTGCGGATATCGTCCATCGACACGTCGTAGCCGGACAGGTGCAGCAGCGCGTAATGCAGCATCGAGCCGTGGCCGTTGGACAGCAGGAAGCGGTCGCGGTTGACCCATTTCGGATTGGCCGGGCTGTGGCGGTGGTGACCGCTCCACAGCGCAACGGCGATTTCGGCCATGCCCATCGGCATGCCCGGGTGACCGGAATTGGCTTTCTGGACGGCGTCCATCGCCAGCGCGCGAATCGCGTTGGCCATCTGGGTGTGGGAAGTGGTAGCGTTCATATTATATATATGAGGGAGGTTGGAATCCGGGGCTCGAAGCCGTTTCAAGATGGCATGGTCAGGCAGCGCTGAACATCGGCATGTTGAAGCCGCCTCTGATTTTGTAGCCCGCTATTTTACCAGAGCGGCAGGGCGCAGCTTAAAATCAGGGCATTTTTGAACCATTTTCATTTCCCCATGCCCCGCTTTCACATCGCCACGCCACTGGCCGTCGGCCACCTCGTCGAGTTACCCGCTGAAGTCGCCCACCACATCCACGTCGTCCGCCTGGCGCCCGGCGACGCGCTGACACTGTTCAATGGTAGCGGCGGCCAGTACGAGGCCGTATTGACGGAAGTCGGCAAGAAGCGCGCCACGGCCGAAGTGCGTGCTCACGATGCCCGCGAGGCGGAACTGCCCTTCCCTGTCACGCTGGCGCAGGCGCTGCCGGAGGGCACCAAGATGGACTGGATCATCGAGAAGGCCGTCGAGCTGGGCGTGGCGGCCGTGCAGCCGCTGGCGGCGCGGCGCTGCGTGGTGCGGCTGTCGGCCGAGCGAGCCGGGAAGAAGGTGGAGCACTGGCGCGGCGTGGCCGTCAGCGCATCCGAACAAAGCGGGCGGAACCGGGTGGCCGCGGTGGCCGAACCGGCCGACCTGAAGGACTGGCTGGCGCGGCCGGCCGAAGGCCAGCGGATCCTGCTCAGCCCCCGCGCGACGGTGTCGCTGGCTGGGTGGACGCGCGAACAGCCGCCACAGGCGGTGACGCTGCTGGTGGGACCCGAGGGCGGCTTCACGGATGAAGAAGAGGAACTGGCCGTCCGGCATGGCGCGCTGGCGCTGTCGGCCGGTCCGCGCGTGCTGCGCACTGAAACCGCGGCACTGGCCGTGCTGGCCGTGCTGGGTGCGGCATGGGGCGGCATGTAGCGCCGACGCCGACAATGAAAAAAGCCGGGCAACCCCGGCTTTTTTTGCGTCGTACGGGGCCGGCGTGAACCGGCCCTGTTTGCCGTTAGAAACGCTTGTTGTACTCGACCGTCAGGCGTGCCGAACGCGGTGGCGTGTAGCTGATCACGCGCTGGTACACCGAGTTGATCGTCGTGCCGGACAGGTTGTACGTTTCGTCCATGTTCTGGGCGACTTGCTTGTTGGTGACGTTGAACACGTCGACCTTCACAGCCAGGCCTGGAACGATGGCCGGACGGTAAGCAATGTTGGCATCCAGGCGGATATCCCATGGCAGGTTGCCCCGGGAGCCGCGCGGTGCTGCTTCGTTGCCGCAGTAGAAGTACACGGAACCGTAGTTTGGACCGCCGTTCAGGTCCGTGTAGTTGCCGAAGCAGCTGCGTGGACGACCCGATGCTGCCAGGAAGTTGCCGCCGATGCTCCACTCAGGATTGACTTCGTAGTAGCCGAACGCCTTGACCTGGTGCTTGCGGTCGTTTGGCAGCAAGCCGTAGGCGTTGAGCATCAGCTCAGGCGTATCCCAGGTGGACGTTGCCGCCACGTCGGTCTGCGCATTGTCCGAACGGGTCTGGCCTTCTGTGTTGCCTTTCGAGCGCGACCACGTGTAGTTAATACGACCATACCAGCCGTTACGCAGCGGGTGTTCGGCGAACAGGTCCAGTGCAGCGTAGGTACGCTTGGCTTTTTCGAAGCCCAGTTCGGCAGCGCTCAGGTGCACGTCGGTGTACTGGCCATTGCCGGCGAAGTCGACGCGGAACGTGTTGTCCGAACCCGGGTTGAACGTCACGCAGCCGAGGCCGGCGAAGTTGTCCGTGTTGACGCCGTTACGATCGGCCCATGCCACCACGGCGCGATCATCGCAGTAATCGTCGATGGTCTGCTTCAGCTTGCGGTAGGTGACTTTCGCGCCGACGTTCAGCGACTGGTTCACGGCCTTCTCGAAACCGGCGGTGACTTCATCCTGGTAGGTCGGATCGATGCCCAGCGCGGTCAGCGTGTTGACGTCTTTCGCCTGGCCGAACTCGTTATTGGTGGACAGCACCGGCGTCATTGCCGTCAGGCCGGTCGGATTGCCGTTGGCATCCGTGCCGGTGTAGGCAAAGTATTCGCGGGTGTTCAGCGAGCGGCTGGCGCCACGCACTGCCAGGTGGGTCGGGATCTGCAGCGCGTAACGGCCGGCGCTACCGAACACTTTCAGCGATGCGTCGCCGTTCACGTCCCAGGCAGCAGCCAGGCGTGGCGACTTGAAGTTCTTCACTTCCAGGAACGTTTCGCCGTCACCGTTCTTGTTCTTGAAGCCTTCGTTACGCAGGCCCACCGTCACCAGCAGGTCCTTCGTGACCTGCCAGCGGTCTTCCAGGTATTGTGCGGTCTGGTCGGAATACGCATTGGTGGCCGTATCCAGGATCCGGCGGCTGACGATATAGCCATTGGCGGCGTAGCCGCCATAGTTGGCCGTGGTGACGTTGTAGCCGCTCAGTGCGACCGGCACGTTTGGCGTGGAAACCTTCTCGTACACCCAGTAACCGCCGCCGGCGTTCAGTTCGCCCGCTTCGATCGATTTCAGCTTGTTGTTGTCGAAGCCGGCGCGGATCGTATGGTTGGACAGCTTGTATTCCAGGTCCATGCGGCCGGACGACGTATCGTTCTTCGCACCTTCCGGGAAGATGTTACCGGCCAGAACCTGGCTGGTGCCGTAGTTCAGGCCAGGCACCTGGGCGGAAGCCGGCGCAGTGATCTGGTACTGCGAGCTCAGGTCGCCGTCATACTTGTTTTCGACCTTGGTCTTGCTCTGGCCGTACAGCGCGGTGATGGTCAGGTTGTCCGTCAGCGTACCCGTATAGCGCAGGATCTGCGAATCCGCGCCGACTGGCGTGTAATTCGAGTTGTTGCGGTAATGTTCCGACGACACCTGGTTGTTCAGCTTGCCGTTGGTGTAGCTGTAGCCGGACAGTTGACGATCTTCCTTGTTGTCGTCGCCCAGCAGCGTGGCTTCGATGCGGTGGTTGTCGTTGATGTTCCAGTCCACCTTGACCAGGTAGCGGTCGGACGTATCCTGGCGGTCTTCCCAGCCGGTCTTGGCCAGCGACGGGCTGCTCGGGATGCCGACGGAGTTGCTGAAACGGTTGACGTTGCCCAGCGTGGCTTCCTTGCGTTCCAGGCCGGCGAAGATGAACAGCTTGTCCTGGATGATCGGGCCGCCGACATAGGCGCTGTAGGTGCGGCGCGTCACCGAGCTGTCGCTCAGGCGGCGGAAGATGGTGCCGTCGGTGGCGGCATTTTCAGCGGCGCCGGTGTTCGGGTAATACAGGTCGCGCTGGTCGGAACGCAGCGAGTTCGGTTCATATTCCCATTTCGCGCCGGCTTCCCACGTGTTGGTACCGCTCTTCGTGGTGATGTTGACCACGCCACCCACGGAACGGCCGAACTCGGCGCCGAAGCCGCCGGTCAGCACCTGTGCCTGGGCGATCGCGCCGAACGGCAGTTCCGAGCCGCCCAGCTGGGTCAGCGGGTTGGTGACAGGGAAACCATTGATGTAGAACGCGTTTTCGGAAGCGCCGCCGCCGCCGAACGATGCGCCGGCCGCGTAACGGGAGTCGGCACGGGTGGTATTCGGTGCCAGCTGGATGATGGCGTCCACGTTCTGCGCGATCGGCAGGCGGGCCAGTTCCTTGGCGGTGAACGTCGCACCATTGTTCGAATTCGACACGTCGATACGGCTGCGGCGGCCCGTCACCTGCACGGATTGCACGCCGGCTGCGGCGAACGATGCATCGACACCCTGGCCGACCAGCACGTCGATCTCGGTGGTTTTCTCGACTGCGCCGTTGCGCACGAGTTGCACCTGGTAGTGACCCGGCGGCATCGCGGTCGCGTTGTAGCGGCCGTTGGCATCCAGGTTGATGGTACGGCGATAGCCCGTTTCCGTGTTATTGAGCACAACCGTTGCGCCGGCCGGCGTTTCGACACGGCCGAAGACGGTACCGGCCGCATTCGACTGAGCCATGGCATTTGGCGCCATGGCAACAGTCAAAGCCGCAGCGCTGAATGCCGCGGTCAAAGCCCGAACCAGAATAGTCTTTTGAATCATTGGTTTTTCCTGATTATTTTTTAAAACCGGATTACTCAGATCGAAAACCGCCCGAACGGTATTCGATCACCTTTTGTCCCAACCATTTATGCTTGCGCATATTCTTTCGTCGCCGGCTTATTTGCTGGACGACATTGGCTTATCAGACCATATGCGGTTTCAAACTGTCAACCGCCTCATTTGCACGAAAAATATGCGGAAGCGTTCGTCGGGCGGCAGCCACGTACACTCTGGAAGTCAGTGAAAATGCGCATCTGACGCCGTCGCGACCCCGTGCTGGGCCGAACTTTGTTTGGAAAATCGTGCATTTCACACACATTTGCATCGATACTTGTTACATATCAAAGTTGCTGAAAAACCACACGGGATCGTTGCGACGCTGCTTGCGGGCCCTGTCGGCAACAAAAAACAAATAAGGTTATTTCCCAGCGGGTATATAAACGCGTCCGGATTGCATGCTGCGCATCAGCCTTTCCTGCTCCTGGAGGAATATTTCCTTGTCCGCTTTGGTTTGTCCGGCGAACGCCACGGTATTGGTCGTCCATGTTTTATTTTCCACGGCGACCTCGTCCGCCACCGCCTGGCCTTCGGCACCGAGGCGTACCAGGGTATTTTCGATTAATTTCGACGCCTGCTGGAATTCATCGTTATTCATCAGCCGGATAACATCCGGCGGAATCGTATTGGTGACGGGCAGCGCACCATTGAGGCGGGTGACAAAGGTTTCGTAGCACGCCTTCCACGTATTGATCGCCTCGTTGGTTTTCCTGATGTCTTCGTTGGTCCTGGACGAGGCGGGAATCACCGGGCGCACGCACTTGTACGTGGGATAGGCCAGCTGCGCGCCGGTAAAGTCGCGCGTGTAGGCGGCGATGTCGTTCTTGTGCTTCTGCCGTTCGCGGACCAGCGCCAGCGATTCCTGCGCGTCCGTCTGGCCGGCGGCGGCGGCTTTCTGCAGCCACACCTCGGCCTGCGCCGCATTTTCCGGCGTGCCCTCGCCGAAGCCGTACATCTCGCCAAGCTGCAGCTGCGCCACGGGATTGCCCTGCTCCGCCAGTACCTTGAAATTGCGGAACGCTTCGTCGAACTGCTTGCTTTCCCACTGCTTCTGCGCCGTCGCCAGATCGGCCGCCTGCACACCGCCAGCCGCGAGCAAGGCCAGCAAGATGCCGGCTTTCTTCATGAAATGCTTGTTCATGTCATCCTTCCCGAAAAGGTTTATGAAAAACAACTCTTCGATGATGACACAGGGATTACCTAAAAATATATTCAAATAGGCTACATTTAGTCCATTGATGTATCAACGCAACAGCACGGCAAGCTGTTGCTGCGCGAACGCGCCGATGTCCGGCCTTCGGGCGACACAGCCGCAAAAAGCTGTGTCACCCAAGGTTGTTGAAAGCCTCGCCGGCGCACAGCGGGCGCGGGCATTTCAACAATCCTAGATGACACAGCCGCAAAAAAGGCTGTGTCACTCAAGGTTGTTGAAAGCCTCGCCAGCGCACAGCGGGCGCGGGCATTTCAACAATCCTGGATGACACAGCCGCAAAAAGGCTGTGTCACCCAAGGTTGTTGAAAGCCTCGCCGGCGCACAGCGGGCATGGGCATTTCAACAATCCTGGATGACACAGCCGCAAAAAAAAAACCGCAGCCGAAGCTGCGGTTCCCTGTCTCAGCGGTCAAACGCCGCGGATCAGAACTTGTGGTTGTACTCCACCGTCAACCGTGCATAACGCGGCGTCTGGTAGTACATCACCTGGCCGTAGGTCGACGTGATCACGGAGCTGTCGCCATCGTCGTAGGTCGGGTCGGTGGACAGCGCCTTGCCTGCGTTGAAGACGTTGAACACTTCAACCTGCAGCGACAGGCCCTTCAGGTACTTCGGCGTATAGGCGAAGCTCATGTCCAGACGCTTTTCCCACGGTTCGCGGCCCAGCGAGCCACGCGGCGTCGGCTTGCCGCCGCAGGAGTAGTACTCCGGACCGTAACCAGGGCCGCCGTATTCGATGCCCAGCGGGTAGTTCGGATCTTCGCCGGCATCGGCTGCATCGTTGGTACCCAGGCACAGCTTCGGACGACCGGACTGCACCAGCACGTTGCCGCCGATGGTGAACTCGTCGGTCAGCTGGTAGAAACCGTAAGCCTTGATCTGGTGCTTGCGGTCGTTCGGCAGCAGGCCGTTGCTACCCGGCGAAAACTCCGGGAAGTCCCATGCCGCGGACGTGCCGACATCGCTCTGACCCGTATCGGAACGGGTCTGGCCTTCCATGTTGCCGCGGCTGCGCGACAGCGAGTAATTGATGCGGCCATACCAGCCGTTGCGCAGCGGGTGCTCGGCGAACATGTCCAGCGCGGCGTAGGTACGCTTCACTTTCGGGTAGCCCAGTTCGGCTGCCGAGAAGTGCGCGTACTGGCCGTTAGGCGTGGCGACCGGATTGCCTTCGGCATCGTTGCCATCGATCCAGACCGCTACATCCTTGCCCGGATTGAAGATGTAGCAGTTCAGCGCGGCAGTGAACTGCACGTCGATGTTGTGCGTCTCGGCATACTGGATCAGCGGACGGGTGTCGCAGCTGTCGTCGATACCGGCGCCCAGGCGACGATACGTCACTTTCGCACCGAAGTTCAGCGACGGGCTGAAGGCTTTTTCAAAGCCCAGCGTCAGTTCGTCCTGGTAGTTCGGCTTCAGGTCCTGCGTCACCACCGAACGGGGGTCTTTCGCCTGGCCGTATTCACCGTCCGACGAAACCGGCGTGTTGATCGCTACCGGATTGATCGGCAGGCCGGTGTTCGGGTCGATGCCGGTATAGGTGAAGTCCTGCGACGTGTAGGTCGAGCGGCTGGCCGCACGTGCCGCCACCTGGGTCGGCAGCTGCAGGTAGTAGCGGCCGGCGCTACCGAACACTTTCAGCGACGAGTCGCCGTTCACGTCCCACGAAGCGGACAGGCGTGGCGCCACTTCGTGCTTCATGTCGATGAACTTCTGGCCGTCGCCGGTCGAGTTGCTGTAGGTGTCGTTACGCAGACCCAGCACCAGCAGCAGGTCCTTGCGCACCTGCCAGCGGTCCTCGATGTACTGCGCGGACTGCTTCGACGACGCGCCGGTCACGGAGCTGAAGATGGTCTGCGTCACGTAGTAACCGTCCGCACCGGAACCGCCGAAGTTGCCGACGATGCCAGGACGGCCGCCCGACAGATTGACCGGGGTATTGGCGTTGCCCGCACCGACGTATTTGTAACCCCAGCGCGAACCGCCCGAGTACTCGTAACCGGCGCTCGACGAGTCGATCTTGGTCGAATCGATACCGGCGCGCAGCGTGTGATCGCCCAGCTTGTATTCCAGATCCAGGCGGCCGGACTTGACCACGTCTTCGCCCGGTGCGCTCAGGTAGGTCGAGTACACGTTGTGGTTCTGGTACAGCGACGGATCGACGCCCGGCCAGCGGGCCGTGGCACCGTACGTGACGGTCGGGATCAGCGCGGTGGCGCCGGAGTTCGCACCCAGCGCTTCGTAGTTGATGCCATGCTTGCTGCGCATCTCGCCGTACAGGCCGGTCACCACCAGGTCGTCGCCGAAGTTACCCGTGTAGCGCAAGCTGTTCAGCTTGGCACCAGGCGTGCCCGGGAAGGCCGGATCGGTCGGACCGAGGTTCTTGCCCACGACGGACGTGAACAGGTTGCGGTTCGGGGTGCCGTCCAGCATTGCTGCGGCATTCGGGTTGCTCGGGTTCAGCACATAGCCGTACTTCTGGTAGCGCGTCCGGTAGTCATTGCCGGCGGACGTGAATTCCAGGCGGTGATCGTCGGTGATGTTCCAGTCCAGCTTGGCGAGCCAGCGGTTGTCCTGGGTGCGGTTCGACTGCCAGCCCTGCTGGGCGATGGTGGTCGGGTTGGTCTGCGACGTCGAAACGACGTAGTCGTCGTTGCTCTTCGTCTGGTCGGCCGAGAAGAACATGAACAGCTTGTCCTTGATGATCGGACCGCCCAGGTAGGCGCCGTATTGACGGCTGCTGACCGAGCGGTTGTCGCGGCGGCGGTCCAGCGTGCCGTCCAGGTCCACGTTGTTCGGGTCGCCCGTCACCGGGTAGTAGAAGTTGCGCTGCGAGGCGCGCAGGCTGTTCGGCTCGAGCGCATACATCGCACCCGCTTCCCAGTTGTTGGTACCGCTCTTCGACGTGACGTTGAGCACGCCGCCGATCGAACGGCCGAATTCGGCACCGAAGCCGCCGGTGATGACCGATGCCTGCTGGATGGCGCCGAACGGCAGTTCCATCGAGCCCAGCTGGCTCAGCGGGTTGGTGATCGGGAAGCCGTTCAGGTAGAACGAGTTTTCGGACGCGCCGCTGCCGCCGAAGGACGACGTGTTGCCGAACGCGGTGTCACTCTTGGTGGTGTTCGGTGCCAGCAGGATGATGTTGTTCAGACGCGGGGCGACCGGCAGGTTTTCCAGGTCGCGGGCGCTGAAGATCGCGCCATTGTTCGTGTTCGAGACGTCGATGCGCGAGCGGCGGCCGGTCACCTGCACTGCCTGCACGCTGCCGAACGACGCGTTCGCGCCCTGGCCGGCCAGCACGTCGAGTTCCTGCGTCTCCGCCACGGTGCCATTGCGCACCAGCTCGACCCGGTAATGGCCTGCCGGCAGCGCGGTGACCTGGTAGCGGCCCGCGCCATCGACGCCGGTGGAACGCTTCAGGCCGGTTTCCGTATTGGTCAGACTGACGGTCGCTCCAGCCGGCGAGTCGACCGTACCGTACACATTGCCGGACGCGTTCGACTGCGCCATGGCGGGCGTTACCAGGGCAACCGAGGCGGCGCCTGCAGCAAACGCCACCTGTAATGCCCTGACAAGAACAGTTTTTCTAAACATTGTATTTCCCTCTAAAGGTGCAGGCTCGGCATGCGCCAGGGAAGCCCTGGCACGTGTACCGGCACAGCTATTTATGTGTCCCAACATTCCTACGGACCGGCATCAAACATTCGGTCCTCCGCCAGATGCAATGCCTGCTTTGCGTCAAGCGGATCATTGATGAAATCATAGTAAAAGCTTAAGTGTCAATGAGACACAAATGTTTTAGGAATGAAAAACAACAGTTGGGGCCGGTGTGTTTTTCGATGCAAGCCGCTGTTGGCGGGTCGCGCGGCGGCGGCAAACGGCCTTCTGGCGCGGCCTGTCCCGGGCTGCGGGGCGCGACGGTTCCTGCCGGCCCGCCGCTCGCGATTGCAGGTATGGTCGAGAGGGAGAAGGCGGTAAAATGCCGGATTGGGCCCGTTGCGCGCCCCACTGCTTTCCTGGATGACGAACATGCTGCGACTGAACGAACTGAAACTCCCCCTCGACCACACCGAACCGGAACTGACCGCCGCCATCCTGGCCCGGCTGGATATCCCCGCGGAGATGCTGAAGAGCTTTACGGTCTACAAGCGCAGCTACGACGCCCGCAAGAAATCCGCCATCGTGCTGATCTATGCGCTGGATGTGGAAACGGCGGACGACGCCGGCATCCTGCAGCGCCGCAAGCACGACGCGCATCTGGCGCCGTCGCCGGAGATGGAATACCGCTATGTCGCACAGAACGTCAACGCAGCGGGCACGCAGCCGCGCCCGGTCGTCATCGGCATGGGTCCGTGCGGCCTGTTCGCCGCGCTGATCCTGGCCCAGATGGGCCTGAAGCCGATCCTGCTGGAACGGGGCAAGACGGTTCGCGAGCGTACCAAGGACACGTTCGGCTTCTGGCGCAAGCGCGAGCTGAACCCCGAATCGAATGTGCAGTTCGGCGAAGGCGGCGCCGGCACCTTCTCCGACGGCAAGCTGTATAGCCAGATCAAGGACCCGAAACACCTGGGCCGCAAGGTGCTGACGGAGTTCGTCAAGGCGGGTGCGCCGGAAGAGATCATGTACGTCAGCAAGCCGCACATCGGCACCTTCCGCCTCGTGAAAATGGTGGAAAACATGCGCGAGGAAATCGTCACGCTGGGCGGCGAGATCCGGTTCGAACAGCGCGTAACTGACTTCAACATCGAGGAAAAAGACGGCATCCGCCAGTTACGCGGCCTGCGACTGGCGTCCGGCGAAGAGCTCGTGACGAACCACGTGGTGCTGGCGATCGGCCACAGCGCGCGCGACACGTTCCACACTCTTTACGAGCGCGGCGTGTATGTGGAGGCGAAACCGTTCTCGATCGGCTTCCGAGTCGAACACCCGCAATCGATGATCGACACGTGCCGTTTCGGCCCGAATGCCGGTCACCCGATCCTAGGTGCCGCGGACTACAAGCTGGTCCACCATGCGAAAAATGGCCGCGCCGTGTACAGCTTCTGCATGTGCCCGGGCGGCACGGTGGTGGCGGCGGCCTCGGAGCCGGGCCGCGTGGTGACCAACGGCATGAGCCAGTATTCGCGTGCCGAGCGCAACGCCAACAGCGCGATCGTCGTGTCGATCAGCCCGAGCGATTATCCGGGCGGTCCGCTGGCCGGTATCGAATTCCAGCGCCGGCTGGAAGAAAAGGCGTTCGAACTGGGCGGCAGCGACTACAGCGCACCGGGCCAGTTGATGGGCGATTTCGTGGCCGGCAAGCCGTCGGCGGAATTCGGTGCCGTGGTGCCGTCGTACAAACCGGGCATCAAGCTGACGGACCTGGCCACGATCCTGCCGGACTACGCGGTGGAAGCACTGCGCGAGGCGTTCCCGGCGTTCGACAAGCAGGTGCGCGGCTACTTCCGCCACGATGCCGTGCTGACGGGGCTGGAGACGCGCACGTCGTCGCCGATCCGCATCAAGCGCAACGACGACGACCTGCAGAGCCTGAACACGCGGGGCCTGTTCCCGGCCGGCGAAGGCGCCGGTTATGCGGGCGGCATCCTGTCCGCCGGCGTGGACGGCATCAAGGTCGCGGAAGCGGTGGCCTTGTCGATGGCGGCCGCCGACCGGGCCGCCGGCAAATAACTACAGCCAGCCGGAGCGGCGGAATTTGCGGTACAGGTAGAACGACGTGCCGAACATCATCGCCAGCGCCACCGGATAGCCGTAGTACCAGTCCAGCTCGGGCATGTTCTTGAAGTTCATGCCCCAGATGCCGGCAAACGCCGTCAGCACGGCGAAGATGGCGGCCCAGGCGGCGAGGCGCTTGTTGACCTCGCCTTCGTCCAGCGCCACGAGCGACAGGTTCACCTGGATCGCCGTGCCGATCGTGTCGCGGATCGAATCGAGCGTCGTGCTGATGCGGGCCAGGTGATCCTGCACGTCGCGGAAATATTCCTGCGTGCCCACGCACATCGTCGGCACGCGGCCGCCATGCAGCTTGCCGACGGCGTCCTGCAACGGCACCACGCAGTGGCGCAGCAGCATCACCTTGCGCTTCAGCTCGTACAGCCGCTCGATGTTCGCGCGCTGCGAACTCTGCGTGAAGATGCGGTCCTCGATCTGCTCGAGCTCCGCCTCGAACGCTTCGACGACGGGGAAATAGCGGTCCACCGCCGCATCCATCAACGCGTACAGCACGAAGCCGGCACCATACTGCAGCAGGTGCGGCTCGCGTTCGGCACGCGCGCGCACGCCGAGGAAGCCGTGCGAACTGTTCTGGCGCGACGACAGCACATAGTTCTGGCCGACGAACACATCGATCTCGCCGATCTGCAGCTCGTTGTCGGCCATCTCCACCGTCTTGACGACAACGAACAGCGAGTCGCCATACTCCTCGATCTTGGGCCGCTGATGGCCCCGCTGCGCATCCTCGACGGCCAGTTCGTGCAGGGCGAACTCCTCCTTCATTTCGGCCAGCTCGTCCGCGCTGGCATCGCGCAGCGCAACCCACACGAACGTATCGTCACGCGCCAGATACTCGCTGATATCGGCCACCGGCACGTCCGCCAGCTTGTGCCCGTGTTGATAAGCGACGCAATTGATCAGCATGTGAATCCCGCACAATTTCAAAAAAAAGAGCTTACCTGAAATTCCGCTACCGATGAGTTCGTGTCCACTTCAAACACCCTGGTGTCAGGCACCGACGTGGACACGAACTCATGCGTTCCACGCTGACTGAAGCTGAGGCTGTGTCCACTTTTCACCCATGGTGTCAGACACCGACATGGACACGATCTCATCCGCTCACGATCTGTGACGCGTATCAGTGCAACAAGATTTTCCGCTGCTAGCTTGTCCGAATGGGCCGACCACTTCGCAGACAATACCCCGGTGCGCTATACCACGTGACCTCGCGTGGAAATCGCCGCGCCCATATCTATCTCGACGAGCGCGACTACCTCATCTGGCAGGATCTTCTCGCCGACACCGTCAGGCGCTATAACTTCGTCGTGCACGCCTGGTGCCAGATGCCCAACCATTACCACCTGGTCATCCAGACGGTAGAAGGCAATCTGTCCGACGGCATGCAATACCTGAACAGCATGTATTCAAAAAGATTCAACTGGCGCCACGACCTCGTCGGACATGTCATCCAGGGCCGGTTCTGGGACGATGTGATCGACAGCGATCAGCGCCTGCTCGCTGCGGCACGTTACGTGGCACAGAATCCTGTGAGAGCGAAACTCGTGGCGAGCCCGGATGACTGGCGTTGGGGCAGCCACATTCACCTCAGCGGCCAGAAATCCCCGCTCGACTGGTTCGGCACGGATTGGCTGCTCAGCCAGTTCGCCAACGCATCGGCAGGCGCTGCGATGGACCGTTACCGTGCGTTTGTCGACGAAGTGCCCCTCGCCCCGAATCCATTCGCTGATGAAGCGGGCCGAAAACTCGATCCGCTTGTTGCCAGGCGCCGGGCCGCGTTGCCGCTGGACGAGTATCCACGCCGCTACGACGATCGTGCGGAGGGGATGGCCAGGGCGTACTTCACCACCGTCTACACGATGCGCGCAATTGCCGAGCAGTTTGGTGTTTCAACGCGGACGGTGAGCCGCGCCGTCGCAGCGCTGGAAGAGCGGCTGAAAGCCGAGCTCGTGTCCATGTCGGTGTCTGACACCATGGTGGACACGAACTGAGCCGTAAGCCTTATTTCGCCTTGACGAACTGGGTGTCAAGGCCCGGTGCGGTCAGCCGGCCGGCGCCGCCGGTACCGGTGAAGCGCAGCTCGGCTTCCCGCGATGTGACGAAGTAGGCGCCATCCGGTGCCGCATACAGCGGTTCGGCGGCGCCGTCGCGCAGCGCGATCGACAGGCCGCTGCCGGCACGTGCGATGGTGAAATCGCCCAGGCCGTCGATCGTGTACTTGCCGGGCAGCGTGTCCAGCGCTGCTGCGGAGATGGCCGCCGCCGGCCGTACTTTCGCATGCTCCGACGGCCAGCCGTATTCGCTGGCGACAGCGCGCACCAGCGCACCGGCCAGCTCGCCGCCGCGGTCGCCGTTGGTCATCACCACCACGCCGTCGCCCCGTTCCGTGTACGCCACCAGCGTGTTCTGGTAGCCCGCGTTCGAGCCGCCGTGGCCGAACGACTGCGCCTGGCCGCTGCCTTCCACGCTAACGCCCAGGCCGTACTGTTCCAGCACGGGCGTCAGCATCAGCTGCGTCATCGACTGCGACAGCACCTTGTTCGACTGGCCCGCCGCCGACCGTTTCAGTTCGATGGCGAATCTGGCCAGGTCGGACGGCGTCGTCCACAGGCCGGCCGCGGCCAGTTCCGGATACGTGTGCGGCCCGCCGGCGATCGGCTTGCCTGCGCCGTCATGCGGCAGCGCCGCGCGCGCCAGCATGGCCGGCGGCAGCGGCTGGGCGAACGTGCTGTCGTGCATGCCGAGCGGCTGCAGCACCGAGTCGTGCAGCAGTTGCGCGAAGTCCTTCTTGCTGCGCTCCGTCATCACATACTGCACCACTTCATAGCCGCCGCCCGAATAGCGGTATTTCGTGCCGGGCCGCGTGGCGATGTGCACGCCGCGCGAATTGGCCGGCGCGGCGCCATTGAGCAGCTGCACTAGCGTCGGCACTTTCTCGCCCGCCGCATAGCCGCGGAAGCCGTGAACGGTGGTGCCGGCCGTGTGCGACAGCAGCTGGCGCAGCGTGGCCGGCGTGCTGCCGGCATTGTTCGGGAGCTTCCAGTAAGTGGTGTAGCTGTTGATGTCGCGATCCAGCGCCAGCGTGCCCTGTTC